>DASQAK010000241.1:0-14992 GCA_035635755.1 Candidatus Methylomirabilota bacterium | reverse complement strand
GGATTGAAGCGGTGCCCGGCCTCGGGCTCGTAGGGCCCGTGGACCCGGTAGCCATACGGGAGGCCCGGTCTCGCCTCGGGCAGGTAGACGTGCCACACCTGGTTCGTCTGCTCCTGCATGCGGAGCCGGTGGCGCTCGCGCCGCGGATCCTCGGGATCGAACAGACAGAGCTCCACGGCCGTCGCGTGCTCACTGAAGAGCGCGAAATTAACGCCCGCGCCGTCCCAGGTGGCCCCGAGCGGGTAGGGCATGCCGGGCCGCCGGCGCAGCGGCGTCTTGGATGACTCCGCCCGAGGGGGCGTCACGAGCCCGGTTCCCCGCGCATGAGCATGGCCACGGGCAGGCTGCCGAAGAGCGCGCCGGCTCTGAGGACGGGAGCACCGTCGCGCCGCTCCGTGGCGACCCGAAGGCCGGAGAAGCGATCCGTGTACTCACCCTCCAGGCTCGAATCGCCGAGGGAGAGCCAGGTGTCTCCCCAGACGGAGTCGCCGAGGGGGAACCGCCCGGCGAAGTCGGTGAGGCGGGCCGAGAGTCGCGGCACCGCGACGATGACGGCCTGGCCGTCGTCTCTCCGGGCCAGTCCGACGAGATGCTCCGCGCGCGCCCCGGACGCCGACAGGGGGGTATAGCTCCCCGACCTGAACAGGCGCTCGCGCTCCCGACGGAGCGTGAGCGCCCGCTGCGTCACATAGAGCTTGATCCGTCCATCCGGCCAGGTCTCGAGGAGCTCGGCACCCAGCTGCTCGAGGCCGTCGGGGCGGTCAGCGATCAGGGCGGCCAGCGAATCCAGCAAGGTCTGGCGCCGGGCGAAGTCGACGGGACGGCGGTTGTCGGGGTCCACGAGCGAGAGCGACCAGAGCTCGGTGCCCTGATAGAAATCGGGGATCCCGGGCACGGCGACCTTGAGGACGGCCTGGGCGAGCGAGTTGACGGCGCCATAGAGGGCCACCAGGCGCTGGAAGGGCACGAACGCGCTCGGGAACGGGCTGCCCGGAGCCAGCAGCTCGTTGACGAAGTGGAGGACGCCCCGATCATAGGCGGCGTTCGGATTGATCCAGCTCGTGCGGCGCTTCGCCTCCTTCGTCGCCTTCTCCATGTACTCGCCGATCCGCCTGGCGAAGGACTCCATCGACTCGTTGGTCTCGGCGGCGGGCCAAGCGCCGACCAGGGTCTGGTACAGGAGGTACTCGTCGTTGCGGTCGGGAACCGCTCGCCCCTCCACCTCCTGCTTGAAGCGCCGGCCCATCATGCGCCAGCGGCGGACGTGGGAGGCCCAGGCGGCCGGCACCTCGGACAGCACGCTGATCCGGGCCCGCACATCCTCGCTCCGCTTCGTGTCGTGCGTGGAGGTGCACACGAGCGACTCCGGCCACCGCTCGAGGCGCCGCGCGTTCTTCTCGTGGAAGGCGGCCACCGATTCGCCGTAGCGGGCGGGATCGCTGCCCACGTCATTGAGGGACACGAGCCGGTTGTAGACGTAGAGCGCGGTGTCCTCCACGCCCTTGGCGGTGACGGGACCCGTGGTCTGCTGGAAGCGCATGGTGAAGTCTTGTCGCTCCGCCTGCTCGCGCGCGTCGCTCGCCGCGGGATGGCGCAGGAGCAGGGCATCGCGGACGAAATCGAAGACGGAGACGTTGACGGTGGGGTTCCGCCGCTCGGCCTCGGCGACCGCGCGGTCGATGAAGGCGCAGTCCCGGGCGCTCGGCTCCACGCCGTCGTCGCCGACATAGGTGCGATAGACGGGAAAGGCCGCGATGACCTCCCGGATGGCGCGGACGAGGCTGGCCAGGGTGAAGTCGCGCGAAAGCCGGTTGCGCTCCGAGATGTGATCGAGGCGCTGGCCGAGCTGGATGATCTCCGCGGCCATCGAGACCTGCATGATGAGACGCTTGGCCGCGTAGCTCAGATCGGCCATGGGCGCGGACGCCCCCGCGAAGCGGGCATAGACGTGCGACATCTGGCGCGAGGTGCTGCGATCGACGAAGAGGCCGTTGGCCGAGGTCAGGTAGTCGTAGCCCGTGGTGCCCGCCACCACCCACCAGTCGGGCAACGCCTCCTCGGACATGAGGATCTTCTCGGCGGCGATCCAGAGCGGCCGTGCCGACGGCGCGGCGGGATCGGCCGCCACCCTCCGGCGGTACTCCGCGGCGAGCGCCTCGGCGGCCGCGGGGTCGAGAGCGGGAAGCAGCCGCCGCGCGGTGGCGAGGAGGACGCCTTCCTGAAGGCGGCGGAAGTATTCGCCCGGCGCGTAGAGGCCATCCGGGTGATCGATCCTGACCCCTGCGACCTTGCCCTCCCCCAGGAGCCGCATGACCAGCTCGTGGGTGGCCTCGAAGACCTCGTGACGCTCCATCCGGATGGCGGCGAGGTTGTTGACGTCGAAGAAGCGCCGGTAGTTGACCTCGTCGCCCGCCACGCGCCAGTCGGCGAGCCGGTAGACCTGGGCGGTGAGCAGCCGGTCCAGCGGATCGAAGCTCTCGGGCACGCCGGGCTCGCCATTGAAGACACGCACGGTCTCGTCGAGGGCGTCGTGGATCTCCGCCGACTCCTTGACCAGCGCGGCGAGCCGCCGCTTGATGATCTCCTTCTCGCGTAGCCGCTCCTCGACGCGCGCGGGCTCGGTCTCCGTGTGCCCGGGGAGGTGTGCGAGCGCGGTCAGGACGCTCCGCAGCTCCTGGAGCGACGGGTTGTCCTCGCCAAGGTGCTCGCCGAGGGCATCCAGCCGGTGCGTGAGGATCTGCGGATAGGTGTCGGGATTGATGGGAAGCCGGGCGCCCGCGTACCGCAGGAAGAACGCGCCATCCGAGAGCTCGAGCTGGAGCTGACGGGACTCGAGGACGCGCCCGTACTGATCCGGAAGCACGGGCAGCAGGATCTTGTAGCGGAGCTCGGGCTTCGGAGGGTTCCAGTCCACGTCGAAGACGGCGGCCCGGGGCGAGCTCGGGCCGTTCTCCAGCACGTCCAGCCACCACGGATTGGCGTCCCCCGCGATCCCCATGTGATTGGGCACGAGGTCGAGGATGATTCCGAGGCCGCGTCCGCGGAGGGTCTCGGCCATGTGATCGAAGGTGGCCGCGCTGCCGACCTCCGGATTGAAGGCGTTGTGGTCAGTGACGTCGTAGCCGTGCGAGCTGCCCGGGCCGCACTTGAAGCACGGCGAGAGGTAAGCCTCGCTCACCCCCAGCGTCGATAGATAGGGAGCGAGCGCCGCCACCTCGTCGAACCCGAGCGATGGCCCGAGCTGGAGTCGATAGGTGGCGCTGCGCGGACGCCCGAGGGCGGCGACCACGTCATCGAAGAGACGGCTCGCGTCGGTCATGACCGACCTTGGCACCTCCTCAGAGGTGCGTGAGCGTCTCGCTGGGGTGTGGGTCGCGCCGCCGGTATCGATCCAGGATCTGGCGGGCGAGGAACCGGCCGCCCAGACCGAAGGCCAGAGACAATGTCAGGACCAAGCCCCCGAACGTGATTCCGAAGGCGACGAGGACTATCTCCTTGCCGATGCCAAGATGGATGACGGCCATGGCGGCGGCGAAGAGGAGGACGCCCCAGCGGACGGCCCGGGCCAGGAGTCGGGCCTCCGGCACCCGCGCGTTGACGGCGGCAATCAGGGCGCCTTCACCGAGGAAGTTGGCCACGAGCCAGCCCACGAGGAGGATTCCCGCCGCCCCGAAGATCTTCGGAAGCCCCGCGAGCACGAAGTCCGTGAGGCGCCCCGTCCCGGGAATGGCCAGGGCCTCGACGCCGAGGGTGACGAAGACGATGAAGATGCTCCAGAACACGACGAGGCCGATGACCTCGGAGGGCGCCCGGCGGAGGCCCGAGCGCCCTAGAGCCATGGTCACTCCCCATTCGTCCGCGCGCCGGTCGATGCTGAGCACGCGAGCGAGGCGTCTCACGATCCGCGCCGTGACCCAGCCTCCCGCGAGGCCCACGGCAGCCAGCGTGAGCATGGCGAGGATCCCCGGCACCACGAGGGCAAGCCGCGCGTTGAGATTGCTGATCGCCGCCCATACCAGATCACCCCAAGCGTCGGTCATCGAGGGTCACCCATCATCCGTGTCTCCTTCCCCTTCCCGCCTCCTTCGTCAAGGCTCAACGCTCGGCTCGGTATTCCGTGACCTCGAGGAACTGGGACGCGCAGAAGGCGCAATAGGCGACCGACTCGAGAACGTATGCGCACACCGGGCAGCACGGCTGTCCGCAATCGATGCATCCGAGATCGTCGACGGCACGAAGAATCGGCGCTCCGCACTCGCACGTTGATCTGCTCATGGAAGCCTCCTCATGACAGTGAAACCAACATGACTGCTGGAACCGGCATGTGCCAAGGGCTGCAAGTGATATGCCCCGTTGGCGACTGCGGAGTAGGTTTCAGTTTCAACGGGTTGCACCACGCGAGCGTGCGGTGGTTGGCGGCCGGCGGTAATTAGTACACGACGTCAGAGTCTGTGGACCGGGTCGAAACTACCGGGTAGTTCGGTAAGATCAGACACACGGGCCGCCTTTAACGAGAGACCTCGCGCAGAAGCGAGCCCGCCAATCATTCGATCTTCCACGCGCTTGGCCATGCGCGGCGAGTCGGGGCGAGTCTGGCACACACGTTGCGAGCGGGTCCAGAGGCGCGCCCCGAGCAGGGGCCTCCAAAGGAGACTCGCCAATGTTCGGGACCATGCAGGAGCTGTCAACGTCCGAGCGCCGCGCCCGGGATTTGATCGACCGAGGGCATGTCTGGGCCGTGGTGCTGGCCGGCGGTCAGGGCATACGGCTGAGAGAGCTGACGCGTCACGTGTACGGAGATGACCGGCCGAAGCAATATGCCGTCCTGACCGGCTCCAAGTCGCTCCTTCGCCAGACGCTCGATCGCGTGAGCGGGCTGGTTCCTCGCCAGCAGATCGCCGTGGTGACCATGGCGGGGCACAGGTCCTATGTGACGGCCGAGCTGAAGCATGAGACTCCCACGCCCCATGTCCTCGAGCAGCCGAGAGATCGCGGCACCGCCGCCGCCGTGTTGCTGGCCGCTCACTGGATCCTCGCCCGGGATCCCGCCGCCGTGATGGTGGTCTTGCCGTCGGATCATTTCGTGGGCGAGGACGAGGCCTTCATGGGCCATGTCGGTGATGCCCTCGGGTTCCTGAGCCGCCAGGGCGATCGCATCGTCCTCCTCGGCGCGGAGCCGAGCGAGCCCGAGACGGACTACGGCTGGATCGAGCTCGGAGAACCGCTGCCGGGCCCGGGGCCGAGTCAGCTGTACCGGGTGCGGCACTTCAGGGAGAAGCCGATCCAGGCGATGGCCGAGGAGCTCTATCGGGCCGGAGCTCTCTGGAATACCTTCGTCTTCGCGGGCCGTGCCACCACCCTCGTCGAGGCCGGGAGCGACTGCCTGCCCGCGCTCCACGAGCGTCTGGTCAGGCTCTCGAGGTTCCTGGGCACCGAGCACGAGCGCTGGGCCATTCGCCAGGCCTACGAGCTCTCGCCCCGGGCGAACTTCTCGCAGGCCGTGCTGGAGCGCTGCCCTCGGAAGCTCGCGGTGGTTCGGCTCTCCGCGGTGTCCTGGCGGGACCTCGGGACGCCTCGGCGCGTGGTCGAGACGCTAGGCGAGTTGGGCATGCAGCCCGACTGGCTGAGCACGCTCCAGCCCTCGACTGTGCTGGCCGCCCGTTAGACGCGGCCGGAGGGGCCCGCCCGCTCGGCGTGGGTGAGGGCGTCGTCCAGGTTGACGGCCGCGCTGATGAGGGCCAGGTGCGTCAGGGCCTGCGGGAAATTGCCCAGCGCCTCGCCCGCCGGTCCGATCTCCTCCGCATACAGCCCCACGTGGTTCGCGTACGTCAGCATCTTTTCGAACATCAGGCGTGCTTCCTCCAGCCGACCCGTCTGCGTCATGCTGTCGGCCAGCCAGAAGCTGCAGGCGCTGAAGGTGCCTTCCTCGCCCTCGAGCCCATCCGGGGTGACGCGGGGATCGTAGCGGTGCACGAGGCTGTCCGTGACCAGCTCCTCCTGGATGCGCTCGATGGTCGCGAGCATCCGCGGGTCGTTCGGCCCCATGAACTTCACCAGGGGCATGAGGAGCAGGCTCGCGTCGAGGTGCTCGCTGCCGTAGTACTGCACGAAGCTTCGGCGCTTCTCGCTCCACGCGTGGTCCATGATCGCCGTGTAGATCGCGTCCCGGGTCCGCCTCCATTCCTCGAAGGGCGCGGGGAGCCCGCGCGCCCGCGCGATGCGCATGGCCCGGTCCATGGCTACCCAGCACATGACCTTGGAGGAGACGAACTGCCGCGGCTGGTCACGGATCTCCCACATGCTCCGGTCCGGCTTGTCCCAGTGCCGGCCCAGCCACTCGAGAAGCCGCACCACGTTCGTCCAGAGATCGTAGGCGATGGGAGCCACGTGCTTGTTGTAGAGGTACACCGCGTCGACGAGGCCCCCATAGATATCGAGCTGGAGCTGGCGGTGCGCTTCGTTGCCGATTCGGACCGGGCGGGAGTCGAGATAGCCGCTCAGGTGATCGAGGGTGGTCTCGGGGAGGCGGTGTCGCCCGTCGATGCTGTAGACCACCTGCAGCCCCCCGCGGCCCTTGGTCTCGTGACAGCGCGCATCGAGCCACCCCATGAAGGCGCCCGCCTCCTCGGTGAAGCCGATGCGGAGCAGAGCGTAGAGGGTGAAGCTCGCGTCGCGGATCCAGGTGTAGCGATAGTCCCAGTTGCGGCTGCCCCCGATGCGCTCGGGCAAGCTTGTGGTGGGGGCGGCGATGAGGGCGCCCGTGGGCTCGAACGTCAGGAGCTTGAGGACGAGCGCCGAGCGGTGAACCATCTCCCGCCACCGCCCGACATAGTGGGAGCGCGCGAGCCAGCGCCGCCAGTACGCGATGGTCTGCTGCAGCCACTCCTCGATCTCCGGCGCGGCGACCTTCGCACCCAGCGCCTCCGGGTCCGCGGCGGCCTCCAGCACGAAGACCGCACGCTCCCCGCCCCGCAGCTCGAACTCCGCGGTCGCGCGACCCTGCTCCACGTGGAGGGGGACGGTGCCCTGCAGCCAGAGCGAGAGCGCAGGCGCATGGAACAGGATGCCCTCCGACCGGCGGACGGCCTCGTGGGCGGCCCGCGCGTAGTCGAAGGCTGGCCGGCAATCGAGCCGGAAGCGCAGCGTGCCACGAACGACGGAGACGCGCCGGACGATGCGAGCGGGTCGCTCGGAGCCCGCTCCCTGATGAACGGGCATGAAGTCCACGATCTCGCCCACCCCATCCGCGTGAAGAAAGCGCGTGATCAGGATGTTGGTGTCGGGCAGGTAGGTCTGACGGGTGCGGAGCCCGCCGACCATGGGCGAGATCTGAAAGTGCCCGCCGCGAGCGTCGTCCAGCAGGGCGCCGAACACGCTGGGGGAGTCGAAGTTCGGCAAACAACACCAGTCGATGGCTCCGTTGGTGGCCACCAGCGCCACGGTCCGGAGATTTCCGATGACCCCATGCTCCTCGATGGCTGCCGGCATGACGAACACCTCCGATCCAGTCAGGCATTCCGCATGCCATGAGGGGAAAGTATGGAGATCGCCGCACATTCGGTTCGCGGGCGCTCACCGACGGGGGGCCGGCGATGCCCGGGTCAGTAAAATCGTCCCGGCGGAGGCCTCGGCTACTTGATGCTCTTCAAGGCCAGGGCGAGGTCATCGGCGAGGTGCGAGGCCTTGTCGGCCAGGATCTTCGCCCGCGCCGTGTCCTTTGCTCGGAGGGCCTCCGTCGCCTTCGAGACGAAGTCCTGAACGCTCGACAGCGTCTGGCGCTGCTCCGACCCGAGCTTCGACGGGTCGATCGGGTCGATGACCTGGGCGACATGGGCGAGACGCGCCTGGACGTCCCGCTCGACGCTCTGCGGATTGTCCACGCGCGGAGAGACCTGGGGTGCCGGGGGCAGGGCTGGTGGCGTGGGCGCGGAGGGTGGCGGCCTGACCGCGGTAGGGGGAGCGACGGGGGCGGTGGCGCAGCCCAGAGGCAGCAGGGCGGCGAGGGCGAGGCGGAGAGCCCGTGTCACGCGCTCTCCTCGAGGGGAAGCCGAACGATGACCGTGGTGCCGCGCCCGACCGTCGACAGGAACTCCACGCTCCCGTGGTGAAGCTCCACGACCCGGCGAACGAGCGGTAGTCCGATGCCGGTGCCGTCCGTCTTGGTCGTGTAGTACATCTTGAAGATTCGCTCCAGATTCTCCGGAGGAATCCCCGTTCCCGTGTCGGTGACGGTGACCCTGATCACGCCTCCCTCGTCGGTCGCGGTCGTGACGGTGACCTGGCCCCCCTCGGGCATCGCCTGGCAGGCATTGACGATGAGGTTCATGAGGGCGCGCCGGAGCAGCTCTTCGTCTCCCCGCACCCGCGGGAGGGTGTCGTCGAGAGTGACGGTGAAGGCGATGCCCTTGGGCTGCCACTCCGTTTGGAGGAGCGCGGCGATCTCTCGGAGGATGATGTTGAGGCTGATCGGCCTGAGGGGGACGTCGGAAGGGCGGACGGCTTCGAGGAAGCGATTCAGGACCTGGTCCGCGCGCTTGATCTCCGCCTCGATGACGTCGAGGCTGCGCGCGATGTCGGGAGGGCGGTTCGGGAGGCGCTCCCTCAGGAAGGCGATGTGCACGATCATGGCGTGCAACGGGTTCTTGATGTCGTGCGTGACCTCTGAGGTCAGCTGCCCGAGCGCGGCGAGCTGGGCCGAGTACTGAATGAGCGATTGGAAGGTCCTCGCCGACACCGAGACGGACTTCAGGTCTCGAGTGACGAGAATCGCCCCCTCACACGCCGCGCCCTCCTCGGCGATGGGGAAGACCGAGGCGAGGAGCTCCACGGCGCCCGTCTCGGTCCGCACCTCCAGCGTCACGTTCCGGGTCGCCGCGCCTTCCTCGAGCGCGCGCCGCAGCATGGGACGCAAGGGATGGTCGGCGCCCAGGAGATCGTCCAGCGACCCTCCTGCCAAATCCGGGACAGGCCGTCCCAGCGCCACCTCGCCCGCCCGATTCGCGAAGAGGACCCGGCCATCGGCGCCGCAGAAGATGATGCCGTCCTCCAGATGGTCCACGGCCGTCTGGATCTGCGTTCGCTCGGTGAGGAGCTGCCTCCGGTCCGACTGGATCTGCTTGCCAAGGAGCTGGAGCTGGTACGCGAGCTTGCCGAACTCGTCGGCGGGGCCGGCGCGGCTGCCCACGTCGAACTCGCCGAGACGCAGCCGCTCCATGTCCTCGGCGAGCTGGCGGATGGGCTGGAGGGTGACGGTGGACAGCGCGAGGGCGACCAGGAGGGCGGCGGCGAGAGCGATGGCGCCGAGGGCCAGCGTCTGCCATAAGACGTCGTTGAGCTGGCTTCTGATGAGAGGCACCGCGATCCCGAGCCTGATGGCGGCGAAGGGCTTGCCGCCGACATCGAAGGGCAGCGCGACTTCGTAGACCTGCGACGCCGGAGAGAGGGTCAGGCCCGAGCGCGCGGGGAACGCGTCGCGAAATCTCGGCTGCGGGGGCACGCGCTCTCCCTCCCGCCGGCGGTCCGTGTGGATGATGGCCACGCCTTGCTCGTCGGCGATGAGCGCGTAGAGCAGGGAGGGGTCGTAGCCGACACTCGCCTCGAGGAGGGCGCGCAGCTCCGCGTCCCGGGCCAGCACCGCGCGGGGGTCATGGCCTGGTTGGCGAGACAGAGCGTGCGCGCTCTGAAAATAGATCTGGTGGGCCACGAACTCTGCCTGGGATCGCGTGGCGTTCAGGACGATGCGTTGCGTGTGATAGAGGTGCATGACCGTGGTGAGCACGATCACGCACAGCGTCAGCACGGTGACGGCGAGGATTTCGCGGGTGCGCAAGGACAAGGTACGAGTCGGAGAAGTCTCTGCCTGCGCCTGAGGGAGCCCTGGATTCGTGCGAGCCATGTGGTGCTCGTCTGGCGCCGAGCGCGGCGCGTGCGTGAAGCGTCCGACCGCGGGCGAAGTATACGGCCCATCAAGTCGCCCCGGCAACTGAGCCGGCCCTGGTCGATTCGACAAAGTTGCACGGTAAAATCTTCCAGTCCGAGCGTCCCGGCATCCCGCCGCGCCTCTGGGCTCTGTGGACGGTGTCCCCTAAGTACCCGGCGGCACGGAGGAATCGTCTCGGAGTGGGTGGCGGGTGCCCTGGGCACATCCCTTGCTACCTACCCAGGCCGGCAGCTCCCGGAAGAATTCTCCAACATCGAGCCAAAAGGTGACGACATGAAGCATCGCGTGCTCATCGCTGATGACGACGAATCGGCCCGGGCCGGAGTGGCCGCCCTCCTTACCGCGTGGGGGTATGAAGTCGACGAGGCCGTCGACGGCAAGGAGGCGCTCGACCGCGCCCAGGCTTTCTCGCCCGCCGTCGTCATCGCCGACCTTAAGATGCCCGGCCTCGATGGCCTCGCTCTCCTCAAGCCTCTGGCCGAACTCAATCCGAACACGGTGGTCATTCTCCTGACCGGCCATGCCACGGTCGAGACCGCAGTTTCCGCGATGCGGGACGGCGCCTACGACTATCTGACCAAGCCGGTCGACCCGCAGCGCCTGCGCGTGGTGCTGGACAAGGCGGTGGAGCGGGCGGAGGTCCAGAAAGAAGTGACGCTGCTCCGCCGCCAGCTCAAGCAGAGTCGGGGATTCGGAGCGCTGCTCGGGGTCGGCCCCGCCATGCAGGAGGTCTATCGGCTGATCGATCTCGCGGCAACCAGCTCGGCTCCCGTGCTCCTCACCGGCGAGACGGGCACGGGCAAGGAGCTCGTGGCGCGCACCATTCATCAGATGTCCACCCGCGCCAAGGGACCGTTCGTCGCCGTCAACTGCTCAGCCATCCCCGAGACCCTTCTCGAGAGCGAGCTCTTCGGCCACGAGAAAGGCGCCTTCACGGGTGCCCTCGAGCGGCGGGCCGGTTATTTCGAGCTGGCGGATGCCGGCACCATCTTTCTCGACGAGATCACGGAGATGAGCCCGTCATTGCAGGCCAAGTACCTCCGCGTCCTCCAGGACGGGGTGATCCGCCGGCTGGGCGGCAAGGCGGAGACCAAGGTGGACATCCGGATCATGGCCGCCACGAATCGTGATGCCGCGGAAGCGGTTCGCGACAAGGCGTTCCGAGAGGATCTCTACTATCGCGTGAACGTGCTCGCCATCTCGCTCCCGCCCCTCCGTCGTCGTCTCGAGGACCTCCCGCTGCTCGTGGAAGCCTTCATCTCGGAGTTCAACGAGAAATACGAGCGTCAGGTCAAGTCCGTCGACGACGCCACCATGACCCGGCTCCTCGAGCATTCCTGGCCGGGCAACATCCGAGAGCTTCGAAACATCATCGAGCGGTCCGTCGTCACCTGCGAGGGTGATCTGATCTCGCCCCAGTGCCTGCCGTTTCGCACCGTGGCCACCGACAAGCCCGAGCGCGCGGACGCAGTGCTCCTGCCTCTGGGCACCACGCTCGAGCAGGGAGAGCGTGAGCTCATCTTGAGAACGCTCGAGTCCGTCAACAACAACAAGACACGCGCGGCGGCCATTCTGGGCACCACCCCGAAAACCCTGCACAACAAGACGCGGCGCTGGAGGATCGAATCCGGCCAGATCGCCAGCTGAACGAAGCCTTCGCAAAGCTTACCTGGAGCGGGAAAAACCGACCGGCCCTCGAGAGGGGGGCCGGTCGTGTCTGTTCATGGCAAAGACTCACAGAACGGGGACTTCGGCGATTCCCGTCCGGTGGCATGAGCGATGCAACCTTGATCGCTCAAGGAGGTAGATGCCATGAGCCGGATCTGCCGAATGACGGGAATGCGCGCAGTGATAGCCGCCGCCGGCGCGCTCTCTACGACTGCTGCAGCCGCCTGGGCCCAGGTGAGCCCCACGCCTGCGCCATCGCCTTCGCCCGAGATGACGAACGGCAGCGGGGCCTTCATGGTTGCCGCCCTCGTGTTGGTGCTGCTGATCGCCGTGGGCGTCATGGTCAAGCTCTATGATCTGCGCCGCAAGCGCGAGGACGAGGCGGTGGCCCTGCAGGCGCGCCTCTCCGACGCCTTGCTGGCCGAGCCTTCCCTGTCGTCTCTTCCCCTCGTCCCCACCGTTCGCATCCCCATGCGTGGATCCCCCGCCACCATCGAGATCGTCGGAACGGTGCCGAGGCCCGAGCTTCGACAGGCCGCCGTCGACCTCGTGGTGCGAGAGGCGGCCCGTAGCGTGAAGAGCTACCGGGTGGACGCTCGGATTTCCATCGATCCCATGATGCAGCGGAGGGCGGCCTAGGCCGCGAGAGATGTCGCCCGCCGGAACCGATACGATCGCGCGGATCGTCGTGGCTGACGATGATCCCGCGTCATTGGAAGGGCTGCGAGCCCTGCTCGCCGCCTGGGGTTACGAGGTCGAGACGGCCCCTGACGGGCGGGCCGCCCTCGAGAAGGTCTCCGAGGTGCACCCGAGCGCAGTGATCACGGACCTCGTCATGCCCACCATGAACGGGCTCGAGCTCCTGAACGCGCTCCATGATGAGGAGCCGGCCCTGCCCGTCATTCTCCTCACCGCGCACGGGAACCTCAACCATTTGCGCGATGCCGCCCAGCAGGGCGCCTTCGCCTATCTGCGAAAGCCGGTGGACGTGCTGAAGCTGAAGACCGTCCTCGCGAGCGCGCTCGCGGAATAGCGGGGCGACCGATGAGCGCCACCCTGACCCAATCCGCGGGGATGAAGGTGAGGCGGCAGAACTTTGCCGTGCAGAGCGAGGGGCGCCGACAAGCCATCGACATCACGCGGCAGGTGCGGGACATCGTGCGGGAGGCGGGCGTCCACGACGGCCTCGTCTTCGCGAATTGCCTGCACACTACCTGCTCCGTCCTCATCATCGACTCCCAGCCCGAGCTCTTTCAGGATTTGTCCCACATGATGGGGCGGTTCGTCGAGGACGAGTGCCAGTACAAGCACAATGATCCTCGGCTCTCGGATTGCGAGCGCGGGAATGCCACCGCCCATCTCCGCGCGAGTTTGCTCGGCCACGGGGTCGCCATCGGCATCTCGGCGGGCGAGCTCCTGCTCGGCGGCTCGCAGTCGATCCTGCTCGCCGAATGGGATGGACCGCGTCCACGAAACGTCAACGTTCAGATCATGGGGGTATAGAGTGGCCATCGTGCGAATCGGCTCGATCCGCCCGCGAGACCTCCGGGTCCCGCTCTTTCTCGTGACCGTCGGCGTCCTGTGCCTGTTCTGGATCCGGGCATGGGCCGGCGTGCCCACGGATCAGCTCCGGGGCTCCGTCGACCGTGTCATCCAGATCCTCGAAGACTCCCAGCTCAAGGCGGAAGCGAAGGCGGCGGATCGCCGCGCGGCCATCCGGAAGGAAGCGGAGTCGATCTTCGACTTCACGGAGACGGCCAAGCGTGCCCTCGGCCAGCACTGGAAGACTCTGAATCCGGGCCAGCAGCAGGAGTTCGTGTCCCTCTTCGAGGATCTGCTGGAGCGGGCCTATGTCTTGAAGATCGAGAAATACAGCGGGGAGAAGGTGACGTACCTGGGCGACACCGTCGACGGAGACCTCGCCACGGTGAAGACGAAGTTCACCACCAAGCAGGGGACGGAGATTCCCGTCGATTACCGCCTGCTTCGCCGGGGTGATCGGTGGCTGGTCTACGACGTCTTCGTGGAGGGTGTGAGTCTGGTGGCCAACTATCGCACCCAGTTCGACCGGATCATGCGGACGGGCTCGTACGACGAGCTGGTGCGGCGGATGAAGGCGAGTCAGTCCGACTTCAACGCTCCTGGCAACTCCACGGGAAAGCCCGCCACGCCCCGCTCCTAGCGCGCGCGGTCCCCGCGCGCGCGCCGAGGCCGGATCACCGCGTTGAGCTGCGCGAGCAGCGAGGGGACGAAGGCCAGCTCGCGGGCCAGCCCGGCCACGCCCGCCAATCTGACGAGGAGTCCCGCGGCGGGAAGTGCTCCGAGGGTAGCCGGCGCGGCGGCCTTCAGGGGCACGCGCGCGCCGAGGCGAAGGGCCGGTCCCAGAGCCCGCCCGAGCATGAACCCGATAGCGGCGGCGGCGCCCAGGCTGGCGGCGGGATGACGCGGGGTCTGCAGCCGCCAGTCCACGGTTTCCCGGACACGATCGGCGAGCTCGCCCGCCGTCCGGGCAATGGCCTGTCTCGTCTCGTCCATGTGTGAGACCAGACGCTCGATCTCTACCGCCCGTTGCTCAGCCATTGCGCGTCCTTTCGTAGCTCTCCCGTCGTTCGCTGCAGCGCGTGCCGTCGTGACGGGTCGACCCGCCGGCGGACACGAACCGCCACGATGATGGCGCCGAGGGCGAGGAAGGCGATGCCGGTGGCGGCGAACCCCGCGGAGGCAGAGCCCAAGAGGCCGGCAACCCCCAAGGCCAGCGCCACCGCGACCAGGACGAGCCCCAGGGCCGCGATGGCTCCGCCGATGACCAGGATGACGAGGTGCCGGACGAGGAGAGCGAGGTTGTGCTCGAGCTCGAGCCGCACAGATTCAGCTTCTGGTCGATGAAGTGACCGAGCTGTCCGACCAGGTCCTCGATCAGGCTGCCCACGCTTCGCCCCCTGCCCGCTCGGCTCGGAACGCGACGCAGCATCAGCGCCGCCCCTCTACGGTCGCCGGGATCGAGAAAGGCCCACAAGAAATCCGATGCCGGCCGCGACGGCCAGCGCGATCAGTGGTGAGCGCGCCATGAAATCCCGAGGGCTCATGCCGCGCATGTGCTCGACCATCGAAGTCGCCCTGGTCAGCGCGTGGCTGAGGCCTTCCGCTGCCTCGGATAGCTACTCCGGATCGGTGTTACGACCTCTCGCGGCCTTCGAGCCTGCTCCGTTCAGCCATTGCGCAACCCTCCGTGGTTCATCGAATTCAAGGGACGCGTGCTCCTCGGCCGGCCACCAGGTGGACGATGAGGATGACGATGCCGACGAGGAAGAGAATCCAGGCGATCTGTGAAGCGATGGCGGCGACGCCGAAGAGACCGAGGGCGCCCGCCACGAGACCTACGAG
>DASQAK010000240.1:0-2628 GCA_035635755.1 Candidatus Methylomirabilota bacterium | reverse complement strand
CCAGGAGCCGTGCGGCCGCCTCATGGACTGTGGCGGGCGCCGCGTCACCCACGGTCGTCAGCAGGTCCTGGACTTCCAGGAGGCTCAGGACGGTGGCCTTCACCTCCGCCCGCCGACTGAGCGCCTCCCGCATCAGCCGGGGGTTGCCAGGGCGTGGTCACCAGCCATAGGAAAAGGTGCGGGAAATAGTCCGCAGTGACGGCCAGCATGTCGCCTTGAGTGAGCAGGCCTTCGCAGAACGCCCTCACGCGCGGAGAGAGCGTCGGATGATTATCCAGGACTTCCTGCAAGGGGACGATGGTTGGAGTCATGGCTCTTGCTCATATCTCCCCGAAGGCCCTGAGGCAGCAAGGGGCAGGCCATGGTGAAGTCCGCGCACATTCAAGGACTTGCGGTGGCAGGCATCTGAGCGGCTGACGGAGCCGGTCAGGGCCGGTGACGAGGGCGGGTCAGCGTGAGATAGGGCCGCTACTCACGTTCCCTTTCGGCCACGTGGGTCCACGGTGTCGGGGAGGCACATCGCTTACTCGATCACCTGATCCGCCCGCCGCAGGAGCGACGGGGGATCGTCAGCCCGAGGGCCTTGGCGGTCTTGAGGTTGAGAACCGGTTGATACACGCCATTCGGCCGCTTGCCGCCTCTACTCACGGATTGAGGCGGAAGCGCGGATCTAGCGGGGCTCAGTCTTGAGGGTCGACTCGAGGCGCACGAAGTTCTGGTTGAAGGCGCTGCCCGTTCCCGCCGTGAAACGCGGCTCGACGAGCACGTTCATGTTGCGACCGTGCTTGTACCAACCGCCCTTGGGAACGACCACGGTGTCCGAGCGTAACGTGGGCTCGATCGCCACCCGGACCTCGAGGCGGCCCCGTGGAGAGACGAGCGCGGCCCGCTCACCATCGGTAACGCCGGCGCGCTCCGCGGCGATGGGTGACACCTCCGCGATGACCAGGTCGTCCTGGTCGGCTTCGAGGATCTGCGAGTTCATCGCGTCGGCGGTCGCCTGGGCGATGAGATGAAGCGGGAACTCGGCCGTCGGGAGCACGGGCTCGTCATCGAAGCGATCAGGAAATACGAAACGGCCGGACGGCGTCGCGAAGCGGCCGTTGGCCCAGGGCACCCGCGGCTGTCCCTCGGGCCAGAGACGCCCTCCCGCGGCCTTGAGAGCACTGTAGCCGATGCCCGCCGCGCGCAATGGCCGGGAGGCCTCGTCGATCCACTCGCCGGCGGACCCGGCCATGCCGGGGCCGAAGCCCAGTCGCTCGGCCAGCCCCTGCAGAATGCTGAGATCGCTCCGCGACTCGCCGAGCGGACGGGCGACCGGCTGCATGAGCTGCATCCAGTGATGGCCATAGGAGGGGACGAGGTCCTCCTCCTCGAGAAACGTAGTGGTGGGCAGGAAGAGGTGCGCCGTCTCGGCGGTATCGGTGAGGAACTGATCCAGACAGATCACGAACTCGAGCCCGGACAGGGCCGTCTTGATGGCGGGCGTATCGGGCATCTGGTTCACGAGGTTGCTCTGCATGAAGAACGCGGTAGTCACGGGCGGATCGGTGGCGGACGCGAGGGCCTCACCGAGACGCGAGACGGGCAGGGTCCGCGGCGGCGACGTGCGGGCGGCCTCGGCCTGGAGCTGCGGGGTGCGAATCGCTCGCCACGGCCAATTCATCATGTTGACGCCACCGCCCGGTATCCCGACATTGCCCGAGAGCACCCCGAGCGCCGCGATGAGCTGACAGGTCTGGTGCCCCTTGGTGTACTGCTGCAGTCCCACGCCTTCGAGAATGGTGGCGGGCTTCCGGTCGAAGTACTCGAGGGCGAGCCACTCGATGGTCGCCCGCGACAGATCCGTGCGGCGCGCGACCTCGTCGAGCGAGGTGGCGCGGACCAGGCCGAGGTAGGCGTCGACGCGCTCGCCGATGGTGGCGAGGCGGTCGAGGTCCACCGGCCGCCGCTCGAGGAGGACATGGGCCATGCCGAGCGCGAGGAGGCCGTCGGTACCCGGGCGCGGGTGCACGGCATGGTCGACATAGCGGGCCGACTTGGTCCGCACGGGATCGATGACGATATGGCGAGTGCGCCGCGCGCCCGCGCCTCCTTGAGCACGGGCATCATGTGAATGTTCGTGACGGCGGGATTGCGTCCCCAGATGAGAAAGAGGTTGGAGTGATCGCGCAGGTCAAGGGGGTCGTGGATCTGGCAGTCGCCGAACGCGAGCCGCGTGCCGTAGTCACCCTCGCCCGCGCAGTACCGGCCCACGGCCTCCGTGGCGCCCCCGAAGAGATTGAAGAACCGGTTGACCATGCATTTGAGGGCGGCGAATGAGCCATTACCGCGATGGAAGAAGACGGCGAGGCTTCCATGCCGGTCTCGCGCCAGGCCGAGCTTCGAGGCGGCGAGGTCGAGGGCCTCGTCCCAGCCGACGCGCTCCCAACCATGAGGGCCGCGCCGCATCGGGTAGGTGATCCGCTCGGGATTGTACTGGCGGTTTACGAGGAAGCGATTGACCTTGCGGCAGAGGGCGCCCCGCGTGAACGGGTGCTCGGGATCTCCGCCGAGCCTGACGATGCGATCGCCGTCGACCTCGGCCACCACGCCGCAGGCATCGAAGCAATCGAGCGGGCAGGCGGT
>DASQAK010000239.1:0-29420 GCA_035635755.1 Candidatus Methylomirabilota bacterium | reverse complement strand
TCGAGCGTGGTCTTCTCCCCGATGGCCATCTCGACCATGCGGGGAGAGCCGACGTAGAGGCTCGCCTTGCCGTCCACCATGATGACGCAGTCGGTGAGGGCGGGCAGGTACGCGGAGCCCGCGGGCGAGGGGCCGAAGAGTATGCACACTTGCGGGACCACGCCGGAAAGCTGGACCTCGTTGTAGAAGATGCGACCCGCGTGGTAGCGGCCGGGGAAGATCTTGATCTGCTCGGAGATGCGCCCGCCCGCCGCATCCACGAGGTACAGAAGAGGGAGCTGGAGACGCTGCGCCCGCTCCTGGATGCGGACGATCTTCTGCACGGTCTTCTCACCCCAGGAGCCGGCCTTGACCGTGTAGTCGTTGGCCATGATGCACACCGCCCGGCCGTCGACGGTACCCACGCCCGTGACGACGCCGTCGGCCGGCGTCTCGGAGTCCTGGCTGCGCGCGAAGAGAAAATCTTCCTGGAACTCGGAGCCGGGGTCGAGGAGGAGCTTCAGGCGGTCGCGGACAAAGAGCTTGCCTTCGTCCTTGAGCTTGTCCCGGTGTTTGAGGTTGCCCTGCTCGATGCGCGCGCGCTCGCGGAAGTAGCCCGCCTCCCCCGTCCGCACGTCATCCGGGCGGCCTTCACTCATGGTGGCGCGCCGCGCCCTTCACTTCCCTGCCGGAACGGGCGAGATCGGATCGGCCCACAGGATGATGATGAGCACGCCCGTGCCGTGGCGCGGGCCACCCACCACGGCGGGCGCTCCCGGGCCCGCGACGATATTGGAGGTCATCACGGGCTTCTCCCCGTTGAGGAGCCGCACCCGCATGCGGACGGACTTGCCCTGGAGGTCCTGCGGCGCCACTTCGAGCCAGCGATCGCCGGCGGCGGGCAGCCGCTTCGAGGCACCGAACTCGACATCGACCTTGTGGTGGTCGAGCGGGGCATAGTCGCTGTAGCGGAACAGCTTGCGCAGCCGCGGCAGGATCTGCTTGAGGCGCTCGTCCATCTGCGCGTCCGCGGGTCCGCTGCTCGTGCCCGCGGGGGCCAGATTCTGCTTGCCCGCCGGAGCTCCGGGAGCCGCGGTCGGCTGCGTCGGGTTCGAGGCCAGGAGAACGCGCACCTCGAAGTGCACGGTGCCTTTGGCTGGCGTGGCGGCGGGGGCGGGAGCTGTCGCCGGGGGCGGCGGGGTCTGCGCCGCCGTCGGAACGGCGAGACCTGTCGCGCCGAGCAAGGTGGCAAGGCACAGAAGCACGGCGAGCATGGGCCCCAGCACGGTTCGCAGGCGCTTGCGCGCGTTGTGAAGCCTCGACATCACGGTACCGATCGGGCAGTTGAGCACGGACGCGATCTCGCGGTATGACAGTCCCTCGACGTCACTCAGCATGATAATGGCTCGCGCGTTGGGCGGCAAGGCGTCGAGCGCTTGGCTGATGCGCGCTCTGCGCTGGGCGCCTTCGGTCACCTCGTCGGGACCCCGCCCGGGATCGGCGGCCGTGCGCTCCCATTCCTCCTCCGGCACCGGCTGATTGCCGAAGGCGCGCGCCTGAGCCCCGCGCGATCGGAGCCGATCGGTCGCCACGTTCATGGCGATGCGAAACAGCCAGGTATAGAAGGCCGACTGGCCGCGAAAGGATCCCAGCGATTGAAAGGCCCGCACAAAGGCGTCCTGAGCGCAATCCCATGCCTCCTCGCGATCGCGGAGCACCTGGTAGGCCAGGCGCCACACGCGCTGACGGTATTTCTCCACCAAGGGCTCGAAGGCCTCGACGTCCCCCGCCCGGCATCGATCGAGGAGCGCACGCTCATCGATATCGGCCGGGCGAGAAGGCGGCGCGGCGTCCGGAGGCGTCGGAGGGACGGTAGGAGGCGTCACGGCCGCGCCGGGCGGCCCCCGCGCGTCCCGGTGTCGAGCCGGTTAGACGCGGCGACGCCGACCCTCATTCACCGCGCGCGACGGGCCGGCCGCCCGGTCGCCGCCTCGAGGGCCGCGTCAAGTCCGAGCAGGTAGCTCGCCGGGCCGAAGCCCGAGATCTGCCCCTGGGCGACCGCGGCGATGACGGAGTGGCGCCGGAACTCTTCCCGGGCGTGGATATTGGAGAGGTGAACCTCGACGACGGGCACGGGCACCGCCGACACGGCGTCGCGCAATCCCATGGAATAGTGGGTGAGGGCACCGGGATTCATCACGATGGCCCCGAAGCCCTCGCGCCCCGCGGACTGGATCCAGTCGATCAGCTGCCCCTCGTGATTCGACTGGCGACACACCGCCTCCACTCCCCGCGTCGCCGCGTGACGCTGGATGCGCCGGTCGAGCTCGCGGAGGGTGGTACGCCCGTAGATCGCGGGCTCACGCGTGCCCAGGAGATTGAGGTTCGGCCCGTGAAGCACGAGGATGCGCTTGGCAACCGGACGTGCCATGGCGCGAGAAGTATACACTGATCATTGCGGGTCGACCGCGGACTCGCGCCGTCCGGGCGGCAGGGGCGCGGCGATGGCCGCTCGCACGCGTCTCGACAACGCCTGCGCGGCGGCCCGCGCGTCGTGGGCTGGAAGAGGCTCGATCACCGGATGGTAGATGACGGTGAGCCGTCCCGGGCGTGGCAGGATGCGCCCGGGAGGCCAGACTTCGTGGCCACCGAGGATGGTCACCGGGAGCACGGGAACCTTGAGAGCGCAGGCGAGCCGGAAGGCGCCCGGTTGGAATCGCTGGAGAGAGCCGTCGGGGCTCCTGCCCGCCTCGGGAAAGATCATCACCACTGCTCCCGCCCTGAGCAGGCGGACCGCCTCCCGGGTGGAGCGTGGGTCGGGCCTCTTGAGCTGTACGGGAAACGCGCGAAGGCGGCGGATGAGCCAGGCGAGCCCGGGAATCTCGAACAGCGCGTCCCAGGCCATGAAGTGCACGGGCATCCGGATGGGGATGCACAGGAGCACGGGATCGGCATAGGTCAGATGGTTGGGCGCGATGACAAGGGGCCCCCCCGGCGGGATATGCTCGACGCCCTCGAAGCGCACGCGCCAGTAGAACCGCGCCAGGAGCCACAGGAAGGGACGAAACACGTCCAGCACCGGCGTGCGCACGCACCGAGTGTGCCATGGAGGTCGTGAGCGAGACAATGGACGGGTCGCGGTCCGCCCCACTCGTGATGGCCCGTGGCGGCGCCGCGGATGTGGCGCCCACCCACACCATCGCGGCCCTCGAGGCGGCCCTCGAAGTCGGGGCCGACGCTCTCTGGCTGGGGATCCAGCTTTCGAAGGACGGCCACCCCGTCGTGCTCGGCGGCCCTTCCCTCGATCGGGTCACCGACGGCGGCGGCCACGTGGGCGCGCTGACCGTCCGTGAGCTCAAGCGGCTGGACGCTGGGGGATGGATGGCTGCGCGGTTCCGCGGACAGCGGATCCAGACGCTCCCCGAGGTGCTCGAGCGCTTCCGAGATCGGACGCGCTTCTGGCTCGAGCTCGCGAACGTCGACGAAGCCTCATCGACCAGCCCATCCCCGACCATAGAGGAGAAGGTGATCTCGACGCTCGAGATCTACGACGCCGTCGCCGTGTCGGTGGTGGCGTGCGCGAGACGCCAGAGCCTCGCGCGCCTCCGGGCATGGAATGCCGAGGTCGGGCTTGCCGTCGTGTGGACCGCAGGTGCCCTCCAGGAGGCCATCCCCGCGGCGGGAGTGGCCCGGGCGCTGTGCGTGGAGCGTCGGCTGGTGACCACGGACACGCTCGCCCGGATCCGCGCGGCGGGACTCGAATGCCATGTGCAGATAGACGATGAGCCGGTCCGCGGGGACCGGCTCATCGTCCTTGGTGTCGATGGGATCATCACCGGCCGACCCGAGCCCTGGCTGGCTCGGATGGGCCGGCGGTAAGGGCTACTCCTCTTCGGCTTCCTCGCCGTCGAGTCCCACGCCGACAGCTTCGAGGTGCCGCGACATGCGCTCGATGCGATCCTGGCAGCGCACACAGGTGCGGACCTCGGGCATGGCCCGGAGACGCGCCGGCGCGATGGGCTCGCCACACTCTTCGCAGGTGCCGTAGTCGCCGCCACGAAGGCGCTCGAGAGCCTCGGCGAGGCGGTTGGCCCGCTCCACCAGGAGGCTGCGGGTGGCGAAGTTCATCTCGCGGTCTTCGTTGACCTGGATGACGTCTACCTCATCGGCCAGCTGGCTCGTGTCGCCCACCCGGTTCATCACGTCCACGGACAGAAGTGGGCCGCCCATGTGGCGGAGCCGCTCCACGGTCCGGCTCAGTTCCGACTCCAGCCTCTTCTTGACCTCGTCCATGTCGGTTCTCCCTCCTGAGCGGCGAGCTTGTTGGACTTCGCCGCTCGGCTTGCCGAGGCGTTGTTGCAAACCGCATGCCTTGCCTGGCATCGAGAGAGACGCGAGAAAAGGCCGAATATTCGGGTACAGGGGGGCCAATGAAGCCACTTTCGGGCAAAGTGCCAGTATTCGCTTGGAAAAAGGGTCACCTCGACCGCCAAAATTTGGAGCGTGACTCAAGATTAGGCATCGGAGATGGGAAAAGGTGGGGTTCAGACAGACCGAGCCCCGGGAGCCAATGGTCTGGGTCCCGGGGCTCGGTACCGCTGCTAAGTGGATCGGATCAGGAAGCCGCCCGCCCAGCCCTATGCGATGACTGGTGAAGGGTCGCAGACCCCTCTGCCCAGATGCTGTTCTTTCGTGTCTCGGGCATCAGGAATACGGCGAGCAGGAACATGATTGCAGGAAGTGCGATGGGATAGACCAGCGCCCAAAGCAGCGGATTGCTGGAGCCCGATTGCACCGCGGACGCGTACGCCGAGGTCGTGATGATCGGCACGAGACCGCCGCCCCAGCCGTTGCCGATGTGATAGGGCACCGAGACCGAGGTGTAGCGGATGCGACCGGGGAAGAACTCGGCCAGAAACGCCCCGATCGGACCGTAGGTCATGCCTACGTAGTTGACCAGTATCACCACGATGAGGATGGACATCGGGTAGTTGATGCCTATCTTGGGATCGGCGTAAGTGCCGAGGGCAGAGTACAGCGGGTAGTACGTAATGGAGGCCAGGGCCATACCGCCGAGGATGATCGGCTTCCGCCCGACCTTGTCGGAGAGCCAGCCCCAGAAGATGAGCGTCGGAGTGGCGATCAGCAGCGCGATGGCGATGATGTAGCTCGATGACAGCACGTCGACGTTCTTGACCTTCTGAAGGAAGAACAGCGCCCAGAACTGGCCGCTGTACCAGACGCACCCCTGCCCCAGCACGACGATGCTGGCGATGATGATGTACTTGATGTTCCTGCTCATGAAGGCTTCGCGCCAGGGATTGGTCGTGGTCTGTCCCTTCGCCTTGATGTCCTGGAAGACCGGAGTCTCCGCGAGCGTGAGCCTGATATAGATCGCGATCGCCACGAGGAGGAAGGAGATGAGGAACGGCACCCGCCACCCCCACTCGGCGAAGGCCTCGGCACCCACGTAGCGCTGCGTGCCGATGATCACGCCCAGCGATAGGACGATGCCGAGGGTGGGAGAAGTCTGGAGCCAGCCCGTGTAGTACCCGCGATGCTTGTCTTCGATGTGCTCGGCCACGTACGTGATGGCGCCGCCGTACTCGCCGCCGAGGCAGAGACCCTGGATCAGGCGGAGGGCGAAGAGGATGAAGGCCGCCGAGAGGCCGATCTGGGCGTAGGTGGGGACCATGCCGATGACCGCGGTGGAAACTCCCATGCCGGTCAGCGTGACGATGAATGTGTACTTGCGGCCCACCTTGTCGCCGAGCCATCCGAACACGAAGGCCCCGAGCGGCCGGATCAGGAAGCCGACCGAGAAGATGGCCACCGTGCTGAGGAAGGCCGCCACCGGGTGGGTCTTGTCGAAGAACTTGACGGCGAGGATCGAGGCCAGGCTACCGAAAATATAGAAGTCGTACCACTCGATGATGTTCCCCACTGATGCGGCGATCACGACACGACGCAGCTCTTTGCCCGTAATGTTAAGTACCGCCATTGGCCTCCCCTGTCTTCAGTGCTCTCTCCTTGGTTTCAATCGAACCCTCGGGGCCCCGCTAGCCGAGAGGACTCTCCCTTCAATCGGAAATCACAGTACCGACGGAAAGACTAAGCATCCTGGGTGCCAGGAGGGCATGCCTGCTAACTGCTGGAAAAGAAAGCACCAGCATCGCTCACGGCGGCGCCGGGCTTGGCAAACTTGCCGCGCGATCTTGGTACGGAAGCCCGGCTACTCCTCCTCGCCGTATTGATCCTTGAGGCGGGCTACCACCGCAGGATCGGCGAGGGTGGTCGTGTCGCCCAGCGCCTTGCCCTCCGCGATGTCTCGGAGCAGCCGGCGCATGATCTTGCCGCTGCGAGTCTTGGGCAGGTCGGAGGCGAAGATGAGATCGTCGGGGCGCGCGAGGGCCCCGATCTTCTTGGTCACGTGCCCCTTGAGCTCTTCCATGAGCTCCTTCGAGCCCGTGGCGCCGTCCTTGATGGTGACGAAGGCGGCGATGGCCTGGCCCTTGATCTCGTGTGGCCGGCCGATGACGGCGGCCTCGGCCACGAGCGGATGGTCCACGAGAGCGGACTCGACCTCCATGGTCGAGACGCGGTGACC
The DNA here is from genome assembly GCA_035635755.1 of Candidatus Methylomirabilota bacterium. Lineage (GTDB taxonomy): Bacteria > Methylomirabilota > Methylomirabilia > Rokubacteriales > CSP1-6 > AR37. The sequence continues at coordinate 22,834 of DASQAK010000239.1, read as the reverse complement.
CGAGATGTTCATCACGTCATCCACACGGCCGAGCAGCCAGAAGTACCCCTCTTCGTCGAGCTTGGCGCCGTCTCCGGTGAAGTAGACACCCGGATAGCGGTTCCAGTATTGCGCCTGGAAGCGCTGCGGGTCGCGGTAGATGCCGCGGAGCATGCCGGGCCAGGGCTTCGTGAGCACGAGGTAACCCGCCTTGACCGACTCCCCCTTGTCATTCAGCACGTCGGCAAAGATCCCGGGGAAAGGCTTGGTCGCGGAGCCGGGCTTGAGGGTCGTGACCCCGGGCAGCGGCGTGATGAGAATGTGGCCGGTCTCGGTCTGCCACCACGTGTCCACGACGGGGCACCGGCCGCCCCCGATCACCTTCCAGTACCAGACCCAGGCCTCGGGATTGATCGGCTCGCCGACGCTGCCGAGCAGGCGAAGGCTCGAGAGATCGCAGCGATTCGGGTACTCGTCACCCCAGCGCATGAAGGTCCGGATGGCCGTGGGTGCCGTGTAGCAGATGGTGATGCCGTGCTTCTCGATGATGCGCCAGAAGCGGTCCTTGTCGGGGGTGTCCGGCGTGCCCTCGTACATGACCGTCGTGGTGCCGTTGGCGAGCGGGCCGTAGACGACGTAGGAGTGCCCGGTGACCCAGCCGATGTCGGCCGTGCACCAGAACACGTCGGTGTCGTGCAGGTCGAACACCAGCTTGGTCGTGGCATAGACGCCCGTCAGGTAGCCGCCCGTGGTGTGCTGGATGCCCTTGGGCTTGCCGGTGGAGCCCGATGTGTAGAGGAGATACAGCATGTCTTCGGCGTCCATCTTCTCGGGAGGGCAGTACGCCTCCGCCCCCTTGACGAAATCGTCCCACCAGATGTCGCGGTCGGCCTGCATGTTGATCTGCTGACCCGTCCGCTTGAGCACCACCACCGTCTTGACGTCCGGACACTCCTTGAGCGCCTCGTCGACGTTCTTCTTGAGCGGCACATGGCCGCCGCGGCGCCAGCCTCCGTCCGCCGTCAACAGCACGGTGGACTGCGCGTCGTGGATGCGCTCGCGGATGGCGTCCGGCGCGAAGCCGCCGAAGATGACGCTGTGGGGAGCGCCGACGCGGGTGCAGGCGAGCATGGCGATCGCCGTCTCGGGCACCATGGGCATGTAGATGGTCACGCGGTCACCGCGCTTGACGCCCCCGCGCTTGAGGGCGCTCGCGAAGCGGTTGACCTCGCGGTAGAGATCCCAGTACGTGAGGGTGCGAGTGTCGCCCGGCTCTCCTTCCCAGATGAGGGCGGCCTTGGTCCGCCGGGCGGTGTTGATGTGGCGGTCGAGGCAGTTGTAGGAGACGTTGAGCTTGCCGCCGATGAACCACTTGGCGTACGGCGCCTTCCACTCCAGAACCTTCCGCCACGGCTTGAACCAGTCGAGCTCGCGGGCAAATCGCTCCCAGAACCTGACGGGGTTCTTCGCGGCCTCGGCGTAGACGGAGGCGCGGTTGACGTTGGCGCGCTTGGCGAACTCCTTGGGCGGCGGATACTTCCGCTTCTCCTTGAGGAGGGCCTCGATGGACGTGGTGCCGGTCCCGGTCTTCGTCGCCATGGGCGTGCCTCACATGAGTGGGAATTTGGCGGGTCGGCGCGGCATCGCGCCCGCTATCTTCTAATCCAATCGGCGCCGGACTTCAAGTGGCGCGCGGGCCACCCTCGCCAGGCTCGGCCGTCTGGCGCCGCAGCCCGTACCGCGTCATCTTGTCTGAAAAGTTCTTCGGGTCCATGTCCGCGTGCTTGGCGGCCGCCGTGAGCTTGCCGCCATGGGTCTCGAGCAAACCCTGCACATAGGCGCGCTCGAACTCCTCCACGACGCGCGCCTTGGCATCTCGGAAGGGCAGGGAGAGATCCACGGGCGCATGCGCCCCGCTGGGCGCCGAGAGAAAGCCTTCCAGCCCCGTCAGCACCTCGCTCCGGGATACGATGACGGCCCGCTCGATCACGTTCTCGAGCTCCCGCACATTGCCCGGCCAGGGATACCGGATGAGAGCGTCCAGGCTCTCCGGAGCGACAGCCTTGACGCTCTTCTTGAGCCGGCGACCCAGCTCCGCGAGGAAGTGCTGCGCGAGCAGCGGGATGTCCTCGGGGCGCTCGCGCAGCGAAGGCACGCGCACGGGGAGAACGGACAACCGGTAGAACAGATCGCGCCGGAAGGCGCCCCGCTCGACCTCGGCCTGGAGGTCCTTGTTGGTGGTGGCGATGAAGCGGACGTCGATGTCGACGGGCCGGTCGGCGCCGACCGAGGTCACCTTCTTCTCCTCGATGGCCCGCAGGAGCTTGCTCTGGAGGTGCAAGGGCATCTCCCCGATCTCGTCGAGGAGGAGGGTACCGCCGTGGGCCATCTGGAAGTGACCCCGCCGGTGCTCGCTCGCCCCCGTGAAGGCGCCCTTGCGCGAGCCGAAGAGCTCCGATTCGAAGAGCTCGGCGGGAATGGCCGCGCAGTTGACGGCCACGAAGGGGCGATCATGGCGCGCCCCCGAGAAGTGGACGGAGCGAGCGAGGAGCTCCTTGCCCACCCCCGTCTCGCCGTGGATGAGGACAGTGGTGTCGAGATCGACGACGGAGCGGAGCACGTCGAACACGGCGTGCATACCCGCGCTCCGCGCCACGATGTTCCGGAAGGTGAATCGCTCCTGGTTCCGCCGGATGGACCGCCGGTTGGCCGACTTGAGGGCCTGGAACTCGATGGCGCGGCGGATGACGAGGAGGAGCTCGGGCGCCTCGAAGGGCTTGACGAGATAGTCCTCGGCGCCGAGCCGCATGGCCTCGACGGCGGACTCGATGGAGCCATACGCGGTCATCACCACGATGGCGAGGTCGGCATGCTCGGCCTTGATGTGTCGCACCAGACCCACGCCGTCCAGTCCGGGCAGGCGCCGGTCCGTGAGGACGACGTCCACGTCCTCGGCCTTGAGGGTGTCCAGAGCCTCCTCGGCGCTCTGCACGGGCAAGACCTCGTAGCCCGCGAGCTCGAGCGTGCGATGGAGCGGACGCAGGAACACTTCGTCGTCGTCGACGAGCAAGAGACGCTGCTTCATGGCGTGCCTCCGGCAAGGGGATGAGCCAGCCCGACGGCCGGCAAGGAGATGCGGACGCGGGTGCCGCGCCCGGATGCGCTGTCGATCACGATGTCGCCGCCGTGAAGATCCACGATCTTCTTCACGATGGACATCCCGAGCCCGGTGCCGGAGGGCTTGGTCGTGAAGAAAGGCAAAAAGATCTTCTCGCGGTCCTCCGGGGCGATGCCCACGCCGTTGTCCGCCACTTCCACGGTGGCGCGGTCGTCCTCCACGAAGAGGTTGACGGTGACCTGGCCGCCGGGCCGCTGAGGGTCGATGGCCTCGAGGGCGTTCTTCATCACGTTGGTGAACACCTGCCGGAGCTTCTGGCCATCGGCAGCGGCCGCCGCCTCCCGCTCCACGTGACCATAGGCGACTTCGATCCCGCGGACCCGCCCCTCCGCGACCATGGCCTCGACCACGGGATCGAGGATGCGAACGAGCTCGTACTCACCGCGCTCGAGCTGAGTATCCCGCGTGAAGTCGAGCAGGCTATTGATGATCCGCTCGATCTCGCCGATCCCGGACAGGATGGACCGGGCCATCTCCTGCGACAGCGCCCCCCCGCCCCACTCGCTGGAGGAGAGAAGATTCGTCGCCATCTTGATCCCGCCGAGCGGATTCCTGATCTCGTGGGCCACCCCGGCCGCCATCTCGCCGAGGGAGGCGAGCTTCTCGCGCTGGATGAGCCGCCGCTGGGTCTCGACCTGCTCCGTCAGGTCTCGCAGAACCCCCACCGTTCCGATGGTCTGTCCCCCCGCGTCCACGATGCCGCGGACGGAGAGGTAGGCGGGGAAGGTCTGGCCCTTGGCCGTCCGGCCCGTCACCTGTCCGCTCCAGCCCTGTCCCGCCTCGACGGCGCGGGCGATGGCCTTGGCGGCGCGCCCACGGTCCTCGGCGCCGAGGAGATCTTGAAGTCCGAGCCGCCCCACCCGTCGCTGCGCGTGACCCAGGAGCCGATAGCCCGCCGGGTTCATCGTCACGAGGCGGCCATCCACCCCCGCGGTCACGATGCAGTCGTCGACGCTCTGCACGACGGACGCGAGGAGCCGCTCGCCACGCCGGACTTCCTCCTCGGTCAGGCGCAGGGATTGCTGCATCTGCTGGAATGAGGTGACGAGCTCCTGGGCCTCGTCCTTGGAGATGGTGAAGTGGTCCTCGACGATCATGCGGGCGGCCGCCGCCCCCAGGGAGGCGGCGAGCAGCCGCTCGAAGCGGATGCGCAGCTCGAGGAGCTCGGGCACCGTGAGCTCGGAGGGCGCCTTGCCGCGGAAGAGCTCGCGCACGAGCGGCTCGGCTTCCTCCGCGCCGACATAGTGGTGCACGAGTCCCTCGATCTCCGTGGCGGACAGGATGGCCGGCGCCACCACCGGGTGCTTGTCCTCCCCCGCCGTCCCCACGAATGCGGCGGCCTGGGAGCGGTCGTCGGCGTCCTGCTCGGTCAGGAGCGACACGAGGACGAAGAGCCCGACGTTGACGAAGAGCGACCAGAACACGCCATGCGTCGTCACGTCGAGACCGGAGAGGCCGAGGAGAGCGGTGGGGTTGAGCCACTGGAGCCCGAACGGCCCGTCGGCGAGGACGGAGACGGGCACGAGCCCCTCCTTGACGAGGGCCGGGATGATCAAGGTATAGAACCACAGCGCGAAGCCGGCGGAAATCCCCGCGGCCGCGCCCTTGCGGTTGCCGCGCCGCCAGTAGAGTCCCAGCAGGATGGCGGGAGCGCACTGGCTGACCGCGATGAAGGACAGCAATCCCATCTCGACGAGCAGGAGCTGGCCCCGCTCCATCCGCGCCCACGCGAAGCCCAGGCCGACCACCGCCAGCATGGCCGCGCGCGTGTAGTAGAGCGTCACCAGGTAGATGTCTTCCAGGCGTCGCCGGCGGAGCAGCATGGGCAGGATGACGTCGTTGGTGATCATCTTGGAGAGGGCAAGGGAGTCGACCACGATCATGGCGGTGGCGGCGGAGAAGCCGCCGAGAAAGACGACCACCGAGATCACCCGACTGTCGAAGTGCAGGGGCAGGCGGAGGATGAAGCTGTCCGCCTGGCCCCCGGACTCGGGGAACACGAGGAGCCCCGCGAAAGCGATGGGGAGCACGAAGAGATTGATGAGGAGCAGATAGAGGGGGAACGACCACGCGAGCGCATTGACGTCCCGCTCGCGGGGATTCTGCACGACCAGCACGTGGAACTGCCGTGGCAGGAACATGACGGCCATCATCGAGATCAGCAGCATGGCCGCCCAGCGCGAGTAGGAGGCGGTCTGGGGCTGGTCGAGCGTGAGCAGCTTCGACCAGACAGGATCTCGGGCAATGCTGCCGAAGATGTCGCCGAGGCCGCCGAAGACGCCCCAGGTGACCCAGATGCCGACGGCCAGGAAGGCGACGAGCTTGACCACCGATTCGGCGGCCACCGCCGTCATGAGGCCCGTCTGCTGCTTGGTGAAGTCGAGGTTCCGGGCCCCGAAGAGGATACCGAAGAAGGCGAGGGTGACTGCCACCAAGAGGGTCGGGTCGAACACATCCAGCACCGAGCCCTCTTGCATGATCAGGCTGAAGGTGGCCGACACCGCGCGGAGCTGGAGCGCGATGTAGGGAATCATGCCGGCGACCACGAGGAGGGCGACGAGGGTGCCCAGGTTCGCCGACTTGCCGTAACGGCTCGAGATGAAGTCGGAGATGGAGGTGATGCGCTGCTCCTTCGAGATCCGCACGAGCTTTCGCAGGACGAGGGGCCACAGGAGCGCCACGAGGGCGGGCCCGAGATAGATGGTCAGGAACTCGAGACCCCGGTTCGCCGCGAGCCCCACGCTGCCATAGAAAGTCCACGCAGTGCAGTACACGGACGCGGCGAGGACGTAGGTGATGGTGCGGATGCGGCCCCGTCCCAGCCGGGCCGCGAAAGCCTCGCCGACCGAGGCGACGAGGAAGAGGAACAGCAAGTAGCCCAGGACGATGGCGAGCAGGGTCGGCTGGCTGAGCCAGCTCACTCGTCATCCTCCGGGGAGCGGCGGCGGATCGCCACCGCGACCAGCACGCCCACGATGACGGCCCAGACGGTGAAAAGGTAGACCACGAGCGCCGGGACGCCCCCCACGAGCACCGGACGATTGGCGATCGTGAGCAGAGGCCAGATCAGAAGGGCCCCGAAGAGGAAGAAGCACGCGGCGAGAAGTTCCCTGGCCTTCATTGGCCCGCGGCGATTATAGGCGCTCGGCGAGACCGAGGCAATGCGCGTCGGAGACGACGCTAGCTCGGCTTGGGCAGGAATCGCTGCATGAGGAGGATCTGGAAGCCGCTCTCGATGTCCGCCACCACCGCCTGGGCGACGGCCTCGGCACTGCCGGGTCGCTCCTCCCAGTCGCCCTGGCCCCAGCCTTCGAGGTACGCCTCCTCCTCGGTGGCGTTGTCTCTCATGGCGAGGGAGTCGATGAGGTCCTGGAACTTCGGCGACAGCAGGTGGCGCACGGTGCGCTCGTCGTCGGCCGCCTCGACGGCCGAGGGGATGTTCTTCCAGTGCACGATGCGGAAGCGGGCCATGGCCAGTGCGGCACATTCTATCGAAAAGGCCCGCCATTGCTTGACAAAGGTATACCCCACCCCTACGCTCTGACCGGGAGGCCCACCAATGATCGATACGAAGACGGCGGACAAGGAGCTTCAGACCTACATCCGCCCGCAGACGTTCCCGGTGGCCATCCGGATGCTCAAGCCCGGCGAGCCCATCCCGGAGCGGGCCCGGCGCCCCGCGCGCGATTTCAAGAAGCTGAGCATGTCGTGCCAGGTCATCGACATGTCGCGTCGCTACGGCTGGATGATCGCCCTCACGCGCGAAGATCACATCTGCTCCCTCGGCATCACGGCCATCGGGTTCGACAAGCCGCTTCCGATCTACAACGTGGGCACCCTGTGCGAAGGCATGTACACGGAGACCAAGGAAGCGGGCCAGCGCTCCGAGGCCGCCATCGACAAGTTCTCTCCGGGCGAGTACGAGACCCTTCTCGTGGCCCCGCTCGACCGCGCCACCTTCGAGCCCCACGTGGTCTGCATCTACGCCAATCCCGCGCAGGTGATGCGGCTGACCCAGGCCGCGCTGTGGAAGCGCGGGGGGCGGCTCGCCTCGTCCTTCGAGGGACGCGCCGTCTGCGCCGACATCATCGTGACCACGATGCAGACGGGCGAGTCGCAGGTCATCCTTCCCTGCTCCGGCGACCGCATCTTCGGTCAGACCCAGGACCACGAGATGGCGTTCTCCATCCCGTGGGCGAGGATGGAAGAGATCGTCGAGGGCCTGCGGGGCACCCACAACGGCGGCATCCGCTATCCGATCACCCAGTTCATGGAGTACGAGGCGAAGCTGCCGCCGCGGTACATGGAGGTCAATCGCCTCTGGGACGCTGAGAAGGGCAAGGTGAGCCTGACCAACCGCGATCGCGTCGTGGCCGCCTACAAGCGCTCCTTCGCCGACCGCGTGCCCGTCTATCCCATCGTGGCCTCGTTCGCGGGCACCCTGGACGGCCTGAGCATCGAGGAGTACTGCACGAATCCGATCAAAGCCATCGCGGCCATGATGAACTACTACGAGCGCTACCAGCCCGACGTGGTCCTGGCCTACAACGATCTGGCCAAGGAGGCCGAGGCCTTCGGCTGCAAGGTCAAGTACTCCGACTACGTGGTGCCCTCGATCGAGGGGCACGTGCTGGAAGACAAGGCCAACCTGGCCGCCCTCCGCATGCCGGATCCGTACAAGACGGCGCGTCTCCCCGGCTTCATCGAGCAGTGCGAGGCCCTCGTCAAGGCCGCGCCGCCCGCCGCCATGGGCGCCGTCGCCGTCGGCCCCTGGACCATCGCCATGCTGCTGCGCAATCCGGAGATGATGCTGCTCGACACCTTCGAGGACCCGCAGTTCATCCATGACCTCATGCGGGTGACCACGGACTTCTGCAAGGTCTGGGGTGACGCCATCGTCAAGACCAAGATCGGGCTCAGCTTCTCGGAGCCGACGGCGTCGATCAGCCTCATCTCACCCGACAACTATCGCGAGTTCATAGCGCCCTACCACAAGGAGCTGGTGGAGTATTTCAAGGCCAAGAAGGTGGGCCTGACCACCCACATCTGTGGCACGACCTACCCCATCTTCGAGGACATCATTGGCTGCGGCTTCACCACGGTGTCCTTCGATCTCGACCAGCAGGCGGATCCCAAGCTCCACGTGGACCAGCTCGAGCGCTTCATGGAGGTGGCCAAGGGTCGCGCGGTGGCCATCGGCAACGTGGACGCCACGCGCTTCGAGAAGAGCACGAAAGAGGAGATGGAAGCCGATGTCCGCCGCTGCATCGACGCGGCGGCCAAGCATTCGGGGTTCATCCTATCCACGTCGTGCGAGATCCCGCCGCGCTCCAATCCCGAGATCGTGAAGTGGTTCATGGACTCCGCGCACGACTTCGGCCGCTACGAGCGCGTTCTGGGGTAAGAGCCGGGGGGTAAGCGCAGGCGGGGGAAACACGAAGGGCGCGACGGGTGAACCGTCGCGCCCTCGAGGCTCAATGCTCGGGCCGTCTCACCACTTGAAGGGCTTCTTGGAGGGCGGGACGCCGTAGGCGCCGCGATCGCCCCCACCGAAGCCGCCGCCCCGACCGCCCCCCCGGCCGCCACCACCGCCCCGACCGCCTCCCCCGCGCGGACCGCCCCCGGAGCCGGGGGCCTTCGGCGTCGAGAGATTCACCGTCAGCTTCCGACCGTCGAGATCCTTGCCGTTCAGCTCGGAGATCGCGCGCTGCGCCTCCTCGGCCGTGGCCATCTCGACGAAGCCGAAGCCGCGAGACTGGCCGGAGAACTTGTCGGTGATCACCGCCGCCGATTCCACCGTGCCGCACTGGGCGAAGTATTCCCGGAGCGTCTCGCTCGTGGTCGAGTACGAGAGCCCGCCGACGTAGAGTTTCGATGCCATCTGGATCTCCTTCCGTTGATCTTCCGCCTTGGTGCGCGCCCCAATACTCGGAAGAGCCAATATCGGAGGCGAGGGCGCCGGCTGCGGCGCTGACGGCCTCAGTCTACACCAAGCCTGCGCGGCCCCGCCAGCGAACGGGCGGGACATCGGCTCATGGCGTCATTCACTCCGCCGTCGCCTGATCCCGATACACGCCCTCGCGGCTTCCGTCCTGAGTCGGGGGCTCCGGCTTGACCGACCTCGTGGCGGACTCGCGATGCTCGATGGCGCGAAGGGAGGCCTCCGTGGCGGCGAGCAGACCCACCAGCGCCGCGCTCAGTCCGAGCGCGGTCGCCAGCAGCACGAGTTTCCGCCGAAACCGCATGGTCGCTACCGATAGGCGGCGTCGACGGCGGCGGCCGCCTGCGCGGGTCGCGGCATGGCGGCGCGCACGGGCCGCTCGGCCTTGGCCAGGAGCTCCAGCACGTCGAAAGGCTCCCGAACCACCCGGAAGCCGTGAAGCTCGTAGCGCACCTGCTCGTCCATCGCCCCCTCGGCATCGAGCCGGATGACCACGGGGACGCCGGGAATGACCGCCTGGAAGAGCCTCACCGGGTCTACATTCGAGGGCTGCATGCGAGCCGCTTCCAGCAAGACGAGGGACACCGGAGTGTCGAGGAGCTGGCGAAGGCCCTCGCAGAGGTTGTCCGCGAAGCGAATCGCGATACCGTGCTTCAGACACTGGCTGCCGACCGCCTCGGCCAGGGCCTGGTTCGTGTCGATCATCAGAATACGAGTCATGGGAATCCTTTCCAATGTGGTGTGAAATAAGGCACAAGTATAACAGCAAAATGCCACTCGACCTGAGTGTTTGTTCCTCGGGGGTCGAGCCGTCCACGGCGACCGAGCACGCGACAGGATCGAGCGGGCTGCCCAATCCATGGACGGCGCCACCCACCCCGCCCTGGTCTAGACGGACCTCAGCACTCGGCCGGGCAGGCTGCCGGTATGCTCGCCATCCTTAATAACGGTGCGGCCGTTGACGAGAACATGCGAGATGCCCACCGCGTACCGGTGTGGATCCTCATAGGTCGCGAGATCCCGGACACCTTCGCGGGAGAAGGCAACGATGTCGGCCTTGGCGCCCGGGCGGATGACGCCGCGATCGCCGAGACCCAGCCGCGCGGCGGGAAGCCCGGTCATCTTGTGGACCGCCGTCTCGAGCGGCAGCACGCGCTCGTCACGCGCGTAGCGGCCGAGCACGCGCGGGAAGGTGCCATAGCTCCGAGGATGGGGCTTGCCGTCGGCCATGGGGCCGCTTGTCGCCAGCGACGACCCATCAGAGCCGATCATGACGCGCGGGTGGACCAGCGCGCGGCGAAGATCGGCCTCGTCGAGCTGGAAGAGAATGATGTTGCCCCGTCCCTTTTCGCTCTCGATCACGTCGAAGGCGACCTCGACCGGATCCTTGCCCCAGCTTCTCGCGATCTCGTCGAGACGTAGTCCCTCGATCTCCGGGTGTGATGGCGCGGAGGCGATCATGATGTCGCTCCACTCGAGGCCCCGGGCCAGGACGGGTCCCTGGGCCATGTCCGCCCGGATGTACCCGCGCGTGGCGGGATCGCGGAGCCGGCCCAGCATGGCCCCGATGCCACCTTCGAGCACCCAGTCCGGCAGGAGCGTTCGGATCGTGGTGCTCGAGGCCGTGTATGGGTAGACGTCGGCCATGACGTCAAGGCCTTCGGCGCGCGCGCCGTCGATCAGGGCGAGAGCGTCGCCGACCCTTCCCCAGTGAGCGCGTCCCGCCGCCTTGATATGGCTCACCTGCACCGGCAGTCTGCCCTCGCGCCCGACCCTGATGGCCTCGGCGACCGCGTCGAGGAGGGTGGCGCCCTCACCGCGGATGTGGCTCGCATAGAATCCTCCCGCGACCGCGGCGCCCTTGGCGATCTCCACGATCTCGGCGGTCTCGGCATAGGAGCCGGGCGCGTAGATGAGTCCGGTCGAGAGCCCACAGGCGCCGTCGACCATGGCCGCCTCCATGAGGCTCCGCATGGTCGCCAGCTCCTTGGCGCTGGGCGGTCGCCGGGCGAAGCCCATGGCGGCCAGCCTCAGCGTGCCGTGACCGATCAGCTGCGCGACGTTGAGGGCGAGCCCTTCCTCCTCGTAGCGGCGGAGGAAGTCCTTCACCGAGACCCATGAGAAGTCCATGCCGGGCGGAACGTAGAGCGCGAAGCCCCGCATATCCTCTCTGAACTCGGGAGACACGGGAGCGGGGGAGAACCCGCAATTGCCCACGACCTCCGTGGTCACGCCCTGGCGGATCTTGGACTCGGCGCGCCGATTGCCGAAGAGCCGCCAGTCGGAATGCGAGTGCATGTCGATGAAGCCGGGCGCCACCATGAGGCCAGACGCATCCAGGGTCTGTCCGGCCGGCTCGCGCGCGAGGTCCCCGACCATGGCGATGCCCTCGCCGGTGATGCCGACATCCGCGCGCGCCGCCGGCGTCCCCGTACCGTCGAAGACGTGTCCGCCCGCGATCTTGAGGTCAAGCACGCGGCGCCTCCTTGAACCCGATGGCGCGCTCGCACCACGCCGCGGCGGCGAAGAGACGCGCCTCCGACCACGGCGCCCCCGTGAGCTGGAAGGCAAAGGGCAGTCCGCTTGGCGCGAGCCCGGTGGGGAGCGAGATCGACGGCATGCCGGCGGAGCTCCACGGCGCGCAGAAGGACGCGTCGCCCGTGAAGGCCAGGCCCTTGGGCGCGGGGCCCGGCGCGGTCGGCGACACGAGTGCGTCGAAGCGCGACGCGACAGTGGCCATGTCGGCGCGGAAGGCGCGGCGGTGGGCCTGGGCGGCGAGATAGTCCACCGCCCTCACGGTGTGCCCGTCCTTGACGCGCTCGCCCAGGTGCACAGGATACTCGGCGGCATGGCGCGCGTAGAGATCGCGATGGAAGGCGGCCGCTTCCGCGCGCATCACCGTGTCGCCCGCCTCGGGCAGACCCTCGAAGGAGGCCGCGAGTGACGCGTCCTCGACCTGGGCGCCCGCGGCCCGGAGCGCCTTGAGGGTGGAATCGATCTGCGCGCGATTGTCCGCCTCGGCGCGCTCGAGGAGCGGGCGCAGCACCCCGAGCCGCGGCGCGGCGGGGGACGCGACGGCGCCGACATAGTCATCGAGGGGCATGACGACCGAATGAGGGTCGGCGGCATCGTGTCCGGCCATGATGGCCAGGGCGAGCGCCGCGTCCTCGACCGAGCGGCACAGCACCCCGACATGATCCAGGCTCCACGCCAGCGGCACCACACCGACGGCGCTGATGCGCCCATGCGTCGGCTTGAAGCCCACGACGCCGCAGTAGGCGGCGGGCCGCAGCACCGAGCCAACCGTCTGGGTGCCGAGGGCGAGCGGGGCCATCCGAGACCCGACGACGGCTCCCGAGCCACTCGACGATCCGCCCGGCGTGTGCGCCGGGTTCCACGGATTCCCCGTCTCCGTCGGATCGCGGAAGGCGAAGGCGGTCGTCGTTACCTTGCCGAGTATCACCGCGCCGGCCCCTCGCAGCCGGGCCACCGAGACGGCATCGACGGTGGCGCGCCGGTGCGCCCACGGCCCCGCCCCCGCCGTGGTCACCAGACCGGCGGCGTCATAGATGTCCTTGAGAGCCACGGGCACGCCGTGGAGCGGGCCCATGAAGCGCCCCTCGCGCGCCTCGATGTCCCGCTGCACGGCGACGCGCGCGGCGGCATCCCGGTCGAGATGCACCCAGGCCTTGAGGGTGGGCTCGAGGGCGTCGATGCGCTTGAGGCAGGCGGCGAGGAGGTTGGACGGCGACAGCGCGCCCGAGCGAATGCGGCGCGCCGCCTCGGCGGCGGTCACGTCGTTGAGATCGGCCATGGCTTCTCCTGCGCGGCGGAGGTGACTACTGGAGCGCGTCCAGAACTTCGGCGACGACTTCGAAGCGTCCAAAGGAAGGCATGAGATAGGCCCCGGCGTAGCGGCCCCGAAGGTGGCGGACGAGCTCTTGCGCCGTCTCGATGCCGACCCGCAGACCGCGCTCTCCAGCCTCGCGCATGCGTCCCCGCACGGCGTCGGGAATCGTGATCCCGGGCACCTCGTTGTGGAGGAACTCGGCATGACGGGAGGAGTGCAGCGGTAGGAGACCCACGACCACCGGGATGGGCGGCCGCGTGCGAGCGAAGAACCGCTCCAGCACCTCGAGATCGTAGATGGGCTGCGTCTGACACCAGCGGGCGCCGGCTTCGGCCTTGGCGAGGAAGCGCTCCATCTCGCGGGAAGGATCGGCGGCCGCGGGATCGAGCGCTGCTCCCACGCAGAAGGCCGTGGGCTCGCCCACGGAATTGCCCGTGGCATCCCGTCCCTCGTTCATCTCCGTCAAGATGCGGATGAGCCCGATGGCGTCCACGTCGAACACCGCGGTGGCATTGACGTAGTCGCCGCCCCGGGGCGGATCGCCCGTCATGGCCAGGATGTTCCGGATGTCGAGGGCGTGCGCGCCGAGCACGTCGGCCTGGATGCCCATGAGATTCCGGTCGCGACAGGTGAAGTGCATGTTGATGTCGAGCCCCGTCGCCTCGCGCACGAGAATGGCCGTGGGCAGCACCGACATGCGCACGCGGCCGAGCGAGCCGTCGTTGATGTCCACGATCTCGACCCCGCGCTCCTTGAGGAGCTTGGCGCCCTGGACGAGCTTCTCTATGTTGTGCCCGCGCGGGGGGTCGAGCTCGACCGTGACGAGGAACTCGCCCGCCTCGAGCTTGCGCTGGAGCAAGGTCGGGGCCGCCGTGGTGATGAGCGCGGGCACCTCGCGCTCGACCCGCGGGCGTCGTGGCACGGCCGTCCGGTCACCCCGGCTCGGCACGTGTCGATCCACCGCCTCTCGCATGGCGCGGATGTGATCGGCCGTGGTGCCGCAGCAGCCGCCCACGAGACGGGCGCCCGCGCCGATCATCCGCGCGGCGTACTCGGCCATGTAGGCGGGCGACGAGACATAGATGAGGCGCTCGCCGATGCGCGAGGGCAAGCCGGCATTCGGCTGGATGCTCACGGGCAGGCCGCCCACCTCGGGCAGCATCTGCTCGAGCACCTCGTACAGCGTGCTCGAGCCGACGGAGCAGTTCGCCCCCAGCCCCTGAATGGGCAGCTCGCGCAGCGTCCTCGTCACCTCGGCGGGTGTGCTGCCGAGGAACGTCACGTGATCCTGGGTGAAGGCGACCGAGGCGATGATGGGCAGATCCGTGATGGCCCGGACGGCCTCCACGGCCAGGCGCAGCTCCTGGAGGTCGGAGAAGGTCTCGACCACGAAGGCATCCACGCCGCCTTCGAGCAGCCCTTCCGCCTGCTCGCGAAAGGCCGCCCTGGCTTCCTCGGGCGTGATCGATCCCAGCGGGGCCAGGTACTTGCCGAGCGGGCCGATGGAGCCGAGCACGAAGATGTCGCGCCCGAGCGTCTCGCGCACGTCCCGCGCCAGCTTGACGCCGCGCAGGTTGATCTCGCGCACCTGCGCGGCCAGGCCGTGCACGCCCAGCTTGAAGCGGTTGGCGCCGAAGGTGTTGGTCTCGATCCAGTCGGCGCCTGCCTGGATGTACTCGGCGTGAATGCCCTGGACGATCTTGGGCTCGTTGACGTTCAGCACATCGAAGCAGGCGTCCAGCGGCACGCCGCGGGCATACAGCATGGTGCCCATGGCGCCGTCTCCCAGCAGCGGGCGTTCCCGGAGACGCTCGATGAAAGGCGCGCTCATCTAGAAGCGGATCCCTCTCCCCCAGTGGGGGAGAGGGCAGGGTGAGGGGGTCGGGCCCGCGCCTGGAGCGCCTTCCAGACTTCCGCCGCGACCTGGTCGGGGGTGAGGCGCGTCGTGTCTACGCCCAAATCAGCCTTCGCGTAGTACGGCTCGCGGGACTTGTAGAGCGCCTCGATCTCCTCGCGCGTCTTGCCGTCCAGCATGGGGCGATCGCCAGTTCTGCGCGCCCGCTCGAGAAGCGTGGCGAGCTCGCCCGACAGCCAGACGACTGTGCCGAGTGCCTGGAGTGCCTCCACGCGTCCCTCTCGGCAGGGCAGCCCACCGCCCGTTGCGATCACATCTCCTCGCTTGAGGGCGAGAAGCCGTACCGCCTCGTCCTCGAGGGCGCGGAAGTGCGGCTCGCCCTTCGCGGTGAAGATCTCGGGGATGAGGCACCCCTCCTTGGCGGTGATCATGTCGTCGGTCTCGACGAAGCAGCGCCCAAGCCGCTTGGCCAGGAGCCGCCCGACCGAGGATTTGCCTGCCCCCATGAACCCGACAAGAATCACGTTGTCACTCATACCACCGGCCATCGTATCACTAACGCTGGCGAGGTCTGTACTCAGGGCAGGGTGAAGCGATACCCAAAGACCAGCAGGATGGCCGTCACGCCTGCGGCCAAGACGGCCAACCCGATCGTGATGCTGCGTGAAGCTCCGCCGCGGGGCGCATCATCGCCGTAGTGTCCGGTGCCCGTGCGGCGCTCCGTATCGACGAGCATGCTGAAGATGTAGAGGAAACACCCGATCGCCAGCAGCGCGTACAAGAGACGCATCGAGCAGTCTTGCTCACTCCGTTCGATGCACGGTGGCGATGGCGGGGGCGCGGCGATAGGCACACTCGCGCATCCAGCAGCGCCGGCACTGGGTGAAGTAGTGATCCACGCGCGCCTCGGGCCCGATGCCTACCAGGATGGAGATACTCTTGCCGGGCGTCATGACACATGAGTCATTGAGCGTCACGCCGATGGGCTCACCTGGACAGAGGTGGAACAGGGCGACTTGCTCGGCCGTGTCCCAGCCGGCGTAGCCCGGGCTGATCCGGTTGGTGACCTTCAGGCTCGACGGAAGCGCCGCCTGGCAGAGGAGGTCATTGACGTATTCCGCCAGGCTTTCCACCGCCGCCGAGCCCACGCTGTCGAGCATCATCGCCAGCGGCAGCTCGCGCTCGTCCCAGAGCGACCGCACGCGATCTTCGATGGCGGCGCCGATGGTACAGATCCCCGCTCCTACCGCCTCCAGCGCGCCCCACAATCTCCCGATCTCGGGAATGTGCAGCTCTTCGCCGCCCGCCTGGATCAGATCGAGCCCTTGCCCGGTCGCCTGCGCCGCGCGGTAGACGAAACGCGGCTCCATGAGCGACTCCCCCAGGGCCAACGCCTCGTCGAAGAGCGCGAGCACGGTCGCATCCGGGATGTCGCGGCCCCTCTTGTAGCCCTGGAAACGCAGGACTTCGTCGGGATCCACGCGGAGGGACAAGCAGCGACGGTCGAGGGTGACGGGAACGGGCGAGCGGACGTCGAGCGCCGCGCTCACTTGCTGCGACGGGAGCGCGCGACCTCGGCGATGAGGCGGATGTGCTCCGGGCCCGAGCCGCAGCAGGCGCCGACGATATTGCAGCCGGCGTCGAGCAGGGCGGGGTAGTCCTTGGCCATGGCCTCCGGCCCCAGCTCGTACGTGGTCGTGTCACCGATGGTGATGGGCAGGCCCGCGTTGGGGTACGCGATCAGCGGCGCGTCGGTGACGGCGCGCATCTCGCGGATGATCACGATGGCGCGGTCCGGGCCGCGACCGCAGTTCATGCCCACGATGTCCGCCCCCGCATCGAGGAGCGTCCGCGCCACCTCCGCCGGGCTCTCCCCCCACATGGTGCGGTCACGGTCGTGGATCTCCTCGTACTGGAAGAACATGGTCGCCATCACGGGCAGGTCGGCGGCCGCCTTGCAGGCCTTGATGGCGCCGATGGCCTCCTGGGGGAACATCATGGTCTCCACCGCGAAGATGTCCACCCCACCCTCGGCCAGCGCCTCCGCCTGCTCCTTGAAGGTGGCGAAGTACTCGTCGTCCGTGGCCACGTTGTCGCCGACTCCGTAATCCACGGGCAGGCAGCTCGTGGGGCCGATGGAGCCCGCGACGAATCCGTCCGACGGACACACCGAGCGGGCGAGCCGGGCGCCCTTGTCGTTCAGCTCGCGGGTCCGATCGCCGATCTTGTACTCGTTGAGCTTCAAGCGCGTGCCGCCGAAGGTGTTGGTCTCGACGAAGTCCGAGCCGGCCTTGAAATAGCCCTCGTGAATCCCGCGCACGATGTCGGCGTGAGTGTCGTTCCAGAGCTCCGGGCAGGCGCCGTTGCCGAGTCCGGCCGCGAAGAGGGCGGTGCCGTAGCCGCCGTCGAAGACGAGGCGCTCGCCCGCCTTGGCGCGCTCCACGATCTCCCAGCCGCGCGGTCGGGCCATCAGGTGGCCGCCGCCACGCCGAGGAGCTCCTTGGCGCGCGTCACCGCGATCGTCGAATCCCTCGCGTAGCCGTCGGCGCCGATCTCGTCGGCGTAGGCCTGGTTGACGGGGGCGCCCCCGATCATGACCTTGACGCGCTCGCGCAGCCCGGCCTTGGCGAGGGCGTCGATGGTGCGCTTCATGGCGGGCATGGTCGTGGTCATGAGCGCCGAGATGCCGACGATCTGGGCCCCGTGCTCCTCCACCGCGGCCACGAACTTCTCCGGCGCCACGTCACGGCCGAGGTTGTGGACCTTGAACCCCGCCCCTTCGAGCATCATGGCGACCAGGTTCTTGCCGATGTCGTGGAGGTCGCCCTGCGCCGTGCCGATGACGATGACGCCGAGCGACTGGCCATCGCCCCCCGCCTTGGTGATGAGAGGCTTGAGGAGATCGAGCCCCGCGTACATCGCCCGCGCGGAGAGGAGTACCTGCGGGACGTAGTACTCATTGCGCCGAAACTTCTCGCCGACCACGTCCATGCCCGGGATCAACCCGCGGAAGATCAGATCCTTGGGATCCATGGCGAGGGCGAGGCCTTCCTGGGTCTTGCGGGCGACCGTGTCCTTGTCGCCCAGGATCAGGGCCCTCGACATGATCGGGTAGTCGAAGTCGTCGTTCATGCTTCGTTCGTGATCCCCCCGGGCTTGACCGTGGAATAGCCTGCCTTGACCCACTCCCGCATCCCACCGGCGACATTGTAGCAGTCGGTCAATCCCGCCCGCCGGAGCGCGCTGATGACCGAGCTGGATCGGAGCCCGCCCGCGCAGAGCACGGCCTTGGGGCGATCCGCGGGCAGCTCGCCCATACGCGAGAGGGCCTGGCTCATCGGGACATTGACGGCCCCCGCGATGTGCCCGTCGTCCCATTCCGCGACCTCGCGCACGTCCACCACCACGAGGTCGGCCCGCTCTTCCCGCATCGTGGCGAGATCGTGGACGGTGATCTGCGGAACGCTCGCGTGGGGCAGCCCTTCGCTCCTCCAGTCCGTCATTCCGCGCTGGAGATAACCGAGGATGTCGTCCATGCCGGCCCGCCCCAGCGCCTCGACGCTGCGCTGGAGGTCCGACGGGCCCGCCGCCACCAGGACGAAGCGGCTATCGACCGGGGCTACCATGGCCACCCGCGGCGCGAAGGGGCTGCTCTCGATCCATACATTGATGGCGCCCGGCACATGGCCCTCGCCGAACTCGGCCGGGCTGCGCACGTCTAGGATGACCCCGCCCTTGGCGATGCCCTCGCGCGCCTGGGCGGCCGAGAGCGGCTGCAGCTCGCCCGTGGAGGGAAGCGCCTGGGCGCGGTTGCGCGCGATGATGCGGTCGAAGCTCGGCGGCTTGGGCGGCAGGCCGGTCATGAGCTCGCGCACGAAATCCTCCACCCTCCGCGGCTGCAGCGCGGGATTGAAGCGGCGCTCGAAGCCGATGGTGGAGCCGGGCTTGGAGGACATGGCCCGCCCGCACGACGAGCCTCCGCCGTGGGCGGGATAGACCTCCACGCTGTCGGGCAGCGTGAGCACCCGCTTGGTCAGGCTCTCGAAGAGGTCGGCCGCCGCCCGCTCCCCGCCGAAGTCCGGCCGACCCACGTCGCCCACGAAGAGCGTGTCGCCCGTCAGGATGAACCACGGCTCTTCGCCACGCGACAGGTCGGTGACGAGCAGGCAGATGCTGTCCGGAGTATGGCCGGGGGTGTGAATGACCTGCACCCGCACCGTCCCGAAGCGGAGCTCGTCGCCGTGCACGATCGGCGTGTGGGGGAAGGCCGCCTCGGCCGCCGGATGGATGTGCACGCGGGCTCCCACCTTGGCGGCCAGGCTCTGGTTGCCCGAGATGTGGTCGGCGTGGACATGGGTGTCCACGATATGGGTCAGCTCGAGCCCCTTGCGCCGGACCCACGCCGCGTAGTCGTCGACCCGGTCCCGGGCAGGGTCGACCACGAGGGCCTGTCCCGCCTGGCTGCAGGCGATCAGGTAGGAAATACAGCCGGCATCCTCATTGACGATCTGCTGAAAGATCATCGGTCGCATCTTCCCACACGGGCTCACCAGGGCGCAAGGTGGCCTTGAATAAGGCTTCTAGTCTGACGATTGTGGGTAACTTGACCCAGAATCGACTGGTAGACTAGACTCTGCGGAGTTTAAACTCGGCCCGACGGGAGGCTATTGGCGGCTGCAATGAAGATCAAAGTCCTTGGCTCGTTCGGAAGTGAGGGGCAGGGACAGCGGCCCTCGGCCTTTCTCGTAGACGACAAGGTCCTCGTGGATGCCGGCACCGTCGGCGGCGCCCTCTCGCCCGCCGAGCAGATCGAGGTCGAGTACGCGCTGGTCAGTCACGCTCATTTCGATCACATCGCCGGCCTCGCCTTTCTCACCGACACCCTGGCCATGATTGCCCCCGAGCGTCGGGTGACGGCCTGCAGCATCGGGCCTGTGCTCGACAGCCTGCGCACCCACGTCTTCAACGACGTGGTCTGGCCCAACTTCGCCAACATCCCCAGCCCGGAGAATCCCGTGCTGGCCTTTCGCACCCTTGCCGAGGAAGGCGAAGCGCGGGTGGGAGAGCTCTGGGTGACGCCGGTGACCGTGGACCATACCATCCCGACGACGGGCTATGTGGTGCACGACGGAGAGACCGGCTTCGTGTTCAGCGGAGACACCGGGCCGACCAAGCAGATCTGGAAGCTCGCGCGGGAGATGCGCGGGATCAAGGCGGTCATCGTGGAGACGTCCTTCCCCAACCGGATGGACGCACTCGCCCGGACCTCGGGGCACCTGACGCCGGAGATGCTCAAACGCGAGCTCGACAAGGCGCCTCCAGACATCCCCGTGTGGATCTACCACGTCAAGCCGCAGCTGTATCAGGAAACCGCAGAAGAGCTGGCCAAGGTCGACTCCACCCGCATCCACATCGTCGAGCAGGGGAAGACCTACACGCTGTAGTCCTTACACTTCCGCCGTCCCTCTCCGCCGTTCCCGGTAGCTTCCGCCGTCGTCAGCGCGAGGCGGGCTCGAAGAGAAACTCCGTGAGGTAGGTGTTGACGGTGGCGGCATGCTCGATCTGCGGGAAGTGCCCGCAGCGGTCGAGCCACTTGGCGGTGAGGTCGAGTCCCTGGCTCACCTGCCGCGCGTGGGCGAACGGGATGACGGCGTCCTGGACCCCGTGGACGAGCAGGATGGGCCGTCGGAACCTGAGCAGCCCGTCGCGATACCCCTGGGCGTGCATCGTGAAGTCGTCCTTGAGCGAGCGCAGGAGCGAAAGGTAGGCCGCCCGCCCCTCGACGGAGGCGCGGACCGAGTACTCGTGGTCCACGAAGAAGCGGATCTCCTCGGCATCGGGCGAGACGAAGCACCGCTCGAGCGCGGTGGCGCAGATCCTCCGCGTGATGAGCCGCGAGAGCAGCTCGCCCAGCCCGGGCAGGGACAGCGTCCGATAGACCCACGACGGCCGGAGGGGGAAGCCCGGTACGGCGGACGCGAGGAGGGCGAGCCGCTCCACTCGAGCGGGATGGGCCACGGTGAAGCGAGCGGCGACCGCGCCACCCATGGAGTGGCCGACGAGGCGCACCTGCTCGAGGCCGAGCGCGCGCAGGAACGCGTCCAGAACCTCCGCCAGGAAGGTCAGGGTGTACGCGCGTCGCGGCTTGCCCGATTTCCCGAAACCCGGCAGGTCCAGGGCGATGACCCGCCCGTGCCGCCCGAGCTCGGGAATGGTGTGACGCCACGACTCGGCAAAGCCACCCAGCCCGTGGAGCAGGATGGTGACCGGTCCCTGCCCTTCCGAGAGGTAGTGGAGAAGAAGCCCGTCCAGCTCGCCGCCCTTGAGCCGGAGCTCCGCCACGGTCAGGAATCGAGCAGTCGCGTCAGCGAGTCGCGGAACGGAAAGACGCTGAAGATGCCACCGGTGTGGATGAAGCAGACGCGCTGGCCGAGCGACTTGGGATCCCGCTCGAGCGTCCTGAGGAGCCCGCCGAAGGCCTTGGCCGTGTAGACGGGATCGAGCATGAGGCCTTCCTCGCCCGCCAGGCGAATCACGAGGGCCAGCTCCGCGTCCTCCACGCCCGCCCGTCCGATTCCCTGGTAGCCGTCCAGGAGATGGATGCTCTTCGGCACCTCGATGGCGAACCCGAAGCGACGGATGGCCTTCCCGATCGTCTCCGTGACATAGCTGCGCACGCGCTCGGCCGGAAAGGCGATGGGGACGCCCACGATCTCGGAGGGCAGCCCGGCCAGCTGCTTGCCCATGAGAAGCCCCGCCTGGCTGCCCCCGCTGAAGCAGGTCAGGACCACCGTGTCGAAGCGAGGCGCCCCGTGGCTGATCTGCTCCGCCAGCTCCACGGCACACTCGAGGTAGCCGAGGGCTCCCAGCTCGTTGGAGCCGCTCTCGGGAATCACATAGGGCTTGCCGCCGGCGCGCCGGACGTCCTCGGAAATCGCCTCGAGGGTCTCCGCCGCCTGACGGAACTGCTCGTCGGTCAGGTAGCGTACCTCGGCGTTCAGCATCCGGCAGAGGAGGAGGTTGCCGTCATAGGTATCGGGCCGGGCGCCCTTGACCGCGACGATGGCGCGGAGCCCGAGGCGCGCCGCCACCGCCGAGACGGCGCGGCAGCAGTTGGACTGAAGCGCGCCTATGGTGATGAGGGTGTCGGCGCCTTGAGCAAGGGCGTCGCCGACCAGGAACTCGAGCTTGCGGACCTTGTTGCCGGATTCCAGGAGGCCGGTCAGGTCGTCCCGCTTCACCCAGAGCTCCATACCCAACCGCCGTGACAGGCGCTCGAGCTTCATGACCGGCGTGGGCGCCAGGGCCAGCTCGATGCGCCTGGGCGTAGTCGTCACGCTTCCAATCCTAACACCAGCTCCTATGATTGCTGCACTCTCCTCGGGGGCCCGGGGCCGCCGCGGAGCTTCAGATGGAGGGCGGCCCCTCTAGCCCACCTTTTTCGCCACCGCCGCGTACTGATCGAGCAGCGGCAGCACGGTGCCGGCGAGGGCGCAGGGGACGAAGAAGACCACACGCGCCACTCCCAGGTCGCGCCAGGCGGCGAGCTTGCCCTCGTCGGGCCGCACTCCGAAGAGCGAGACCGACACGGCGGCAGGGTCGCGACCGGCCTTTTCCGCGCGCTGGCGCAGGTCAGCGATGGCCTCATCCAGGGGATCGCGCCCGATGATGGGCATCCAGTGCCCGTCGAACTCCGCGGCGCGCTGGCGCGCGTGGGGGCCACTACCTCCCATGAGGATGGGCGGATACGGTTTCTGGACGGGCTTGGGAAACGACCAGAGCTTGTCGAAGTTGACGTACTTGCCGTGGTACTCTGCCTCCTCCTGCGTCCAGATCGCCTTCATGGCCGAGATCCGCTCGCGCAGGATCTTCCAGCGCTCGCCGAACGGCGTCCCGTGGTCCTCCATCTCCTCGGCGTTCCACCCCCCGCCGATGCCGAAGAGCACGCGTCCCCCGGAGATGAAGTCCAGGCTCGCGACCTCCTTGGCGAGAATGATCGGATCGCGCTCGATCACGAGACAGATCCCCGTG
>DASQAK010000238.1:0-4092 GCA_035635755.1 Candidatus Methylomirabilota bacterium | reverse complement strand
TCGCCGACCTGGAGGCTCATGGTCTCGAGCAGCCCCTTGGGCTTGGGAGCGGGGGCGGGAGGCGGCGTGGTTACCGGAGGGGGCGGCGACGCGGCGGCGTCCGCGGCGGGCTGAGCAGGGCCGCCGAAGAGCTTCGAGATGTCGAGGCTGCCGTCCTTGCCACGTTCGATCTCCGCAGCGAGCTTTCGAAATCCTGCCTTGGCCACGGCCGCGCGCTTCGGCCAGTCGAGATCGATGCCGACCAACTCCATGCGCTCGATACTCAAGGAGGGCCGCTGGGCGTCCGGCCAACGCGCCTCGAACTTCTCCGCCCAGCTCGTGCCCGTGGACGTGAGGATGGTCTTCCCATCCTTGGACGCGACGCGGTTCTTGCTGTCGCCGTTGTAGCGTCCGGAAAAGCGACCCGGGACCGGGATGTACGCCTGGTAGGGCTCGATCGGCGCATCGCGCATCTTCATGGTCCAGGTGAAGTCGAGCGGCTGGGGAACGAGTGAGCCATTGGTGATCTCCAGACGGCCCCCGCCGGGCAGTTTCATCCGCGCGGTGACCCGCGCGGGTCCGACCGCCGGCCAGGCCAGACTCTCGATGGTCAGGCTCAGGTCAGCCAGCGTGAGTGTCGTCCGCGGCGACACGGATTCATCCACGAAGCTGGCCGTCCCATTGGCGAGGGCCAGCCGCTCGAGCAAGAACTTGAAGGCAGGGCCGGGCTGCGCCTCCACGACCGGTGAGGTCGCGGCCGGCTTTGCCGGCGCAGGTGGCGGGGCCGCCGGCGGCCTCGCGGACGGTTTAACCGGCTGGGCGGGCTGGCCCGTGAAGGCCTGGACGAGATCGATGACGCCGTTCTTGTCGCGCAAGGCCTGAGTCTGCAGCCCTTCGATCTCCACCGACGAGATCACGATGAGGCGGGAGAGGAGATCGGCCTCCTTGATCTTCACGCGCAGGCGCGGCACCGTCATGAACGGCGCCGGACCATCGCGACGAATCAGCTGCAGCGCATCGAATCCGGCTTCGCCCGTCACCACGGCGCGGGTGACGCCCTCGTTCCCGCGCTCGAACGAGATCCGGAGATTGAAGCCGAGGCGCCCGGCATAGGGTCCCGCCGGCGCGGTGGGCGGCACATACGGCAAGATCTGGGTCAGGTCGAAGTCCTTGATCGACAGACCCAGCGACACCGCGCCCGGCGCCAGGCGGATCTCGTTCGAGCTGAGCTCGAAGGGCGAGTCCCCGACCTTGGACTGTATGGCCAGGTGGCCCGCGCGCTGCCCGGCGCGAGTCGTCAGATCGCCCGCCTCGATGGTCAGCCCCTGGATGCGCCACTTCGCCGGCGGTGAGACTGCGTCATCGCGAAGCACGATATTGCCCAGCACCAGACCAAGCCGCTCCATCGTGAACTTCCAGCGCGACGGCTTGGCCTTGGGATCGGCGGGCGGGATCAGGCCGAGCAGGTCTGAGAAGTTGAACTCCGTCGGACTCGTCCGGGCAAGCTGCACCGTGGGGGCGACGAGCCGGACGTCTTTGAGGCGAATGTGCGCCCCGAGCAGCGAGGGCCACGACCAGCGCGCCTCCAGGCGCTCGAACTCCACGAAGGCCTGGCGAGGATCGCGCTCGGCCAGCCGGAAGCCCTTGACGACGAGCCGGCCGGTGAACAGGTTGAGGTCGATGTCCCCGATGCTGACGGCGCGACCGGTGATGCCGGGGATCCGCGTCACCGCCTGGCGGCGGATCAGCTCGGGCAGCGCCCAGAGAAAGGCGCCCCCCAGGAGCACGAGCAGCGCGAGGACGGCCAGCCAGATCGTCCGACGTCGGCTCATCGCATGATCCTAGACGGGCGCCTGGTCCGACGAGGGCTTGAGAAAAGTGAAAACGCTCGTGAAGTCCTTGCGCCCGAGGCCGTGGGAGGAGGCGAGCCGGTAGACCTGCTGGGCGGCGGGCGCCACGAAGAGCGGGATCCGCAGAGCGCGCGCGGCGTCCACGGCCAGGCCCACGTCCTTGCACATGAGATCGGTCATGAAGCCGGGAGCATAGCCGTTGCTCGAGGCGGCGCGGGCCACGATCCCCGGGACCGGATGCATCTGCTCCATCAGCCACGTATTGCCCGAGGACTTGGAGATGACGTCGGTGACGACCTTGAGGTCGACCCCGAACCCCTCGGCGATCCTGAAGGCCTCGCTCACCGCCACCGCGGCCACGCCGGCGATGAGATTGTTGCAGAGCTTGGCAACCTCGCCGCTGCCCACGGGCCCCACGTGAATCACATTGGCGCCCATGGCCTGGAGGACAGGCAGGGCGGCCTGGAAATCCTCGGGCGCGCCGCCGACCATGATGGCGAGGGTCCCGTCGGTGGCGCGCGGGGTTCCGCCGGAGACGGGCGCGTCCATGAAGCGCAGGCCGCGCTCGGCCGCCGCCCCCGCCACGCGCCGCGAGGCGGCAGGATCGATGGTGGACATGTCCACGCAGAGCGTGCCCCGTCGGGCCGCGACGAGCACGCCGCCGTCGCCCGTATAGACCGCCTCCACGTGGGGAGACGAGGGCAGCATGGTGATGACGAGATCCATGCCGGCCACGGCCTCGGCGGCGGAGGCGGCGGCCGTCATGCCGGCGGCCGTGGCGGCGCGGACGGCTTCCGGATTGAGATCGTACGCGGTGACGGCAAAGCCCTTCTTGACGAGATTCTTGGCCATGGGCAACCCCATGGTCCCCACGCCGATGAAGCCGATGCGCGTCATCTGGACTCCCCCGCTTTGAGTTTCATTCGGTTCTGGGGGGGAGCGAGCCCCGCTCCTCCCCCAGACCCCCCCACGGCTCCGCTTCGACGACTGCGCTCAGAGAAATCCGATGGCCGCCGCTAGGTTCGGGGGGAGCGAGCCCCGCTCCTCTTTCAGCCCCCCACGGCTCCGCTTCGACGACTGCGCATTTGCGGATTCCGCTGGTCTCCATGCGCCGGCCTCCGCCTATACTACCGGCGAGATGCTGCTGGGACTCGTCCTCGTCGCTCTGGCCGCGTGCTCGTGGGGCACGACCGGCTCGGTGATGACGCTCCTGGCGCGTGAGGGCACCTCGAGCCCGTTTCTCGTCGGCTGGGCGCGCATGGCGAGCGCGGCCCCTTGCCTCCTTCTCGCCACCGCCGTCCTCCGATCCCCGGCGCGCGTCGAAGGACGCTGGAGTCTGCCGGACGTCGCGCTCACCGCCATTCTCGGCGCCGCCATGGCCGCGTATCAGGTCTGCTATTTCTGGGCCGTGCCTCGCACGGGCGTCGCCCTCACCGCGTTGCTTGCGATCTGCTCGGCGCCGATCATGATCACCTTCGGCGCCGTGCTCTTCCTCCACGAGCGGCCTCGCGCTCGCGCGCGCGTGGCGCTCTTCCTCGCCGTCACGGGCACCGCGATGCTCCTGGCCGGCCCGCGCAGCCTCGATCGCCTACCCGAGGGCTTCGCCCTCGGCGTGATTTCCGCGCTCGGCGCGGGGCTATCTTACGCCGTGTACACGTTGACCGCCAAGGGCCTTCTGGCGCGCGCGGCGCCGCTGCCCCTCGCCGCCGCCACCTTCACGCTGGCCGCGGCGCTGCTCACTCCCGTCTTGCTCTTGGAGCGCGAGATCGCGCACCCGCTCGCCGCCGGCTGGCCTCTTCTCCTCTATCTCGGCCTTATCCCCACCGCCGGCGCCTACCTCCTCTTCAGCGCGGGGCTCAAGCGGGTACCGGCGACGGCGGCGGGCATCGCCACGCTGCTCGAGCCGCTGACCGCCTCGGCCCTCGGCGTTCTCGCCTTCGGGGAACGCTTGGGCGCCTGGGGCTGGGCCGGCGCCGCCCTCCTTACGATAGCGTTGGTCCTTCTTGCACGCGAGCGTGCCGACAATGCGGCGGATGGAGCAGGGGGCATCCCCCGCGGACCACGCGACCCCGGTTTATAGCATCCCGTTCAGGGGCGGAGTCGCCGATCCGCGACAGGTGGCCGCTCCGAGGCCGCACCCCGCGCCTCAGAAGACGCCCGAGGATCGCCCCCAACGGGACACGAACCCTTCGGCAACGCGCGAAAATCGCGGAATCGTAAGGGTGCGTGACAAGGGTGCGTGGCGGCCGAGGGGCAACAGATG
>DASQAK010000237.1:0-43239 GCA_035635755.1 Candidatus Methylomirabilota bacterium | reverse complement strand
CTTGATGGTCAGCGGGAACCCGACCACCGGGTACACGTTGAAGAGCGGCGCCATGAGCGCGCCGCTGATGCCGGCGAGGCCGACGCCCAATGCCAGCGTGAGCGAGAAGATCCGGCCGAGATTGATCCCCATGGCCTGCGCGGCCTCCGGATTCTGGGCGACGGCGCGCACGGCCAGCCCTTGCCGGTGCCAGCGAAGGAACACGAAGAGCGCGGCCAAGAGGAGCGCGGCGACCGCGAAGACGAGCACGCGCTGGTAGCTCACGCCCGTGAGGCCGATCTCCAGGATGCCCCGGACGAGGGGCGGAACCTGCCGATAGTCGCCGCCACCGATGGCGAGCAGGCTCGACTGCATGAAGGTGGAGAGCCCGAGCGTCAGCACCAGGTAGAGCGAGCCGGCGGGACGGCGGCCGAGCCGCCGCTGGAGCGGCGCGATGAGGAGCGGGTACACGCAGAGCCCCAGCAGGAACGCCCCCGCCCCGCCCGCCATCGCGCCGACGACGGGCGGAAGATGGAGAACCACCACGGCGGCAAAGAGCACGTAGCCGCCCACCGCGAAGAATTCGCCATGGGCGACGTTGATGACGTTGAGCACCCCGAAGATCAGGGTGATGCCCACCGCGAAGAGCGCGTAGAGCCCGCCCAGCACGATCCCCTGGATCAGGAACTCGAGAAGTGATTCCAACGGTGAAGTCCTCTCAGACGATGAGAGAAGAAAGCAAGCGCCCCACCCTCACCCTGCCCTCTCCCTCTGGAGGGAGAGGGCAGGGTGAGGGGGCCGAAGCGGTCAACGCGCACGAGTTCCGACCTCCGGGTCGCCGAGATAGAGTCTGCGGATGCGGTCGGTCTGGCGCAGCTCGGCCGGGGTACCGTCGAAGGCGTTTCGGCCCAGGTCGAGCACGAAGACGCGGTGGGCCACGCTCAGGATCATCTCCACGTTCTGCTCCACGATGAGAAGCGCGAGCCCCGATCGATTGAGCGCCTGGATCGTCGCGTAGACCTCGTCGATGAACTGCGGCGCCAGCGCGGCCGAGGGCTCGTCCAGGAGCAAGAGCTTCGGTCGCATGACGAGGGCCCGCGCCAGAGCCAGGGCGCGCTGCTCGCCGCCGGAGAGACTGCCCGCGGCCTGGCGCCGTCGCTCGCGAAGCCGCGGGAACTGCTCGTAGACGGCCTCGAGGGCCCGGGCGACCTCATGGCGCGAGGGTAGCCCGTATCCGCCGAGCAGGAGGTTCTCGTGCACCGTCATGTCCGCGAAGAGGCCGCCCGCCTGGGCCACGAAGCCGGTGCCGAGCCGCAAGATCTGGTCGGGGCGGAGCCCGATCAGGCTCTGGTCTTCGAGGGTGATGTGGCCGCCGAACGGGGAGAGATAGCCGAAGACCGTCTTGAGGAGGGTCGACTTGCCCGCCCCGTTGGGCCCGATCACGCCGACGATGGTTCCGGGTGCGACCTGGAGGGTCACGCCCTGGAGGATCTCGAGCCGGCCGTAGCCCGAGCGGAGCTCCCCGACCTCGAGCATCAGGCGAGCGCGGGATCGCGCCGCCGACCCAGGAGCGCGTCGATCACCGCCGGGTCGCGCCGGATCGCCTCCGGCGCGCCCTCGGCGATCTTGAGCCCGTGATCCATGACCACGAGCTTGTCGCAGAGCTCCATCACGAACGCCATGTCGTGCTCGATGATGAGGAAGGTGCGGCCTTCCCGGCGGAGGGCGCGGATGGTCTCGGCGATGCGCTGCCGCACCACGGGATGCACGCCGGCCAGCGGCTCGTCGAGCATCAGGAAGGGCGGATCGACGACGAGGTTCATGGCCAGCTCCAGGAGCCGCTGCTGGCCCACGGAGAGGCTCTCCCCCGGGTCCTCGCGGAGATGATCGAGACCCAGCCGCTCCAGCCAGGCGGTGGCCGTCGGCTCCCACCCGACGCGCTCGCGGCCCATGGCCGCGATGGACAGATTGTCCCAGACGCTCAGCTCACGGAAGATCTTCACCGATTGGAACGTGCGCCCGATCCCCCGCCGCGCGATCTCGTAGGTCTTGAGCCCGTCGATCCGCGCCCCGTGGAAATACACGGCCCCCGCATCGGGCCGCAGCAGATTGGTGATCAGGTTGAAGACGGTGGTCTTGCCCGAGCCGTTGGGGCCGATGAGGCCCACGATGGTCGCGGGGGCGATCTCGAACGAGCACTCGCTGACGGCGCGGAGCCCCCCGAAGAGCTTGCTCAGCCCGGTCACCGCCAGCGCGGGCGTCGCGTCAGGCGGCGGCGGCGCGGCCGGGCTCATGCGCCCGGGTGGCGCGTCACTTCTTCTCCCAGGCGTACGGGGGCACCGTCACGTACTTGCCGTCCGTCTTGGCGGCGACGGCGGCGGGATAGATCGGCACCTTCTTGCCCCCCTGGATCTGGACCACCACCGTCTGGATGGGCATCCGGTGGCCCTCGGCGAGCGGCGTGAACTTGCGCGTGCCCCACGCGGTGGCGAAGGTGTTGCTCTCGATGCTGAGGCGGACCTTGTCCGGATCGAGGCTGCCCGCCTTCGCGATCGCCTCCAGGGCGACGAGGGCGGAGTCGTGCCCCTGCACGGCGAAGTTGGTTACGTCGGTGCCCGTCTTCTTCTTGTAGGCGGCCATCATCGGCTCCGAGACATCGGAGTAGCGCGCCGGCCACCAGCGGTTGTTGATGATGGCGCCCTCCATGGCCTTGGCGTGCTGGTCGATGAAGGTCTGGGCGGCCACCGTCGCCCCCATGTGGGCGAGAAGGGCGGGCACCTTCAGCTCGTACCACTGGTTGAAGAGCACCGGTCCGCTCGACCCGTAGATCTCGCCGATGATGACCTGGGCGCCCACGCGCTTGATCTTGGCGAGCTGCGGCGTCAGGTCGGTCACCCCGCGATCGACGAAGTCCTCGGCCACGATCTCCACGTCCTTGGCGTTCTGCTGGAACCATTCGCGCGAGATGCGGGAGAAGTCGCGCCCCGCGTCGGTGTTCTCGTTCAGCAGCGCGACCTTCCTGGGCTTCGCGTGCTCGGCCACCGCGGCCACGAGCGAGCGCACGATGTCGTTGGCGGTGGGGCTGAGCTGGAACACGTAGCCCATCTTGTTGGCGGCGATCCGCTCGCCGATCTTCAGCGAGGCGGAGCAGCAGGTGATCACGGGGATGGAGGCCTTCTGGAACTCGTCCATGACCCGGAGGAAGACGTCGCTCGAGAGGACTCCCACGGCGACGTGGATCTTGTCCACGGTGAGCGCGCGGGTGACCGCGTTCAGCCCCACGTCGGCCTTGCCCTCGTCGTCGTACCAGATCACGCGAACGCGATGGGGCTTGCCCCCGAGGCTGATCCCCTGCGCCTGCACCCGCTCCACCGCAACCTCGGTGCCTGCCTTGATCTGAGCGCCCACGTCGGCGCTGATGCCGGAGATCGGCATGAACGCGCCGATCCTGATCTCCGGAGTCTCCTGGGCGGCGAGGGCGGCGATGCCAATCGCGAGCGCCACCACGGCCCCGAGCATGCCCACGATCCGTGCAGCGACTCGCTTCATGGCTGCTGCCTCCCTTTGCCTGCTCAGGTTCCGCGCTTTCGGCGAAGTTCTCGATCGTGACGTGGGTCCGCGGTGGCCCCGGTGATAGCACACGGCGCCGGGGGCGTCAACGACGGCCCGGATCAGATCAGGAAGGCGAGGTTCGGCAGGGGCTCGGCGGCGTTGATGAGCACGACCTTCTTTGAGCGCATACGGAGCTCGCCGTCGACACGGCGGAGCCGGTGCGTGGCGCGCCCGACCCACCAGTGCGTCTCATGCTTCGCCTGGATCGACAGCTCTGCGAGAAGGAAGTTGGACCCGGCCACGAGCTCGCCATCCTCGGCCCTGGCGATCTCGATGTTGGAGACGAGCCGGCGCATGAGCGACGCGGGCTCCTGGCTGTAGCGATGGCCGGTCTGCAATAGCTTCACGCGCGTCTCGAGTCGCGCGCGGTTGTCGTAGACGTGCGAGAGGTGCTTCTCGGGGTCGGACTCGGGATCGGTGGTGGCGGGCACCCAGTACACGGCGTCGTCCGTCCAGAGCGCGAGCCACTCGGCGTAGCGCGCCTCATCGGCCAGGCGAGCCTCCATGTAGAGAAACTCCGTCACCGCGCTGCGCTCGGCGTCGGAGATGGCGGCGGGTCCCACCGGCGACTACGCCTCGACCATGACCTGGCGGTAGTGCCTCCAGAGCGCGCGGTTCGTCGTCTCGTCGGTGACGTGGGAGACGCCCCGCCCCTCGGCGTCGACGTACTCGCGGTTGAGCCCGCGGCTCAGCTCGATCCACTCCGCGAGGGAGGCCTGGAGCCCCGCCTGGTTCCGTCTGGCCACGATGAGGTCGTCGGGCATGAGAAACGATGCCGGCCCCATCCCCGCCTCGCTCATCCGGAGCAGCCGCGAGTTGAACTGGGGCGCACCTTTGAGAAAGATCGGGGTGTGCCAGTGCACGCACTCCTCGACGCTCACGGGCTGCACGATGGCCACGTTCGTCTCTCCCAGGAAGAGGTTGGGAAAGATGAGGGCATGGGCCGGACCCTCGACCATGCGGCGCCGGGCCGTCTCCGCCCCATCCCGGCGCTCGAGCGCCGCCACGTAGGCGTCCACCGCTGATCCAGACGCGCCCCCCAGCCATTCGAACGGTCCCTCGTAGCCGGGGGACCAGTCGATCTCGATGTGC
The DNA here is from genome assembly GCA_035635755.1 of Candidatus Methylomirabilota bacterium. GTDB lineage: Bacteria > Methylomirabilota > Methylomirabilia > Rokubacteriales > CSP1-6 > AR37. Next base: position 38,556 of record DASQAK010000237.1, on the reverse strand, counting down.
CCGTGGCCCCAGTCACGCACCACCGCCTGGATGGTCTTCTCGTCGCCCACGACCCGGCGGTACTGGGACTGGACCGTCTTGAAGAGCGCGAGGTGCACGAATCCCAGGTGGTACCCATCGCTGTCGTTCTCGGGCAGCATCTTCCAGTTCGCGGCGCACTGGTGCTTGACCCATCCCGCGCTGATCTCGATCTCGCCCTCGGGCGAGAGATCACACGACCGATCGATCAGCCGGGTGGCCGCCCCGAGGTGCTCGGCGAGGGAAGGACCGGTAGGGCACAGGCTCGCGAACACGAACCCCCGGTAGTTCGACAGGCGGGGGACGCGCGGCAGGCCGTGCGCGCTCTTGTCGAACGACGCGTAGCCCCCGGGGTACGGGACGCCCAGGAGCTCGCCGCGCAAGCCGTAGGTCCAGCCGTGGTACGGACAGGCGAAACTCCGCGCATTGCCGTGCGTGGCCGGGCACACCATCGTCCCGCGGTGGGCGCAGCGGTTCAGAAAGACGGAGACGCCGCCCTCGCTCCCGCGGACCATGAGGACGGGCTGCGTGCCGAGCGTGCGGGTGACGAAATCGCCGGGCCGGGGGATCTCGCTCTCGTGGCCCACGAAGACCCAGCCGCGATGAAAGATCCGCTCCATCTCGTCGGCGAATATCCGCGGATCGGTGTAGAGCGACACGTGAACGCGATCGTCCTGGATGAGCGTCTCGTAGTCGATCAGCGGGTCGCCCCTTTCGCGAGAAGACCCCGTCGCGCGAGATTGGCCATCAAGGCGCCGGTGCCGAAGCTCCAGGGCTCGGCCTCGTCGCAGGCGACCACCTCGTTCGCCAGGGTGCCGAGCTCGGGCGCGCCGATGCTCACCACGTCCCCCGTCTTGTGGGTGAACCCGCTCCCGGGGGCGCCGCGATCGTCCACGGGGGCGAACATGGTGCCGATGAACAGGATCATGCCGTCGGGATACTGGTGATAGCGGCCGATGGCCTGCGCCGCGAGGTCGGCGAGGTCGCGGCTGATCTCGGCCACGTGGGTCGTGTGCTTCACGCGGAAGCCGTCGAGGCCCTCCACGATCGTCTCGAAGCTCAGGCGGCGCGCGGAATCGAGGGTGAAGGTCTCGTCCAGCACCCGGACGAAGGGGCCGACGGCGCACGAGGCGTTGTTGTCCTTGGCGCGGCCGAGGAGGAGGGCGCTCCGCCCTTCCACGTCGCGCAGGTTGACGTCGTTGCCGAGGGTCACGCCCACGATGACGCCCGCGCGGTTGATCACGAGCACCAGCTCGGGCTCGGGGTTGCTCCAGACCGACGCGGGGTGGATTCCCACGCGGGCGCCCAGCCCCACCGCGGCCATGGGCGGGCACTTGGCGAAAAGCTCGGCGTCGGGCCCGATCCCGACCTCGAGATATTGCGACCACATGCCGCGGGCGACCAGCACGTCCTTGATGCGGCCCGCTTCCGGCGATCCCGGCCTGACGCCGCGCAGATCGGGCCCGATGATGGCCTGGATCTCGCGCCGGACTCCGTCGGCGAGCGCGGGGTTGCCCCGCGCGCGCTCCTCGATGACGCGCTCGAGCAGGCTCGCCACGAAGGTCACCCCGCTCGCCTTGACCGCCTGCAGGTCGCACGGGGCGAGCAGCCAGGGGCGCGAGGAATCGCGCTGGCCTTCCCGGCTGTTGGCCACGATGTCGCCGAGTCGCCCGGCGGCGGGCGCGACCTTGATGGCCGCCCGCACCTCGTCGGGCGCGGCCACGTTCAGGAGCTGGCTGACCGTCGGATACGACGGCGTCAGGTCCACCACGTCGTCCCCGCGCACCGCCACCACGCTGGGCCCCTGCTCGGCCGGGACCCACACGCGCCCGATGAGCAGGGCCCGGGCATCGCGGGGCACGCACTCGTCGGCGGACAGCTTCGCTCTCGACGTCATCGTCCTCTCCTTGCCCTCACCGATCCAGCCAGGCGCTCAGCAGGCGGCCGCCGTAATCGTAGCCGAGGTTGGGGCCATAGTTCTTCAGCGCGCCGTCCCACACGAAGAGGGTCACGGGCGAGTAGATCTCGATGATGTACTGCTGGACGGCGACCAGGCGCTGGATCTCGTGGATGAGGCGCCGGCGCGCCGCCACCTCCTGGGTCCGCCGCTGGCGAACCAGAAGATCGGTGAGGGCGGGGTCGTTGACCTTGGCGACGTTGCGAGGGTGTCCAGGATAGTAGTTGGTGAAGAGGTAGTTGTCGGGGTCCACGAAGGGGGTGGCCCCATAGTACATGGCCTCGTAGTTGCCGGTGGCGGTGGCCGTGATGTAGGCGCCGTACTCCTTCTGGTTCAGCTTCGTGTCGATCCCTACCGCCTTCAGGTCCTTGAGGATGAGCTGGATGGCGTCGTCCATGAAGGTGGAGCCGTAGTTGTTGAAGTCCATCACCGTGGCGAACCCGCGCGGGTACCCCGCCTCGGCGAGCAGGCGCTTCGCCGCCGCGGGATCATGGCGGTAGTAGCGCGCGCCGTCTCCCAGCTGATCCACGGGTAGCGCCCACTCCTGGAGCCCCGCGGGCACCGCCGCATTCAATCGGCCGACCCCGTCGGCCACGGCGGCGATCAGCTCCTGCCGGTTCATGGCGTGGGAGATGGCCCGGCGTACCCGCACATCGGAGAAAGGCGCCTTGTCGGTGCGCATGAACACTCTGTACCCGACATTGCTCGGCAGCTCCGCCGTCTTGAGATTCGGCCGGTGGCGCTTGAGCTGGTCCTTGATCGTGTTCCAGTCGGTGCGGTTGATGGCCCCCGTGTTCTCCCAGCCGAGGTCGTACTTGCCCGCGAGGAAGGCCGCCATGCGCGAGGCATTGTCGTCGTCGATGGTGACCTCGATCCGGTCGATATAGGGCAATCCCGCGAGGAAGTAGGCGGGGTGACGGACGAGGGCGTAGGACACGTTCGGCCGGTAGCTCTCCAGCATCCACGGCCCCGTGCCCACGGTAGCTTCCGCCCTCTTCAGGTCGCCGAACTTCTCCACGCACTCGCGGGCGATGATGGCCAGGGTCATGGGGTTGGCGAGCATGTCGAGGAACCAGGCGAAGGGCTCCTTCACGGTGAACTTCACCGTGTAGCGGTCGAGGGCCTCCACCTTGTCCACGGCGGCCAGCATGTACGACTGCGGGTTGCCCGTCACCGTGCGGAAGCGGTCCATCGAGTAGACGACGTCCTCGGCGGTGAGCTCTCGTCCGTTCACGGGAGGCTTCGGGTGGAATCTCACGCCCCTTCTCAGCTTGAAGACGTACGTGGTCTCGTCGGGCTGGGTCCACGACTCGGCGAGATCGCCCTCGAAGGGAAAGGTGCCCGGCCGGATCGAAGGCCCCGCCTTGTGCTTGAGCAACCGGCTGTGCGTGAGGGTGTAGGGCACCTGCGTCCTGAAGGCGAGCGTGAGGTACGGATCCCAGTGCGGCGGGTCCCAGAGCCGGAGCGAGAGCGTGCCGCCGCGCTTCGGGGCCTGGGCCGCGACGGGGGACGCGACGAGGGCGGTCCAGCCGGCCAGCGCTCCCACGGCGGCCGCCGAGGCGCCCTGCGCGAACAGCTCGCGGCGGGTGACGGCCGCCGTCACGGGCTACAGTCCGTAGAGCGCGGCGGCGTTGTCGCGGGTGAGCTGCTTGCGCATCTCGGGCGAGAGGTCGCCCATCTGCTTCTCGATCACCTTCCGGGAGTTCGGCCACGTGCTGTCGGGATGCGGGTAGTCGGACGCCCAGAGCAGGTGCCCCTCGCCGTAGAACTTCAGGAGCGACATGGCGACGTGGTCTTCCTGGAAAGACACCCAGACCTGGCGACGGAAGAGCTCGCTGGGCTTCATGAAGAGGTCGATGCCACCGCGCTGGTCCCAGTATTCCCTCGCCTCGTAGAGCCGCCAGAAGCGATAGTCCAGCTCCTGGACGATCCAGGGCAGCCAGCCCACGCCGCTCTCCGCCATGACCAGCCTGAGCTTCGGATGCCGCTCCAGGATGCCCCAGCCGAACAGATCGACGAAGGGATCGAGGAACTGACTCATGAAAAGCTTGGTGGTGTTGAAGACGCTGGCCGTCTTGTCCTGATCGACGGCCATCGGACCCATCAGGCTGCCCCCGACGCCGAAGACGACGACATGGAAGGACAGGATGAGGCCCGTCTCCTCGAAGGCCGTCCACAGCGGCTCCCAGGCGGGATCGCTGATGCGCGGTGTCGCCCGCGCGATCTGGAGGTTGGCCTGACGGAGCCCTCCCTTCTTCGCGAGCCGGTACACCTCGTCGCGGGCGGCGGTCGGATCCTCCGGCGGCAGGATCGCCGCGCCGAGAAGCCGGCGCGGGGCGGACGAGCAGAACTCGATCAGCCAGTCGTTGTAGGCCTGGAGACAGGCCGTGCGGAGCGCCGGGTCCTCGACGCTCATGGAGCTGACCGGCCCGTACATCACCTGCGCCTCGACGCCGTCGCGGTCCATGTCGGCCAGGCGCAGCGTCGCGTTCGCCGGCCTCAGCTCGGTCTCGTCGACCCCGCCCCGGTCGAACGCGTTGAACGCCGACTTGGGCCCGGTCGCCCGTCGCCCTCCCGCCCACCGTCCCCAGAACCCGCCGTCGCAGAGCCACACGGAGCCGGCGTCGCGATCCTCGACGCGCGGCGCCCGGTCCCGTAGCGTCCTCGGGAGGCGCGTCGTCCACAGATCGCGCGGCAGGTACTGGAGATCGAGATGGTCGTCGGCCGAGATGAGCTTGTAGTCCACGTGATCCTCCGGTGGGCGGTGCGCCCGCACCGCCGCGCGATCGAGTCTAAGCGTGCGGGCAGCCATGATCAAGGGCGCGGGGCACTGGGGCAATTTGCTTCGCCATACTTCGTTCTCGGTCGCCTGCAACGCTCAACGTACATACCGGTACGCCTCGCGTTGCAGGCTCCCTCGGGCGTGGCAGTTCGAGCTGAGGGCGCAGCCCGAGGCGAGGGCTGAGTGGATCTGGCTCGCAACTTGCCCCAGTGCCAGCGCCCAACTGACCTCACCGGGCGCCCGCCGTGGCGTGGGTATCGATCAGCCGGTACACTGTGTCCGGCTCCCGCATCCCGCGCGGTGAAAGGGGAACCCCATTGGCCACGTCCAAGACGACGCCGTTCACCATCGCTGTCCCGCAGGCCGTGCTCGACGACCTCCGCGAGCGTCTGGCCCGCACGCGCTTCCCCGATCAGCCGCCCGGCGCTCCGTGGGCCTATGGCACGGACCTCGGCTACCTGCGCGAGCTCGTCACGCACTGGCAGACCCGCTACGACTGGCGCAAGCACGAGGCCGAGCTCAACGGCTTCCGCCAGTTCACGGCCCCCGTGGCCGGGATCACCGTGCACTTCATCCACGAGGAGGGCCGCGGGCCCGCGCCCCTGCCCCTCATCCTCTCCCACGGCTGGCCCGGCTCGGTGTGGGAGTTTCACAAGATCGTCCCCATGCTGACCGATCCCGCGCGCTTCGGCGGCGACGCGCGCGATTCCTTCACGGTGGTGGCGCCGTCGTTGCCCGGCTACGGCTTCTCCTTCGCGCCCGGGCAGGCCCGCTTCGGCATCACCGAGATCGCGGATGCCTGGGCCCAGCTCATGACCGACGTGCTCGGCTATCGTCGCTTCGCGGCCCAGGGCGGCGACTGGGGCGGCTTCATCACCTCGCGGCTGGGCGCGGCCTATCCCGAGCGCCTGGCCGGCATTCACGTGAACCTTTTGTCGCTTCGACGAGATCTCCCGCGTCCCGACACGCCGACGCCGGAGGAGCGCGCGTACCTGGACGATCTCGGAAAATGGCTGCGCGAGGAGACGGGCTACCAGTGGATCCAGGGCACCAAGCCCCAGACCCTCGCCTATGGCCTCACCGACTCGCCCGCGGGGCTGGCCGCGTGGATCGTCGAGAAGTTCAGGACGTGGAGCGACTGCGGCGGCGACGTCGAGCGCAGCTTCTCCAAGGACGAGCTGCTCACGAACGTGATGCTGTACTGGGTCACGGGGGCGATCGGCTCGTCCTTCTGGCCCTACTATGCCCGCTACCACGCGCCCTGGCCCATCGCCGACGGCCAGCGCATCGAGGTGCCCACGGCCTACGCCGACTTCCCGAAAGAGATCATCCGCCCACCGCGCTCGTGGGCCGAGCGCGTCTACAACATCAAGCGCTGGACGGTGATGCCATCGGGCGGCCACTTCGCCGCCCTCGAGGAGCCCAGGCTCCTCGCCGAGGACATCCGCGCTTTCTTCCGCGACCTGAGATGAAAGAGGGGATTCCGTCATGAAGCTTGGCTTCTCGCTTCCCATGGCCGGTCCGTGGGCGACGCCGCAAAACCAGATCCTCGTCGCCCAGCGCGCGGAGGCGCTCGGCTATCACTCCCTCTGGGTCTTCCAGCGCATGCTCTATCCCATCAAGCCCCAGAACGACTACCCGCCCTTGCCCGGCCAGCCCTGGCCCAAGTCCTTCGAGCGCGTGATGGATCCGCTCGTCTCGCTCGCCTTCGTGGCCGCCGTCACCTCGCGCATCAGGCTGGGCACGAGCGTGCTGATCGTGCCGTACTACACGCCGATCATGCTCGCCAAGCAGCTCGCCACCCTCGACATCGTCTCGGGCGGGCGGCTGGACGTGGGCCTCGGGCTCGGCTGGTCCAAGGACGAGTTCGACGCCGTCGGCGTGCCGCACCAGGGTCGCGGCAAGCGGGCCGACGAGTTCCTGCGCTGCCTCAAGGCCATCTGGACCGAGGACCCCGTGGAGTTCAAGGGCGAGTTCTACTCGGTCCCGCGCGCCCGGGTGGAGCCTCGGCCCGTCCAGCGCCCGCATCCGCCCATCACCATCGGCGGCTACGGTCCCACCGTGATCCGTCGCGCCGTCACCTATGACGGCTTCAACGGCGGCAATGTCCCGCTGGGTCAGGTCGCGCCGCTCGTCAAGGAGATCAAGGCGGCGGCCGAGGCGGCGGGACGAGATCCCGCAACGCTCCAGATCGTCTCGCGCGGCAGCTTCCAGCTCCACGCGACGCCCAAGGGCCCCGACCGTCGCCCGCTCTGGGGCTCCCTCGCCGAGATTCGCCAGGACGTGGAGCGCTACGCGGAAGCCGGACTCACCGAGCTGTTCCTGGAGGCCAACTTCGATCCCCGGGGCGTCACCCTGGAGGGCGCGCTCGAGGTGCTGGAAGCCCTCGCCCCGGGGTCAGGTCTTGCAATATGACACTCCGACATGCGGGCGTGATCGTATGGGCTCAACGCGTGACACGTAAGTCGAGCGCGTGGGTGCAATCGGCTTCTCCCGCGCACGGGGCGAAGCCCAGGGCTTCGTAGAGGCGCGCGGCCTCGGGGTTCGCCGTCCGCAGCCGCAAGCGGTCGAACGAGCCGCGCGCCGCCGCGATGACTTCCACCACGAGCCGCCGGCCGATCCCGTGGCGCCGATACGCCTCCATGACATAGAGGTGGCGCACCCGGCCCCCGGCCCTCCGCGGTGTACGGGTCGACATTGAGCCCGCACGCGCCGACGACCTCGCCGTTGACGCGCGCGGCGTATAGCGCCTCGCCGGGCTGGTCAAAGCGGTTGGTACCACTGGCCCACTCGGCGATCAGCCGGCGGACGAATCGGAGGCCAGACCGCTCGCTCTCAGCGACCAGCGTCGTGAACGAGGTCGCCGAAAGCTCGCGCACTCGCTCGATGGTCGAATCGCTCACGCGGCCCCCGCCCGCCCGGCCCAAGATGACATGGTCAGACCTGATCTTCGCTTAAGATACGAGTGATCATGAGCGTGCCCACGTCGATGATCCGCTGTCCCGTGTGCGTGGACTCCGCGACCTCGCGCTGGGGCTCCCGAGAGGGCCACGCCATCTTCGAGTGTGGCGCGTGCGGGCTGAGCTTCTTCGACCTCTCGAGCTTCACGGCCCACGACTATCGAGATTACTACCGCTATACGGAAGCCTGGAGCGAGACCGACATCGTGTACGAGGTCGAGGTGCGTCGACGGCGGACCGTCCGACAGCTCCGACGCCTCGCCTCCATGATCCCCGGCCGCCGCCTGCTCGACATCGGGGCAGGGCCCGGATACTTCTGTCGCATCGCCCTCGACGAGGGCTGGAACGCCGCGGGCGTGGAGATCTCGGCGCGGGCCGTGGAGATCGGCCGGGACCGGCTCGGCGTGAGCTACATCGATCTCGAGGCGGTGCCCGCGGCCAGCGTGGACGTCGTCTGCTGCCGCCACGTGGTCGAGCACGTGGCGGATCCGCTCGGCCTTCTCCAGGCGCTTCGGCGAGTGCTCAGGCCCGGCGGCGTGCTCGTCGTGCACGCCCCCCATCAGGAGCCGTTGAGCTTTCTCCTGCGAAATCGGCTCCTCCGCGGGCCGGACATCCTGTGCGCCCTCTACCTGCCGGACCACGTGCTGGGCTTCACCGGCTCATCGCTGTCGCGGGTGGCGAAGCGAGCGGGCTTCGACACGCTCTCCGTGGAGACCACCGGCAAATGGAGCGCCTATTCCGATCCCTTCTTCCTCCGCCATCACATCCGCCAGCGGACCTTCCTGACCCTGTCCCGTCACGTCACACGCCAGCTCGTCGACAGCATGGGCGCCCGCTTCGGTCGCGGCGACTGGGTCGTCGGCCACTTCCGCAAGAGCCCCGACTAGACGGGCGTCCGATTCCGTCGCCTGCACGGCCCCAGGCTCTTGTTGAAGCCGGTCCCTTGCCAGAACTCTGGAGGCGGCGACAGTTCAGGCTTCCCGATCCAGCCCGTACGAACCTCGAGAAAGTACCTGGCACCATCGGGATCTGTACATACTCCACCGCGTCGAGCACTATCTGATCCCACTCGCCCAGGAAGCGAAGATCGTGGAGGGTCTTGGGATAGCGTCCGTAGCGAACTTTGTGGAGCTCGACCAGAGCGACGGCGGTCTTCAGATGCTGGTCGCCAAACATGTTGTCGAATGGCCGAGTGACGCCGGACTTGACGAGGAAGTAGGCGCCGATTCCTACGCCCGTTCCGACGACCACGACGAGTGCAGTGAAGACAATCCACAGGATCTTGATGCTGCGCGTCATTCGCGACCCTGCCCCGACGCCTAGCGCCCAGCGCCCCGCACGATCGAGAGAAAGGAGGCCTTATCCGCCACCCGTTACCGGAACAGCGACTTCAGGAGCAGGGAGGCGATACCCGGCTCGCGGAGGAGGGCCACGATGAGGTCGCGGTGGCGATTGAAGCGGGCGGTGCGGCGGATGACGTCCTGGACGGAGTCGGAGCCGAGGGCGCGCACGAGCTCGTCGATCTCGCGGTCGCGGCAGCGGACGAGGAACTGGCGGAGCCAGCCCGACATGCGCAGCTCCGGCCCGAGCTGCGTCTCCCAGCGATCTTCGTAGCGCTTGAGAAAGCCCTCGTCGAGCCGCCCGGCCTGGAAGCCCTCGATCAAGGTGTCGGCGGCGAGCGAGGCCGTGAGCAGGCTGTAGTAGATGCCGCCGCCCGTGGTCGGCTTCGTGAAGCCGCCCGCGTCACCCACGAGGAGGAGCCGATCGGCCACCGTCTGCGGCGCGGGCTGCAGGGGCAAGAGACGCCGCACCGGGCGGCCGGGCTCGCCACGCAGCCGCGCCCGCACCTCGGGCCGGGCGAGAAACCGCGCGAGCCCGGCGCCCGCGTTGCCGCGCGAGAGGACGCCAAGCTTGAGGGCAGCGCCCTCGCCGCGCCGCACGGGCACCGCCCAGAGAAAGCCATCGGGCGCGATCTCGCGACCGAAGTGGATCTCGACGACGTCGGCGGGATCGCTCTCCACTTCGACCTGCGCCGTGTGCAGCATGTGGGCGGGCAGCCCCAGGCCAAGCTGGCGATGGAGGCGATAGGAGACGCCGCAGGCGAGGACGCAAGCCCGGGCGTGGATGGCTCGCCCGCCCGCGAGGAGCGTGACACCGTCGGCGTCCGACGCGATCTCGTCCACCCGCGCGCCCGTGCGCACGGTCGCCCCGGCGCGCTGCGCCTGCTCGGCCAGGCTCCGGTCGAACTGGGCTCGGTCCACGGCCAGGATCTCCTCGGTGCCCGACCCCGTCCACGGCACGTGGCAGGAGCCTCCGCCGGGGGCGATGAGGCGGGCGCGCCGCAGGCGGTTGAGCACGACGTCCTCGGAGATCTTGGTCAGCGTGGCCGTCTCGAGGGAGATGATGCCCGTGCAGTGGACGGGCTCCCCGACGTGCTCGTGCTCTTCGAGGACGGTGACGTCGAGGCCCGCCTCGGCGCAGCGGCGGGCGGTCAGGAGGCCGGCCGGGCCGCCCCCCACGACCGCGACATCGTGCATGCGGCCATGATAGCGGCGGCGGCTTGCCCTACCAAGCTTTGTGGCACTGGGTCAATTTGCTTCGCCATACTTCGTTCCGAGCGGGCCGGCAACCCTCAACGTACGTTCAATTCAGCCCTCGCCTCGTGGCTGCGCCCCTCAGCTCGAACGGCCACGTACGCCTCGGGTCTGGCTCGCAACTTGCCCCAGTGCCAGGGGCGTGATCAGATCTTGGGGCCGCGGCGATCCCAGCGGCCGAGTCCCGTGATCCAGAAGGACATCGCGATGAGCCGCAGGTCGAGCCAGAAGCTCCGCCGGCGGATGTAGAGGAGATCGTAGCGGAACTTCCGGCGCCGGGGGACGTCGCGGGCGGCGAAGACCTGGGCGATGCCCGTCAGTCCCGGACGCACTTGATGCCGGCGCTCGTAGCCCGGCACGTCGGCCAGCCGGCCGAGGGCGCCGCCGGAGCTGGTCTCGATCTCGGCCGGCACGAGGGCGCGCGGACCCACGAAGCTCATGTCACCCACGAAGATGTTCCAGAGCTGCGGCAGCTCGTCGATGGCCGAGGCCCGGAGCCAGGACCCCACGGGTGTGATGCGCCGATCACCCTCCATCGCCTGGAGGGGCCCGAAGCGCTCGGCATCCGGCACCATGGAGCGGAACTTCAAGCTCCGGAAGGGGCGCCCGCCCACCCCGACGCGCTCCTGGCTGAACAGGACGGGCCCGCCGTCGCCGAGCTTGATGGCGAGGGCGACCAGGGCCCAGAGCGGCGCCGAGAGGACGAGCCCCAGGCCCGCGAGCGCCACGTCGAACGCGCGCTTCCGTCGCGACTGACGCACGGGGCGCGGCTCGCTCCCCGCCTCGCGGAGGGTCCGGGCGTAGGCATCCACCTGCCCCGGCCGGTCGAAGCTCTCGGCGGCCCGGCGCGCGTTGGCGCCCAGATGCCGGCACAGCTCGCGGTCGCGGTAGAGCTCGAGCACGCGGGAGGCCAGGACCGCGGCGTCGCCCGGGGGGGCAAGCAGCCCGCAGTCGTGCTTGAAGGTGATGTTGGCGACCTCGCAGGCGGGCTCGACGGCGGCGACGTAGGGACGGCCCGCGGCGAGGATCCCGTAGAGCTTGCTCGGCACGATGCAGCCGGCGAGCCCCTGGCGGAGTCCGATCACGAACATGTCCGCGCTGCCGAAAGCATCGGCCAGGCCCTCTTCCGGCTGGCGCGGGAGAAATCGCACCCGCTCGAGGCCCAGTTCGTTCACGCGGGCGGCGAGGGCCGCCTGCCGAGCGCCGCCGCCCATGAGCACCCACTCGATGCCGGGCTCGCCCCGGAGCCGCGCCGCCGCGTCCACGAACGTGTCGAGGTTCTGCGAGAGGCCGAGGTTGCCCGAGTGCATGACCACGAAGGGCTCCGCGAGGCCGTGGGCCCGGGCGAAGGCATTGTCCTTGGGCCGCGGGATGATGGCGGCGCAGTCGGCCCAGTTGTGGATCACCGTCACGCGGGCGGGATCGGCGCCCTTGCCGTCCACCAGGCGGTCGCGCATCGTCTCGCCCACGGCCACGATCCGGTCGGCGCGCGCGACGAGGGCGCGTCCCACCCTTTCCAGCGCCGCGTCCATCAGACGGCTCCGGAAATTCTCCATGAGGCGGGTCACCTCGGGGAAGAGGTCCTGGCAGACATAGACGAAGCGCGCGCCGGCCCGCCGCGCGGCGTACAGGGCGGCGAGGCCGATGATCGGAGGATCGGTGAGCGCCACCACCACGTCGGGACGCGCGGCGCGGCGGCCGGCCACCCAGGCGGAGAAGAAATAGCTGAGGTAGTTGGCGACGCGACCCGCGAAGCGCGACTTGTCGAAGGTGGTGCCGCGGGCGCGCAGGATCTCGACGCCCTTCCGCGTCTCGCGACGCACGAGCCCGAAGCCGCGGCCGCCGTCGCCCGGCCGCTCGCCGCACACCACCGTCACTTCCATCCCGTGCCGGGCCACCAGGTCCTCGCAGAGCTGGGTGAGGAGCTGGCCGGTGGCGCCGTCGTCGGGCCAGTACGAGCGGTTGAAGACGCAGACCTTCATGCGCCCTTCTCCACGCCCGTCGAGCCGAGGACGAGGGCGTCCATGCGCGTGCGCAGGAAGCAGTCGAGGGCCTGGAGCGGCGTGAGCACGATGGGCTCGTTCTCGTTGAACGAGGTGTTGAGCACCACGGGCACGCCGCTGAGCTTCTCGAAGGCCTTGATGAGCTGCCAGTATTCAGGGCTCGCGCTCCGGCTCACGGTCTGCAGCCTCCCCGTGCCGTCCACGTGGGTCACGGCAGGAATGATGTCGCGCTTCTCGGGCCGCACCGGGTACACCTGGACCATGAAGGGGTCGGGGACGGCGCCCACGAAGTAGTCGTCCAGCGACTCCTCGAGGATGGAGGGCGCGAAAGGACGAAACCGCTCGCGCATCTTGATCTTGCTGTTGATGATGTCGCGCATGTCCGCGCGGCGCGGGTCGGCCACGATGCTGCGCTGGCCGAGGGCGCGGGCGCCCCATTCCATGCGCCCCTGGAACCAGCCCACCACCTGCCCCTGGGCCACGCGCTCGGCCGCCCAGCGCGCGCGGTCCTCGAGGTCCTCGAGGGGCACGAGGCGGCAGCCGGCCCGCGAGAGATCCTCCTTTCGTTGCGTCAGGGCCTCCTGGACGGCGGCCGCGTCGAAGCGCGGGCCCCACGAGGCGTGGTCCATGGTGAAGCCGTTACGGGGATTGCCGAGCCGCTCGTGCCAGACCATCAAGGCCGCGCCGAGCGCGGTGCCGTCATCGCCGGCCGCGGGTTGGATGTTGACCTCGGTGAAGGGCGTCTCCGTCCGGATCTTCCCGTTCATCACGCTGTTCAGGGCGCAGCCCCCCGCGAGGGCGAGACGCTTGAGCCCGGTGCGTCGCTGGACCGAGCGGAGGAGGTGGAAGGCCGCCTCCTCGAAGACCGCCTGCGCCGAGGCCGCGATCGCTTCGTGCCGCGGCTCGAGCGGATCCTCCGGGCGACGCGCGGGCCCGAGCAAGGCTTCGAGCTCGGCCGTGAAGACGCGCCCGATCACGGGCTCGCCGCCCTCCCAGGTCATGTCGACGCCGCCCGTGTGGTGGCGGAAGTAGCGGAGGTCGAGACGGAACGTCCCGTCGTCAACCAAGTGGATGATCTGTCGGAGGGCGGGGGCGAAGTCGGGGGCGCCATAGGCGGCCAGGCCCATCACCTTGTACTCGTCGCCGTACTTCATGAAGCCGAGATACTGGGTGATGGCGAGATAGAACATCCCGAGCGAATGCGGGAAGTGCACGCGACCGAGCACGTCGAGGCGATTGCCGTGGCCCGTGCCCCAGGAGGTGCTCACGAAATCGCCGAAGCCGTCGATGGCGCACACGGCCGCCTCCTCCCACGGCGAGACGAAGAAGGTGCTCGCGAGGTGGGCGGGATGATGCTCGACCCAGTGCATGCCGGAGCGCACGTACCACGGCGAGAGTCCGAGGGCGGTCGCGGCTTCCTCTGCGGCGTCCTTCACGCGCCTCCGGTTGGTGGCGCGATCCTTGACGAGACGGAGCGAGGGACGGTGGAGCGCGGCGTAGAGCGCCTTCCTCCAGAAGTGCGCGCGCGGATCGCGGGCGATGGCGATGGCGGAGAGCTCAAAGGGCTCGATGCCCGCCATGCTGAGGCAGGCGCGGATGGACTCCGCGGGAAAGCCGGCCCAGTGCTTGACTCGAGTGAGCCGCTCCTCGGCTATCGCTGCGGCCAGCCGTCCGTCCACGAGAAGCGCGGCCGCCGCATCTCCGTGATACGCGCTGATGCCGAGAACCGCGTTCATGAACCCGGTTTTCTCCCTTGGCTGAGGCGTCCGACCCAAATCGGAGCATACGCTGTGCCACGGCTTAGGCCCAAGCTTTTCAGGTACTTATAAGACGGACGACGGCCCTCCGAAGAGACCCCAACGACACTTTCTGCGAGGGGTTTCCCACGTCTGTCAGCGACGGGGCTCGCCGAGGGTGGCGAGAAACCGAGCGCTGAATGCCCGCGGAGTGAAATCACGCTCCCAGCGGGCGCGGCCCGCTTCACCCATTCGTCGCGTGAGGGCGGGATCCTGGAAGAGCCTGAGGAGAGACTTCAACACGCTTTCGGGATCGGCGGGGTCCACGAGGTAACCGCTGGTTCCATCTTCGATGAGCTCGGAGGCCGAGCCCGTCGCGCCCACGCAGGCGCGACCGGCGCGCATCGCCTCGAGGAAGACGAGCCCGAAGCCCTCCTCGCTCGACGGCATGACGAAGAAGGCGCAGTCGCGATAGAGCGTGTCGAGGCCCGTCTCCGTCACGCGCCCCTCGAAGCGGATGGCCGCGCCGAGCGCGGCGGCCCTCGCCTCGAGTCGCGGAAGGTCGTTACCCGCTCCCGCCACCACGAGGCGCGCGCCCGGAATCTCGGCGAGGAGACGCGGCCAGATGTCGATGAGAAGATCGTGCCCCTTGTAGCGCTCGGCGGAGGCCATGCGTCCCACGATGAGGGCGAAGCCGCCCGCGACCGCCCGCGCCTCCCCCTCGAGGGGTTCTTCGAGAGCGGGCGCGGCGAGATGGCACACCGTGATGTCCCGCGAGGCCAGGTCGGGATTCGCCTCGCGAAAGCGCCTGATCGTGTGCTGGGAGATCGCCAGGACGCGACCCGCGCGCGCGAAGGCCACGCGCTCGAGCCGGCGGAGGGGCCGCCAGCACTCGATACCCACGAGCACCGTCGCGAGCGTGGCGCGGCGCCACCAGGCGAGGAGCTGGGCCAGGGGCCCCAGGCGCAGATGGAGGCAGACCACGTGCGCGGGCGAGGGACCTTGGCGGAGCATCCGCGCGGTGAGCGCGGTCAGGCCGAGCTTGCTTCCGCCCGCGCCGGCAAGCCCGATTCCCTGCCCGGGATCGGCGAGCGTCGAGCTCTCGTCGTGCAGGGTGAGCACGCGGACCGGGGCGAGCGCGCGCGCCACCTGTCGTGACATGGCCGAGACGCCGTCCATCCCGGCGAGCCCCGGGGTGACGACGATCGACGGGGCGCCGTGCACCGCCGCGCGATACCACTCGGCGAGATCGGCGGCGACCGCGTCCCAGGCGTAGCGCCGCCCCACGAGCGCACGTCCCCGCTCGCCCATGGCGCGCGCGCGGGCGGGATCGTCGAGCAGCGTCCGCATGCCCGCGGCCATGGCCTCCGGCTCCTGGGCGACCCAGAATCCCGCCCCCACGCTCTCGATCTCTTCCCACGGGCACGTCCGTGTCGCCACCACGGGCACGCCCGCGGCCATGGCCTCCGCCGCGCTCAGCCCGAAGCTCTCGGAGTCCGAGCACAGCACGAGAAGGCTCGAGGTGGAGAGCAGCGCCCATTTGTCCGTCTCCTCGAGCTGACCGGCCCAGTGGACTCGCGGAGCGGCGAAGCGCGGCTCCATCTCGCCGCGATGGCCGCGCTCGTCGGGACCGGCGATGACGAGGCGGGTGTCGGGTCGGACGGCCAGCACGCGGTCGAAGGCCTGGGCGAGGAGATCGAGGCGCTTGATCGGATGAATCCGCCCGAGAAAGGTAACGAGGGGCGCTCCGTCCGGCACGCCCAACCGTCGGCGGATCTCCGATCCGGCCGTGGCCGGGACGGGCGGCGCCTCCACTCCATTCGGCAGCGTGACCACGGGAGCGCCGGGCGCCCACGCTCGAACCGCCCGCGCTTCGGCCCGCGAGGTGGCGTGGAGGAAGGCCGCGTCGAGGAGGCCCCGGCGCTCGATCAGCCGGTACGCGATGCGCTTGCGCCAGCCACGCCGGGCGATGGAGCCCGGGTCGAGCATGCCGCGCGGCGAGATCACGAGAGGCACTCGGGCGCGGCGCGCGTGGCGCGCCGCGGCCCACCCCGGCGCGCTCCAGAGGCCGTGCACGTGCACGAGATCGCTTCGCGAGACGGCGTCGTCGAGGGCGGCGCCGAGGCCGCGGGCCCCGAAAAACCGCCGGGGGAAGCCGCGCGGCAGGTAGCGCACGGGCACTCCCTCGTAGAGATCGCCCTCGAGCGGCGAGCACGGCAGCTCGGATGGTCCGTCGGCCGTGGTGGTCAGCACCTCGGCCTCGACGCCCTGGTGGAGGAGGGCGCGACAGAGCCCGAGCACGCTCCGGGGCGGCCCGCCATAGCGGAAGGCGGGCGCGAAGTAGGGCGTGACGTGGAGGATGCGCATGGAGCCGACCTTCAGCGTCCCAGCCGCCGGCGTCCGGCCCGGCGGGGCCTCGTCGAGCGCGAGCCACCCGAGTGCCAGAGCAGGACGCGGTCCAGCACGAGGGTGAGGCCGCCGAGATAGACCATCATGGTCACGGTCAGTCCCAGCGTCTTGATCCAGGACCGCTCGAAGATGTAGAGGCACAGCCAGAACATCACCGTGGCCAGCCCCACCGCGAGATCGCGATGGCGGATCGCTCCGAGCCACCAGTGGTACGCCATCCCGATGAGGAAGCCGTAGACGAGGACGGGCAGGAACATGAGGGGCACGCCGAAGTCGACGTAGGACTCCGCGGCATAGCCGAAGGCGATGTTCGTCCCTTCCTTCGCTCCCGCCACCCACACCCCGGAATACTGCGTCACCATCTCGCTGTCGGCCATGACCTCGCCCTTGTCCGGGAAGAGAAAGCGCGGCATCACGAGGTTGGTGAGGGCCTTCCCGAGGATGGCTCCATTGGTATGCGGCAGGACCTGGGGCACGCGGCTCACCGCGAGCGCGGGATAGTAGACGACCCAGAGCCGGTCCACGAACTTGTCCACGTCCTCGAACAGCTCCGTGCGGTCGCTGTTGAGCCACGCGGAGGTCAACGCCGTGATGCGCTTCAGGCGCGCCTCGCGGGACTCCGCGAAGACCTGGCTCTCGAAGTCGTGACGGAAGTCCTGCCGGATGGCCATCCACAGCACGCCCGTGAAGAGCATGGGGACGGCGAGGACGCCGAGCACGATCCAGTGCTTGATGTTGCGCCGATCGAAGACACCGAGAAGGGCGACGGCGGCGAGCATGATCGGCTCCCGAAAGCCCGCGAAGAAGCCCGTGAAGCCCAGGGGGATCTCGCAGAGGAGGATGAGGGCCATCCATCCCCAGCGGATGCGCGGGTAGGTCAGGCGCCGGAAGATCATGAAGAGGGTGGCCAGCCGCGCATAGGTCAGGGCGAGGATGGCCTGGGTCAGGGCCGGGACTTCCCAGGCGAAGCTCTGGATCGTCCCCGTCGCGATGGTCGTCCCCACGTAGACGGCAAGCAGAGTGGACCACGTGAAGGCGTTCGCGAGCCGCGGGTCACCGCTCGACCTCGGCGCGGGCAGGACCTTCATGCCGAGCACGAGGCCGAGGAGGAGCGCGACGAGACAGCCGAGGCCGATCAGGACCATGGGCCGGTAGTCGCTCAGGTCCATGGTGTCCAGCGATCGACTGGTCAGCGCGTGGTAGTAGACGCCCATGGTGATCTGGGCCCACTGGAAGGTGAAGGCCATGGCGAGGACGGGCGGGCCGTCGGCGGTTCTCAGATACCGCCATCCCGCGCACAGGACTACGATGCCGGCCGCGGCGATCCAGTCCGCCGCGATGATCCAGGCGCCCGTCGCGGCCGCCGCCACCCCGAAGGCCCAGACCACCGGAGAGCCGTTGAGCGATCCGCTCAGGGATTTCCCGGCCGACCGGTAGCCTCCGGCCGCGGGCAGCATCGACATCGCGGGGCGATTGAAGCGAAGCATGGCTAGGTCAGGATCTCTTCCTCGTCCGCCGTGGCTCCGACCACGGTGTGCGGACGGGCCAGGGTCACGCATGCGGCCACGAGTCCGGCTGTGGCCGCCGCGAAGGAATACATTTCCGCGCGCGCCCGGCACGCCGGGACCGCGTCGTGGCCCGCGCGCAGGCGCGCCCGCACCCGCTCGAGCGAGCGGGCCAGCGCCGCCACGTCGCCTGCCGCGAACACCTCGCCCGTCTGGCCGGGCGTGATGAGGTCGGGGGCGCATCCCACACGATCGCTGACCACGCAGGGCAGCCCCGAGGCGAGCGCCTCGTTCACCACCAGGCCCCAGGTCTCTCCCCAGTCGCTCGGCAGCGCGAGACAGTCCGCCGCGGCGTACACGCGGCCGAGCTGGGTCTGATTAAGGAAGCCCGCCCAGTGCAGCTCGACGCCGAGCTTGCGCGCCTCGGCGCGGCACTCCGCCTCGAGCTCGCCCGCCCCGACCATGAGCAGGCTCACGGGCGGAGTCATCCGCGCGATGGCCCGGACGAGGTCCAGGGGGCGCTTCTTGGGCTCGAGCTTGCCCGCGAACAGCGCCACGAAGGCAGAGCGCGGGAGGCCGAAGGCCGCGCGGGCCGCCTGGCGCGCTTCCGGCGTCTGGTGCGCGGCCGCGGCGCGCCCGAAGAACTCGGTGTCGATACAGTGCGGCGCGTCCCACATCAGCGAGTCCCTCGCCCCGAAGCGCCGGAGATAGGCGCGCGCGTGCTGGCCGACACTGAGATAGCCGTCGAAGCGCCCGAGCAGAAGCCGCGTCCGGAGCGTCCACGGCCAGCGCCGCCAATCCGTGGGAGCGGTCCCGAGGTTGGTGTCGCCGCGATAGAGCGTGGGGATCCCCTGCCGCCGGCATGCCCAGAGCGCGCGCGCGAGGGTGACGGAATGCCAGCCGGGGATCAGGGCGATGTGGGGCCGGCTCTCCCGGATGGCCGAGGCGATCTCCGGAACGTCGAGGCCCCAGAAGCGGTCGCTGTGCACGCTCTCTCCCGGCCGCGAGGGTCGAAGGACGCGACAGCGGTACCCGTCGGTCAGCGGCACGTCCCATTGAAATGGCTGTCCGAAGCCCGCCCCCTGCTGCTCCGCCGTGGGCTGCGTCGCGTAGAGCACGGTCAGGTCGATGTCGCGACAACGCGCCGCGATGTGGCGGAACCACGGGGCGTAGTACTGGACGGGATGCGTGAGGATCGCCGTGAGCCTGATGGGCTGCATGGCCGGCACCGCGCCCGCCTTCGTTTCCCGCGTCATTCCCAGGCCCGGTCGGCGAGGAGGGGGCTGTCCCGCCGGACGAAGAGGACATCGCCCATGCGCAGGCGCTTGTCCCGCGGCCGCTGGGACAGGCACGCGAAGTCGTACAGCTCGAAGCCCCGCTCGCGGAGGAACTCCAGCATGTCGACGAAGACGGCCCGGCCGTTGTCGTTGATCGGATAGAACTGCAGCTCGGTCAGGATGACTTCCGTCTTCTCCAGGAGCGCGCGGGCCCCCGTGAGGGCCGTGACCTCGTGGCCCTCGATGTCGAGCTTGAGGAGGGCCCGGTCCGATCGCGTCACGCGCGGCGCGATCAGGGCGTCGAGGGTGGTGGCGGGACATTCGACCTCGCCGGGCGCGACCTCCCCCGCGCGACCGACCCAGGCCCCCGTTCCCCCGCCCTCCTCGCCACCGCCAATCATCCGGACGCGCGAGATGCCCGGCTCGGTGATGGCGACCGCGTGCACGATCACGCGGGGCAGGCGCGCGGCGAGAGCAGTGAGGGGAGCGGCGCAGGCGGGCTGAGGCTCGACGAGGAGAAACGTGGACTCCGGGAAAACCCCGTGGGCCAGCCGCGTCCACTCTCCTCGATTGGCCCCGCAGTCGATGACCACCCGCGGGGCATATCCCACGCTTCGCAAGAGGAGGAGCGCGTCCCGCATCCCGTCGAAGCGATTCGTCGGCCAGCGGTGCACCGAGTAGCCGCCCGTCCTCAAGAGTGCCCGCATGTGCTCCTTCAGTCGGCTCATCGGCGCGCCGTCCTTCCTACCTGGTCGAGGAGGGCGGCGAGCTTGCCCGCCAGCGCGTCGGCCGACCACTCGCGCAGCGACTCCCAGTTGACGGCCGTCGGGTCGTAGCGCGGATTCTCGACGAGGGCGGCGAGCTCGCCGTAGATCGCTTCCACGCGCGCGCCGGCGCGGTCGGCGTCGCCGTAGGTGACCACGCGGGCCGTGGGCGACGCGGCCGTGCCGCGGAGGACGTCCACCACGCTGCTGGCTTCGTGGTACACGGCGAGGAGCGGGCGCTCGGAGAGGAGCGCGGGGAAGAGCTTGCTCGCCGTGTAGTGCCGCTCGCTGCTTCCCATCAGGAGGATGGCGCTGGCCTGGGTCTGGACCGTCAAGGCGTCCAGGTAATCGAGCCGCCCCGGCATCTCGGTGACGCGATCGGCGACGCCGAGCGCGCGCGCCACGGGAAGCACGCGCCACGGCGCCCCGGGGGTCGTGACGTTGCTCGTGCCGAAGAAGTGCAGGCGCAGCCGCGCGTAGAGATCAGGACGGCGGATGCCGAGGAGCGCGGCCGCCTCCAGGACGGCGCGCAGCGTCTCGAAACCGAGGGGGAGCAGCGTCCCCACGTAGCAGAGATGCACCTGCCCGTCCTTGGGGTCGAACCACCGGTTGCTTCGCAGCTGCCGCCGGAGGGCGTCGAAGTCCTCGGGCTCGCCGCCCAGTGGAATGTCGGCGCACGGCCGCTCGGCGAGCCACGGATAGCGATCGCGGAGCTGCTCGTAGGTCGCGCTCGACACGGCGGTGATGGCGTCGGCGGCTCTGACCACCATCGGCTCGAGCCGCATGGCCAGGGCCCGGCTCAGCCGGCTCTTGAGATCCGGCCGGCCGCCGGGGCCACCCCCGACCGTCTCGCCCCAGGCCCCGACCCACGGATCCTGGTAGTCGAGCACGAAGGGAATGCCGAAGCGCCGCTTGAGCCAGGGCCCGAGGAGGGCGGGATAGGCGGGATAGATGGTCACGAACAGCGCGTCGAAAGGCTCGCGGCGCAGAAGCCCGGCGCAGGTGCCCAGGAGACCGGTGAAGGCGCGCAGGCCGAGGTCGCCGATGCCGAGCCGGCGCGTCAGGGAGGCCGGCCACGCGCGCGCGTGGACGACTCGCAGCCCCGGCGGCACGAGGTCGGCGAGGGCGGGATCGAGACGCCCTTCGTAGTCCCGCGGGTCGACGGCGACGACCGTGGGCTCCCAGCCGCGCGCCGGGAGATGAGGCGCGAGCAGGCGCACGCGATGCGTGGCCGCGTTCGTGTCCGGCGGAAAGTGCGGGCTCACCATCAAGACGCGGCGCACGGCTACCTCACCGCCTCCACGTAGGGCGAGTACGGCGCGTGCTTCCTAGGGGCTCCGCCAGCCACTCGGAGCTCAGATCGGGGACGAGCTCGGGCTCGAGAGAGGTGACCTCGTAGTCCCAGGAGGCGAGCAAGTCGCGGCACGCGCGCCGCTGACGCTCTCCGTGCAGGGCGAGATAGATCGCGGGACGGTACTTGGCGAAGCTTCGCGCTCCGCCTCGCAGCACGGCGTCGTCGCTGCCCTCGACGTCGATCTTGACCACGTCGGGCGGCGGCGCCCCGCTCTCGGAGAGCCAGTCGTCGAGGGTGACGGCCCTGACCTCGACGCTCCCTCCCGCGTCGGCGTGAAACTCGCTCGGCGAGTCGCCCTCGGCCATCTTCAAGGTGCCCGTGGCATCGCTGACCGCCACGTCGCAGACCACGACATCCTCGAGGCCGTTCAGCGTCAGGTGGCGCCTCAGGAATCCCAGGTTTCTGGGCATGGGCTCGAAGGCCACGACGTGCCCGGTGGGCCCCACCGCCCGCGCGCTCGGCAGCGTGTAGAGGCCGACGTTGGCGCCGATGTCCCACACCGTCATCCCGCGCCGGAGCCGCGCCACGAAGGGCGTCAGCTTGTCCCGCTCGAGAACGCCGAGCCACGCGCCGTGAGGCGCTGAGCCCACGATCCAGCGCATCCCGCGGCCCGGTCCGCTCAGCACCGGCACGGTGGCCGACAGCGGTATCAGTCGCAGGGGCAGCCGGATCAGCCGGCCGAGACGCGATCGGACAGGCGCGGGCGTCCATCGGGTCAGCCTCATCGAAGGGCCTGCCTCATCAAGCTCTCGTAGAGCGCCTCGTAGTCGCTCACGATCGTCGCGTCGCTGAAGCGGCGCTCCGCCTCCGCGCGACAGGTCGCCCGGTCGATCGCGCCCAGCCGGCCCACCGCCTCCGCCATCCCCTCCGCCGTGTCGCAGAGGAAGCCCGTGCGGCCGTGGTCTATCCCTTCCGGGACGCCGCCTCGACGGAAGGCAATCACCGGCGTGCCGCACAGCAGCGCCTCGGGCAGCACCACCGGGAATGGCTCCTCCCATTCGATGGGCAGGAGCAGGGCGGCGGCGGCGCCGAGCAGCTCGTTCTTTCTCTGGTTGTCCACGGGTCCGACGTAGGTGATGAGCCGCCCGTCGATGAGGGGCTCGATCTCCTTCGCGAAGTACGCGCGCTCGTGAGGCAGCGCGGACACGTTCCCCGCGATCTGCAGGGGGCGGTTCAGCCGGCGCGCCACGGCGATGGCGGTGTGGGCGCCCTTGCAGCGATCGAGCCGCCCGAGGAACACGAGGGGCGCCGCGGCGGGGTCGACGTCGGTGCGAAGCTTGTACTGGTCGACGGGGGCGCAGTTGTAGATGACGCTCCAGTCGCCGCCGCCTGGTCGTCCCGTGTCGCGGATGGCCGCGCTCACCGCCGTGTAGTGAAGGCGCCGCGCGCGCAGGGCGCGGGCCAGCCGCATGTTGCGCGGCGAGACCGTCCGCATGTAGGTCTGCACCTTCGGAAGGTCCCACCGGAGAATGCCGGCCAGATACGCGAGCCGGCCGAAGTTGTGGACCAGATCGAAGCGGTCGGGCTCTCGCCAGAAGCGCCGCGTGACGAGGGCGACGTTACGCACGTTGCTGGAGCGCGTCCACTCGCCGACGTGCCCGAACGGCTCGCAGGCGCCGAGGGTGGTCGAGCTCGGCGCCGCCCACAGGGTGACGCGGTGGCCACGCCGGTGCAGCCCGTCGGCGAGGTCGGCGATGACCCGCTCGATGCCGCCGTAGTGCTCGGGCGGCACGGGAATGAAGGGATCCATCACGAGGAGAATCCGGAGCGTCATCGCAGCGCCTTCTCCACCGCGCCTACCAGCGCTCCGCTGTCTTCAGGATGCTCCCAGTGCCAGCGGCGCTGGGCCGCCCGCCAGGCCGCGGCCTTGGCGCGGGCCAGCGACGTCTTGTCGTGGGCCCAGCGGGCGAGCAGGGCGGCCATCGCCGGCGTGTCTCGGGGCGGGCACAGCGCGGCGCCGTCGCCCAGCCCGGCGGCAAACTCCCGCTGCCCGGGCGTATCGGTGAGGATGACGGCGAGGCCGGCGAGCACGTAGGTGAAGACCTTGTTCGACAGCGCGAGCCGGTTGTTGACGCTGAAGCCGGGCTCCACGGCCAGCCCGACGTCATGGCCCGCGCACGTCTCGACCATCGAATCGGGAGGCGCGGGAGCGTGATGAAGGATCCGGAGCCCGGGCGCCGCCTTGTCGGCGAGCGACCGCAGGCTCTCCAGATAGCCCGGCACGGGCCGCCCGCGGAGGTGGAGCTCGCCCGAGATGCCGGCAAGTCCGGCCGCGCGCACGGCATGCTCGAGCCCGCGACCCGAGCCGATGGTCTGGCTGAACCAGTAGAGCCGGAGGCCGTCGCCCGGGCTCGCCTCGAGGGCGGGCGGGCGCGACGGGAGCGGGAAGGTGTTGTGCACGATGACGGGATGAACGCCGTACTTGTTCCCGTAGGCGGCGGCGATGGCCGCGCTCGAGGTCGTCAGGACCCGCGCCTCCGGCAAGACGTCCTTCTCGATTCGTTCCGCCAGCCCGTGACCCAGCGCCGTGTCGGCGCCGCCCGCCTGCTCCGCGCTGTGGAAGTCCTCGAGATCGAGGGCGAAGGGGACGCCGGCCCGCCGGCCCGCCTCCGCCGCCGCCCCGATGGCTCCCGTGGTGCCGCCATAGAAGAGATCGGCGGGCTCGGAGAGCGCGGCCCGGACGAGCTCCGGATGCGTCCGGGCATAGCCGCGCAACACCAGCGGCATGGACGCGCGGGCGGGTCCCAGCAACGCTGACAGCCGTCGCGCGAGATGGTATCGAGCGCCGCCGCGCAATCGGGCGAGGGGCGCGGTGGCGCGGCTGTAGTCGACCTCCATCCACTTCCACGCGCCGGGCCGGCGCCGACGCACGTCGGCGTCGGCGGCCACGGCCCAGTCGACATGCCGCGTGCTGACGAGGCGGACGGAGTGCCCCGCCGCGGCGAGCGTGTCGGCCGCCTTGAGCATGCGCGGGCAGGTCGCCAGGTGCCCCGCCGTGATCACGCAGATCCGCGCCATCACCGTCTCCACGAGTACGAGAGCCGGTGCGCGAGCTCCGCCCCGGAGATTCCCGCGAGCATGAGGAGGCGTGAGCGCTCGAGGGGCGGCTCGCTCGAAGCGGCGAAGCCGTGGCGCGAGGTGAAGGCGAAATCGAAGCCGAGCTCCTCGACCAGCTTCACCGTCTCGGGGGTGTAGTCGTCGCCGGGCTGGCCGTTGGGATACGCGAAGGCTCGGACGGGGCGTCCCACCCAGCCCTCGAGCAGCGACTTGTTGCGCTCGATCTCGTCGCGCTGCTGCGCGGGCGCGGCCTGGGCCAGGATGGGATGCGAGGCGGTGTGTCCGCCGATCTCGACGTTGGGAGCGGCGGCGAGCCACCGGACCTGGGCGGGGCTGAGGGGCGCGCACGGGTCCGTGTCCGTGGCGCGGATCGTGTGGGGGGTCCAGCGCCGGCGCCACTCCTCGTAGGGGAGCCGCTTCATCCGCTCCACTTCGTCCTCGCTCCGGGCCCGGACGACCGCGTCGTACCAGGCCAGGCTCCGCTGCTCCACGGGATCGCTCCACACGAAGGCCACGATGGGAATGTCGTGACGCTGCACGACGGGCAGGGCCTCCGTGAGGAGCGTCGCGTAGCCTTCGTCGAAGGTCACGAGCACGGGTCGCGGGGGCAGCGGCCGCCCGCCGCCCAGCGCCCCCCGCCAGTCGTCCAGGCTGATCGGGTTGCAGGTCTCCCGGAGGAGCCGGCAATGCGCGTCGAGCTCGTCGACCGTCACGTGCAGCCCCGCGAAGTCCATGCGCGCGCCGTCGCGGGGGCGCACGCCGTGGTAGCAGAGGACGGCGACGCCGGGGAAGCGATCGTGCTTGAGCCGCCGCGCGTAGTGCCCGCTGCCCAGGAGGCAGCGCTTGGCCAGGGAGGCGACGGCGGGAATCATCGCAAGCCCCCTGCGGGCGGCTTCCGGCACAGGACCGTGGTCAGCACCGGATAGCGAGGGTCGTGGACGTCGAGCTCGTCCGGGCGCAGCTCCTCCAGGGCGAGGCCGAGGAGCGCGGCGACAGCGGCCAGGCAATTGCCGTGGCTCTCCACGCGCACCTCGCAGCCCTTCCACACCCGCTCGAGCACTTCCGTCCAGCCCTGCGCGCTCAGCCGCCAGTAGTCCGGCGCGTCCCCCGTGAGTGGCACGAAGCCCGCCGCGCCGGCGAGGATGACGCCGCCGGGCTTGATCACCCGCAGCGCGTGATGCAGCGAGCCCTCCACGTCGCGCAGGTGCTGGAGAGTGTTCGGCAGCAGGAAGCAGTCGTAGCGGTCGCTGGGCACCACCAACCCCGAGGACGCGAGGTCACACTGGTACGTCGGCCGGAACTCGCCGCTGATGTCCACGGTGTCGACGCCCGCGAGGTCGCGGCCGTAGCGACGCGCATGGCCGTCGGTCTGGACCTCGAGCACGCGGCCCGTGATGAGGTCCCGATGGCGATCGAGGAACCCGTTCAGGTAGTAGCGGTCCACCGGCGTGCCACGATCGAAGCCGTAGTTGGCGGAGAAGGGCGCGAGCCGACGGAGGTTGCCCCAGCGCGGCCGCTCCTGGCCCCGGGCCACGCGGCGCAGGCGCATCATCCACCGGGGGCCGAGGAGCCGGGCGATCCGCTCTCGCCCCACCGGCTTCATCCCGCGTACATCTCCAGATAGTCGGTGGCGATCTGGTCCATGGTCCGGGCGGGCGGCAGGGCGCGGCGCCAGCGATCGATGGTGGCGGCGGGAGCCGCCGCGACCTCCGTGAGGGCGGCGGCGAGCTCGCGCCAGCTTCCCGGACGGACGAGGCGGCCATTGATCCCGTCGCTCACCAGCTCGGCGAGGCCGCCCGCGCGGGTGCCGATCACGGGCGTGCCCACCGCGTGCGCTTCGATGGCCACCGTGGGACCGCCCTCGACGGCGAGCGAGGGGCAGCAGAGGACGTCGTACCCCGCGATGATGTCCGCGGCCCCCTCGTGAGACACGGCGGGGGCGAAGGTGACGCGTGAATCGTGCTTCACGAGCGCCCGGAGCGCCGCGACGCAGCGCCGCTCAGCCACGGTCACGACGGGGCCACGAAGCTCGACACGGATGGAGAGCGCCGCGGGCAACGCGCGCGCGGCCCGCGCGAGGTCGTGGACACCCTTGAGCGCCTCGAAGCGACCCAGGTATCCCACCGTCACGGGGGAGCTCGTGGGCGCCTCGTCGGGCCCGGGCTTGGGCACGATCTTCGACTGGCTGAGCCCGAGACGGTTCAGGGCGAGCTTGGCCCGCGGGGCACCGTTGGCGACGGCGGTCTCGAGGGCCCAGGAGGTGAGGACGACGAAGCGGTCGACGGTGTCGATCATCTCGGCCTGCCTCGTCTGGTTTTGCTCGATGACATCGACCATCGAGAGCGCCGTTCCCAGGCGACCCGGAAGCCGGCGCGCCGCGCGGGCGAGGACGGGCGGAACGGCCCCGAGGGCCGCGGCGAGCGGGACGGGCATGCCCCGATGCTGGAGCGCGCAGGCCGCGCACTTGGCCGGCCGGCAGAGGCCGTCGCACAGGCGCTGACCCCATCGCATCATGGTGCCGCGTTGGCAGATCCAGCCCAGGCTCGCCGAGTGGGTGGTCACGATGACGCGCGCTCCCGAAAATTTCGCGGCGCGCAGCTCGGCGAGTCCGAGCCCCGTGACGAAGGTGTGCGCGTGAACCACGTCGGGACGCTCGGCGGCGAGCCACCGGTGGAATCGCGCAGCCCCGCGGACGGGGGTCTCGCCCTGGCACTCCTCGCGAGTGGGCGCCGAGGGAATCGGGTAGCGATAGACGGGGACACCCTCGTGCTCGTAGCGACGCTCGGCGGCGGCGCCGGGATCCGGCGCGGCCACGAGCACCTCCTGCCCCGATTCGCGAAGGCGGCGGCAGAGCCCGGCCACGTACACCTCGGTGCCGCCGAGACTGTCCGGGTAGTACCAGCCCACGGCCTGGACGATCTTCATGCCTTGACGGCCACGCAGGTGATGATGTCGCCCAGCTCGCGCTCCGCGAGGAGCCGGCGGAAGCGCGCGTCGGTCGCCCACCACTCCCGCAGCGTGGCGCGGGTGGGGTCGGCGCTGATGTCCCACACGAGGTCGGTGGTGAGTCGCTCGATGCGCCAGCCGAGGGCGGGCAGCTCCGCGCGAAGTGTCCGCGCGCTGATCTGGTCCACGCTGCGGTGGGTCCAGTCGAAGTGGCCTTCCCACTCGCTCCCGAAGAGCATCTGGCTCAGGCTGTCGCGGTTGGTGGTGCTGATCACGAGGACGGCGCCCGGCGCTGCGAAGGGCGTGAGGCGCGCCAGCACGGCGAACGGCTCGCGGAAGTGCTCGAGCACGGCGGCGAGGACCAGGGTGCCGAAGGGGCGCCGCGCCGTGATCGAGGCGGGCAGCTCGTCCTTCTCGACGTCGCACACCCATGTCCGATCCGGCCCGAGCCGCTCGACGGCCCTGGCGATGGCCCACTCGGAGATGTCGACGCCCACGCCGGTCAGCCCCTCCGCGTCGAGGGCGGCGAGGAGGCCTCCGGTGGCGCAGCCGATCTCCAGCACGGGCCCGCGCGCGCCGTGGGCCCGGAGGAGCCGTACGATCTCCTGGTGATCGGCGGCGCTCTGCGCCTCGTGGTCCACGTAGTTCTCGCCCTCGAAGTACTCGCGTCCCACGGCGGAGACATCCAGGGGCACGTAGTGCCCGGTGAGACGCTCGCGGACGCGGCCGTCGGGAGCGACGAGCCGGAGCTTCCAGCAGAAGCGGCGGCCAGGGAGCGGCAGGGGGACCCGGCCCCAGTCGCTGCCGCCGAGCCGCACGGCGCCGGAGACGAGGTCCAGGCCGAGCGCGCTGGGGCCCGGGTACTCGCGCGCCTCGCCCGTCCAGAGGATTCGCACGGGAAAGTGACCCTCGTATCCCAGGAGCGTGGCGCTCAGCCTCCCCGATCCCGTCTCACGCAGATCGACGGTGAGGACGGTGCCGGTGACCCGGTAGGGGGCGCGCAGATCGATGAGCGCGTCGTCGCGCCCCGCTTCCGCGGGCAGGAGCACGGCGTGGCGATTCGTGATCCGGCTCAGCGCGCGGAGAAAGAGCCCCTTGAGCCGCGTGACCACGGGCGCGGTCATGGCCGCCCTTCCCCGCCCTGCCGGGACGAGAGGGTGGAGGAGCTCGACCACGGGGATGTCATGTACTCGCCGAAGCGGTCGATCGGCGTTCCCGCGGACGCGCTCCGTCGCGCGGGGCGCGCGTATCGGAGCCACTCCCGTGCCGAAATCCCCGCGTGGCGGAGGCGACGGCGGGCGACGGCCCAGCGGCCCGCGCGGACATCGTGGAGCGTCTGCTTGGCCACGGTGTAGGCGAGGTTCTTCCGGGCTTGCTCGCGCTCGGCGGAATTGAGCGGACAGCTCGGCGCGGCCAGGGCCCGCCACGCTTCACCCGGCACCAGGGCGTACTCGCGCGCGGCCACGGGGTTCTGGATCTCCTGGCCGGGATGGATGCGGTACCAGAAGAGATCGGTCGGCACCAGGAGCACACCGACGCTGGCGCAGGCCTTGAGCCAGAAGATGTAGTCGGAGGCGGCGCCCCGCTCCGGGAAGCCTCCGAGCGAGCGGAACACGTCGGTCCGGATGAGCGCGCCGGCGGGCCCGCACATGAAGAGGCCCTGGCCCAGGAATTCCCGCTGATAGGCCAGGCGCGGCGTCAGCAGCATGGGGCACGGCCCGCCCGGCCAGTGCCACCCCGAGGACAGGGCGAGGGCCGCGCCCGGCTCCGCGCGAAGCGGCTCCACCATGGCGGCGAGGCAATGCGGGTACATGACGTCGTCCGAGTCGTGGTACTTGATGAACTCGCCGCGCGCGAGGGCAGCCGCGCGATTCCGGTTCGGATAGTCGCCGAGGTTCTTCTCGTTGACGACCACGCGGACCCTCGGGTCCCCCTCGTACTTCCGCGCGATGTCCACCGTGCGGTCGTGGGAGGCGTCGTCCACCACCACGAGCTCGAAGTCCTCGAAGGTCTGGGCGAGGACGCTCTCGATGGCAGCGGCGATGTAGCGCTCGCGATTGAAGGCGGTCATGAGCACGCTGACGGCGGGCACGCTCACGACGCAGGAGCCTCCCGCCAGATCCGCAGCTTCGGGAGGCGGCTGAGCGGCCGCTCGAAGAAGTGCCACGAGAGAGAGCCCGCGGCCACGGAGGAGGCGACGAGGAGCGCGAAGGCCAGTCCCGGCACGCCTCCCACCGTGTCGTACAGGCCGAGGCAGTTCCAGAGCAGGAGCGGCATGAACAGGTGGTACACGTACACGCCGTAGCTGATCCGACCGAGGTAGGTCAGGGGCGCTGCCGTGATCGCCCGCCGGATCAGGCCGTCGCCCTCCGATACCGCCCATCGAATGACGGCCAGCCAGACGGCCGACAGGACGAGGGACAGCGTGACCACGACGAGGGTGGGCGCCATGCCCTTGGCGTGAAGCACGAGCAGCACCACCGAGATGGGCGTCCCGATCAGGGCGCCCCACCGGGCCAGCTTCTTGCCGTCGCGCTCGTCAACGATGGCGAGAAGGGCGCCCATGCCGAGCACGTCGAGGTTGCACATGGGCAGCACGAGGACCGCGACGTCGGACAGCCCCATCGCGTGGACGATCAGGCGGGAGAGCGGACCGATGGCGATCATGCCGCACACCAGCCGGCTCAGGAGGCGCCTCGGGCTGAGCAGGATGACCCAGGGCCAGAAGAGGTAGAACTGCTCCTCGACGGCGAGCGACCAGAAGTGCGAGCCGGGTCCCCTCCACATCGCTTCGCGGGCGAACAGGAAGTTCGAGGAGTAGAAGAAGAACCACGGAAAGTACGCGCGGATCTCCTGGACGCCCAGCAGCGCGGTGAGGGCGAGCGTGAGGTAGTAGACGGGAAAGATCCTGAGCGTGCGCCCCGCCAGG
Source organism: Candidatus Methylomirabilota bacterium (assembly GCA_035635755.1). Lineage (GTDB taxonomy): Bacteria > Methylomirabilota > Methylomirabilia > Rokubacteriales > CSP1-6 > AR37. The sequence continues at coordinate 8,265 of DASQAK010000237.1, read as the reverse complement.
AACCTCTGCACGGCCTGGGCGAGACCGCCTCCCTCGTCCATGCGCCGCCGAGCCTCCAGGAGCAGGCTGGTGATGAGGAAGCCGCTCAGGGCGAAGAAGGGCTGCACACCGAAGGCGCCCCACGGGAGGATGTGGCGAATGGGCCCTCCCGCGAAATGCTCGACCATCACGGCGCCGATGGCGAGCGCCCTCAGCCCGTCCATTTCGAGGATGCGGCCGCGGCCCGCAGGTCGAATAGGCATCATCGCGCCTGCGCCGGCTGGCGGATTCCGCGGACCGCCCGCAGCGTCTTCACGAGGGCATTCGGGAGCCAGGGCTGATCGAGACGGCTCCCGTAGCGCAGGACCACCCTTTCGGGGCGAGGACGGGACAGTCTGGGCCACTGGGCGAGGAGCGCCTCGAAATCGCCCGCGCGCCGTCGCGCGTCGAACCGCTCGTCCACCGCCTCCTGGGCGGCCCCGCTCATCTCCTCGAAGCGCCGCCGATCCGAGACGGCCCGGCCGATGGCCGCGGCGAAGGCCGCCACGTCCCCCGGCCGGGGCAAGAAGCCGGTGCGGCCGTGCTCCACGATGTCGCGGATCCCGCACGGCAGATCGCTGGCCACGGGAACGACCCCCGCCGACATCGCTTCCAGCACCACCCGCGGCAGACCCTCGGCGCTGCTCGGCAGAACGAGGAGATCGTGGTCAGGGTAGAGACTGAGCACTTGGGCGTTCGTCTGCACGCCGAGCCACCGCACCCTGGCGGGCTCGATCCAGCCCGCCTGCGACTCGGCGAGGCCGGCGCCGTCGCCCACCACGGTCCAGCGCGCGACGATGCCGGCGCGGTGGAGGGCCTCATCGATTCCGGAGAGGAGATGGGCTCCCTTGGCGCGCTCCAGGCGGCCGACGAAGAGAAGCCGGGGGGAGCCCGAGGCGGCGGACCGGAGGCGGGCGGCCCGGGGGACGCCGAAGGGCTGATGAAAGATCGCCTCCCGTCGGTGGGGGAGCCGCCGGATGAGCTGCTCGTGGCCGATCCGCGTGAGCGCGACGAAGGCGGAGATCAACGGCTCATGCATCACGGCGAGGTCGTAGTAGTACTCGTAGTCGCCGTGCAGGATGAAGATGACAGTCCGCCCGGGATCGTGGATCGACAGCATGGCGAGCTCGAGCCAGTCGTTGGCGACGAGAACGCCGGGCCCGGGTGGCACGGCGCCGGCGAGCCGGCGCAGCACGGAGAAGAGATTTTCCGTGGGGAGCGCGTACTGCACGCGGTGCTCGCCATCCGCGGGCATCCGTTCCTGGTACCGTATGTCGTCGCTCAGGCGGTTGTCGGTGAGCACGACGTGCTGGGGCATCCCGTTTCCTGAGCGATGGGCGAGCACGTCGGCGACGTTCACCGCCACGCCCCCGAGCTTGTCGGGCAACACCCACACCGCGCTGGCCGGGGCGCTCACGATCAGGCCCTCCAGGCGCGCACGAGCACCGCCCAGCACAGGGCGCGCGCAGGAAACGGCGTGTTCGCGCCGGCCACGGGCGGGCGCCAGGGCAGAGGCACCAGTTCGTCGAGCGCGTAGGTGAATCCCTCGGCGGCGAGGAGATCGAGCACCTCGCCGGTCTGGCGATGCGCGGGGTCGAACTCGTGCAGATCGAGAGCGAGCGCGCGCACGTTGCCGAGGGCGCCGCGGCAGTCGTCGAGCACGGCGCCTTCGGCGCCTTCGATGTCGAGCTTCAGCAGATCCACGGGCTCGTCGTCCAGCACGTCCCGCAGGCGCAGGCTCGGCACGGGCCGGGTTGCCCCGCTCTCGCGGTGGGCCCGGGTCGCGATCGCCCCGGAGTCCGCGCCTTCGCTGTGGAACTCGATCTCCCCGGTCTTGTTCCACACGGCCGCCTGCACGGTCTCGACGTCGGCCACGCGGTTCCGCTGAAGGTTCTCCACCATGACCCGGTAGATGGACGGATCGGCCTCGAAGGCCGTGATGCGCGCCTGCGGGTGGGCCCGCTTGAAGTAGAGCGTGGCCAGGCCGATGTTGGCGCCGCAGTCGAGGATGCGCGGCGCGGCATTGCCCGTCTCGAACCTGAGCGTCTGCCTGACGAAGAGGTCCTCCCACTGCGGGCAGGTGGTCAGGAGATCCGTGTACCCGAGGTCATAGCCCATGAGCCGGATGCGCCCCGGTGTGTAGCGGGGGACGCGCTCCGCCTCGCGGCACGCCTGCCGCCACGCCGCCATCGCGGGGGTCGGGAAGAGCCGCCGCTTGGCGCGGCCCGCCATCCGACGGGCGCCCTTCCAGGCGTTGCGTGGGCTCATGCGCCCGTCGCGTCCCACCGCAGAGCGGCGGCGGCCGGCTGAAGGCAGCTCCACTCCGCCTTGCGGCAGAAGAGCCCTCGCCCCGTGTACAGCTCGTACGGACGCCACGGCGCTGCGGGCGGCCCCACCTCGAAGGTGAGGGCGCCGGAGATCTCGTCCACGTGCTGGAGGAAGGGAACGCCCACGAAGGTGTTGATCCGGTATCGCCCGGGCACGAAGGTCGGCCCCGGCAGGCGGACGAGCACCCGGCAGCTCCTGGCATCGGGCAGCGCGACGCCGGTGTCGTCCACGTTCATCAGGCTCAGCAGGGGCTGCCCGTCGTCGGAGCAGACGATGAGCTCGACGACGAGCCCGCGGAGACTGGTGCCCGCGGGCATGCCGTCGGTGACCTCGATCGAGAGTTCAATGAGCAGGTCCGCGTCGCACGGAATCCCCTTGGCGGGGCCACCCTGGTCGTCCACGATGCGCGCGTCGGTGACCTGGGCCCAGCCGACCCCATGCCGGTCGCGGGGATCGAAGCGGGCTCCAGCCTCGCCCGCGGGATCCGGCCGCACGTAGAGGTCCGCGACGGTATCCATCGTTCCATTTGCGATCACCCGTCCGCGATCGAGCAGGATGCCCCTTCCGCAGAGCCGCCGCATGACGGCCATGTTGTGGCTCACGAACAGGACGGTGCGGCCGGTGCGGGCGACCTCGTCCATCTTGCCCAGGCACTTTCGCTGGAATTCGAGGTCGCCCACGGCGAGGACCTCGTCGACAAGGAGGATCTCCGTGTCGAGGTGCGCGGCCACCGCGAAGGCCAGCCGCATGTACATGCCGCTCGAGTAGCGCTTGACCGGCGTGTCGATGAAGGCCTCCACGCCCGCGAAGGCCACGATCTCGTCGAACTTCCGGTCGATTTCCCACTTGCGCATCCCGAGGATGGTGCCGTTCAGGTAGATGTTCTCGCGCCCCGTGAGGTCGCCGTGAAAGCCCGTTCCGACTTCGAGGAGGCTGCCGATCCGTCCGTACAGCTCGACCCGGCCGGCGGTGGGCGGGGTGATCCGGGACATGATCTTCAGCGCCGTGCTCTTCCCGGCCCCGTTGCGTCCGATGATGCCGAGCACCTCACCCCGCTGCACGTCGAAGGAGACGTCGCGAAGCGCCCAGAAATCGTCGGCGGCGGCACGGGGCCGGCCGAATCGCCGGAAGGGCGCCGCGAGGATGTCCATGAGGGCTTCGCGGAGATGGCCGGGACCAGGCGCGGCGCCCCCGATGCGATAGCGCTTCGAGAGCCCCTGGACACGGATGGCGAGCGCGCTCATGGCTAGACCTGGTCCGCGAAGCTCTGTTCCATGCGGTGGAACTGCCAGGCCCCGAGGGCGGCGAGCACCGCGGCGCTCAGGGCCGAGATGCCGAGGCTCGGCCAGTCGAGCGCCGTCCCCAGCACCGCCGCCCGGTACGCGTCGATGATTCCCGTCATGGGATTGAGGGCAAAGAGCGGCTGCCAGCCCGCGGGCACGAGGCTCGTCGGATAGACCACCGGGGTGGCGAACATCCAGAGCTGCATGAGGAACGGGATCGCGTACTGCACGTCCCGGTAGCGGACATTGAGGGCGGCGAGCCACATGCCGATCCCGGTGGCCGCGAGGGCGGTGAGCGCGGCGAGGGGGAGCAGGAGGACCGCGGTGCGCGCCGGCACGATGCCGTACCAGGCCATGAGGCCGCCGAGGACGAGGGAGGCGATGGCGAAGTCCACGAGGGCGGACAGGGTCGCCGACAGCGGCACGAGCACGCGCGGGAAGTACACGCGCGTGAGGAGATGCGCATTGCCGACCACGCTCGTCCCCGCCCGGGTGACCGCGCCCGAGAAGTATGTCCAGGGCAAGAGCCCGAGATAGGAGAAGACCGGATAGGGCACGCCGTCGCTCGGCATGCCGGCGAGCCGGCCGAGGAAGATCGCGAACACGACCATGGTGAGAAAAGGCTGAAGGATCGCCCAGAGGAAGCCCAGGACGGTCTGCTTGTAGCGCACCGAGATGTCGCGCCAGGTCAGGAAGTAGAGCAGGTCACGGTAGTGCCAGAGCTCGCGGACCTCGACGAGAGGGCGGCTCGAAGTGGGATCGATGACGACCCAGGGCACTCCGGCTCCCGCGTCTCGTCCAAGCATCACGCTCATGCGGCGAGCCTCTCGGGTCGATCGGACCCGAAGCGCGCGAGCACGAGGAGGGCCCAGGGCCGCGACCAGTGGCTGCGGCCGGCCGCGAAGGCACGCCACACCGCTTCGACCGCGGGCCGCTGCAGGCGCTTGTCCTCGAGGCAGAGGCGCTCCAGCTCGGCGGCCCGCGCGCGCATCCACGCGGCCATGGGAAAGGTGAAGCCCATCTTCGGGCGATCCCAGATCTCTCGGGGGAGGCGATCGCCGAGAGCGTCCAGGAGGAGCGGCTTCGGACGCGCGCGGTCCAGCTTGAGCGAGGCGGGCAGACCGAGCACGGTCTCGACGAGTCGGTGGTCGAGATAGGGCACCCGCGCCTCGATGGAATGCGCCATGCCCATGACGTCGGTGTCGCGCAGGAGCTGGTCGCCGAGGTAGTGGCTGAATTCGAGCCGCGTCAGGGCCTCGCGCAGGTTCCCTGCTCCCGCACGCGCGTCCCTGGTGAGCGCGGGCGTCGCCTCGAGGTCTCCCTCCGAGGCGCCGAGGAGATCCCTCACGATGGCGCGCGGGAAGAGACCACGAACGAGATGGTAGACGCCCGGGGGCGTCGGCGCCTCGAGGGCGGCGAGCCGATCGAGCCCCGGTCGCGCCAGCAGGGCCCCGGCCATCGGCCCGAGCCCCGTCACTCCGTGACGGACGGCCGCGGGCAGCACGGCCATCACGGCGCGCGCGAGTCCGAGCCCGGCCGTGTGCCGGAGATGATCGTAGCCCCAGAAGACCTCGTCGCCCCCGAGGCCCGAGAGCACCACCGTGAGCCCGGCTTCCCGAGCCGCGCGGGCGATGCACCAAGTATTGAGCCCATCGACCGTGGGCTGGTCCATGGCCCCGAAGAAAGCGCCCAGGTCGGCGAAGACCTCGGGCGCGCGCAGCAGCACCTCGTGGTGGTCGGCGCCGACCCGCGCTGCCATGCGCCGGGCATACGCCGCTTCCGAGAGAGCCCGCTCCTCGAAGGCCACGGAGAGCGTGGTCAGCGGCTGCGACCGGCCTTTCGCGGCCAGCGCCGCGAGCGCGGACGAGTCGATGCCTCCCGAGAGGAAGACGCCCAGGGGCACGTCGCTGACGAGGTGCAGGCGCACCGACTCTTCGAGCCGCTCGCGCGTCTCGGCGACCGCCTCCGCGGCCGCCCGGGGCGCCGTCCGCCGCGCGGTCTCCACGGCGCCGCCGAGATCCCAGTAGCGCTCGGCGCGAGCGCCGCTGGAGCTGATCTTCAGGATGTGCCCGGGGGGGAGGGCGCGCACGTCCTTGACCGTGGTCAGGGGCGACGGCACGCTTCCCCACTCGAGAAAGCGCGCGAAGGCTTCGCCGCTGGCCTCGTCGGGCACCAGACCGCCGCGGACGATGGCCGCGACCTCGGAGGCGAAGAGCACGCGCCGGCGGTCCTCATGCCAGTAGAGCGGCTTGATGCCGAACCGGTCGCGGGCGAGGAGGAGCGTGGGCGCGGGCGCCGTCTGAAAATACGCGAGCCCGAACATGCCTCGCAGCCGGGCGAGCGCCGCCTCTCCCCACGTGTCGAAGGCGCGGAGCAGCACCTCGGTGTCGCTCCCCGAGCTGAAGCTCTCGGCGGGGCCGAGCTCGGCGCGCAGCTCGCGATAGTTGTACGTCTCTCCGTTGTAGGCGAGCCACCCGCGCCTGTCGGCTGAGCCCATGGGCATGCGGCCGCGCGGCGAGCGATCGAGGATGGCGAGACGGCGGACTCCCAGGACTATCGCTGGCCCAGAGCTCTCGACGGGATAGGTCATCACGTGGGCGGGATCGAGTTGGCCGAGGAGCGCCCTCAGCTCTCCGCCCCGCGCCGCAGAGTCGGGAATCAGCAGGCCCCAGTCATCGGGACCTCGATGCCTCTGAGCGTCCAGCATCCGGAGCACCGCGCCGACGTCTTCTACCGTCACGCGCCCGTCCAGTCTCATCAGGCCAGCGATGCCGCACATGACGAGGGGCTCCGATCAGCGAGGACGAGGTGAGAAGGCGGAAGGATCCTCGGACTTCATTCGAAACCTAATCTACGGAAGGGTCTGCGGACAGACGGCATATTAAGGAGGGGTTACCCGTGGGCGTCAGGCTTCTGCCAGATTTCGGCTTTTCCGGCTGGTCCTGTCGATCTCCAAAATTTGTAGTATCGAGCTCTAAAGGCTCGTTTGACGGCTCGCCGGCAGCCCAGAAACCCTCCAGATTGATGGGCCAGAGAGGCCAGGAAGGCGCCATCTCAGCCCCCGGAGCCCCTTCATTGATTTCCACTTCTCTCATGGCCATCTAGCCACCGTTTCGGACCCGAGGTGCTAACCTCTGAGGTCCAGTCCGCAAGACCCGTTCATCGTCGAGCGGTGAAGGGTTGTGGTGTCCGCAACCGGGCTTTCCCATGGCTCAGTCGTGGCATGTGAAGTGCAACATCTGCGCCATGGAAGCGGAGGACACGCAGACCACATGATCAAAGCGGTGACGATCGATCTCTGGGGCACCGTCGTTGTCGACAGTCCTTCGACCGACGAGCGATATCGCCGCGAGCGATTGGCAGGACTCGAGACCACGCTGTTGCGCTTCGGCTTCCGCGTGCCCGCGGCCGACCTCGCGCGCGCCTACGGCGAGTCAGGTCGTCATCTCGCGCGCATCTGGCGCAGATGGCGCGACGTCCCCGTGGAGCGGCACGTCACGCTCCTCCTCCAGGCCGTGGATCCCGCGCTGCCCGGACGCGTGGGCTCCGAGGCGATCATCGCGCTCACCACCGCGTACTCGAGCCCCGCCCTCCTGGCGCCTCCCACACTCGACGAGGGAGCCGCGAGGGTGCTCGAGGCGCTTCGCGACCGTGACATCGTGGTGGGACTCGTCTCGAACACGCTGCGCACACCCGGCGAGGTCCTCCGCACCATCCTGAAGCGCCAGGGCGTGCTCGATCGCTTCGCGGCCACGGTGTTCTCGGACGAGTGCGGGGTGCGCAAGCCCGATCCGGCGATCTTCGACATCGCCCTCGAGCGCCTCGGCATGGACCGCAAGGAAGTCGTGCACGTCGGCGACGATCCCATCCTGGACGTCGAGGGCGCCCGCGCGGCGGGCCTGCGGGTGGTCCAGCTCGCGCCGGGCCAGGGCTGGGCATCGCGCTATACTCCCGACGCCGTGATCGAGCGTCTCCGCGATCTGCCCGGCGTGCTCGCGGATCTCGAGCGGGCCGAGCGGCGCCCCGCCGCCAACCCCGCCCTCGCGCGACTGCGCCCGCGCTTCCTGGCGCGCCCCACGGGCCCGCGTTAGCCATGGGCATCATCGCCATCGGTCTCCGAGGTCGCACGGTTGCCGGGCTCATCCTGACCCTGGCCGCTTGGTCGTTCGCCACCGCGGGGGCCCAGCCACCGGCGCCCGCGGCTCCCCTGTCGACGGCCGAGGTGGTCCGTTCGGTCGAGGCAAATCCCGCAGGCGCACCCCAGGCCACGGCACAGGCGGTCGCGGCCGGCCGGTCCGAAGACGCCGCTCCCATCGTGGCCGCCGTCGTGGGCATTCTTCAGCCCGCGGATCGCCGGGCCCTGGCCCCGAGCGTCGTCACCTCCGCCATTGCCGCCCTCGTCGTGCCCGATCGCACGCCGTTTGCGCCGTCGGTGGCCTGCGCGGCCATCCGGGCCGTGCCCGCACCCGAGCAGCCGGGAGTGGTGCCGGCCATCGTGAGCGCAGCGGTCGCCCTCGCTCCGCTGGCGCGACCGCAGATCGTGGCCTGCGCCATCGCGGCCGCGCCCGCCCTGGTCGCGGCGATCAATGACGCGGCGGGCGGAGCCCTGGCCGCGCAGCTGGAAGCGGCGTCGAGT
>DASQAK010000236.1:0-28053 GCA_035635755.1 Candidatus Methylomirabilota bacterium | reverse complement strand
GTAGGCGCGAAAGATCGCGGACATGAGCGGTGAATCCGTCACCTTGAAGTAGAACAGACCCTGCGATGGATACAGCACCTCGCCCGCGACCCCGTCGAGCTGCATGTCCTTGAGGTGCTGCCCGGGGTCATATCCTCCTCGGGGGACGTCTTCGAAACGACCGTGGGAGGAGATGGTCTCGGGCGCCTCGAACCGAGCTCCGGCATTGGAAATGAGCCCGATGCCGGACACGGCCTGCTGCCCTTCCACCACGAGCTGATCGACGCCATCGATCCGCCGCATCCGGGGCGCGCGATCGCGAAAGGCCGCGTCGATGCGGGTCGTCCACAGATCGGGCGGCTCGAACACGTGAGAGTCGGACGAGAGAATGAGCGCGGGTACCATCGGCGCCTCCGTTTTTACGATCGGTGCGAGCTCGTCCGCATCTTAGCAGGCAACCCCCGCCCGAATCCACGCCTCTCCACAAGAGGATAACGACCCGCTCCGGCCGGCCGCTCGAGGAGACGCGCGCGCGCCCGGCTCACGGACGCGGTAGAATCGCTCGCGTGCACCGGATGGATCTGACTCTGGACGAGGAGGGGAGAATGGCGAGGATCGAGCCCCGGCGGGATCCGGTATGAAGATACGCATCGGCGTCGGCGCCGGAGGCGCGACCTCCATGGCGGAGGCGCTGCCCGAGCTCGTCATGGGTCTCGATGAGCTCGGGTTCGACTCCTTGTGGCTCTCGGAAGTGCTGACCGGCCCCGTGCTCGATCCCGTGGTGGGCCTCTCCTGGGCGGCCGCGAGGAATCCGCGCTTGAAGCTCGGGACGACCATGCTGCTGCCGGGACGCAATGTCCTGCGGCTCGCCAAGCAGCTCGCCAGCCTGGACGTGCTGAGCAAGGGGCGGCTCCTCGTCACCCTGGTGCCCGGGCTCACCTACGCGCCCGAGCGCGACGCCATCGGCGTCGACCCCAAGCAGCGCGGCGCCGTCATCGACGAGGCGCTTCCGTTGCTGCGGCGCCTGTGGGCCGGCGAGACGGTGAGCCATGACGGCGTGGCCGGCCGCTTCCGTGACGTCAAGCTCTCGCCCTTGCCCGTGCAGGAGCCGCTCGAAGTGTGGCTGGGCGGCACGGTACCGGCCGCCCTCGAGCGCTGCGGGCGATTGTCGGATGGGTGGCTGCCCTCGCTGTGCACGCCCGAGGAGGCGGCGGCGGGACGCGTCGTGATCGAAGAAGCGGCGGCGCGCGCCGGTCGCTCGATCAGCGGCGAGCACTTCGGGGTGAGCATCGGGTACGCCGGCGCGCCCATCGACCCCGCCACCGCGCGCACGATGGCCGCCCGCCGTCCCCGGGCGCTCGAGCTGACGCCGGTGGGCCTGCCCGCTCTGCGCAAGCTCGTCGAGCAGTTCATCGCCGTGGGCTTCTCCAAGTTCGTCCTCCGTCCGGTGGTCGCGCCGACGTCGTGGCGCGCCGAGCTCGAGGCCCTGGCCACGGCCGTGGGCGATCTCCAGACCTGAGGAGGCTTCGGCCATGAGATGGTGTCGGTTTCAATCGGGAAGCAAGATCGCTTATGGGGTCATCGAGAAGAACGCCGTGACTGAAGTCACGGGAAGCCCCTTCGACGATCATGCCCGGACATCGACGACCTTTCCCCTGAGCCAGGTCAAGCTGCTCGTGCCCGTCATTCCTCCCACCTTCTATGCCGCCGGGGTCAACTACCGGGAGCACGTGACCGAGATGGCCACCCGCCGGGGCGTGAAGCCGGAGTTCCCCCCGCACGCCGACGTCGGCTACCGCGCCAACAATGCGCTGGTGGCTGCGGACGAGCCCATCGTCATCCCCAAGGACGCGACGGAGCAGGTCCAGTACGAAGGGGAGCTGGTGGCGGTGATCGGCAAGCGATGCAAGCGCGTCTCGGAAGCCGAGGCCCTCGACTACGTCTTCGGCTACACCATCGGCAATGACGTCAGCGAGCGGACCTGGCAGCGGGGCGACCGGACGCTCTGGCGGGGCAAGAACACCGATACCTTCAAGCCCATGGGCCCCTGGATCGTCACCGGGCTCGATCCCGACGATCTCCGCGTCACCATCCGGCTCAATGGCCGGGAGATGTTCTCCTACGCCGTCAAGGACGCCCTCTTCGGCGTGCGCCAGTTCATCAGCCGCATGAGCCAGTACCTGACCCTCTACCCGGGTGACGTGCTGTGGATGGGCACGGACGGCGCCACGGAAAACATGAAGGATGGCGACGTGGTCGAGGTGGAGATCACGGACATCGGCGTGCTGCGGAACCCAGTGGTGAGGGAACGCTAAATAGCTCGGAGGGGACTAGGCCGTCCGTCCTTGCCGACGGTGTATAGTTGCTGGGCCGGGCCTGAGCCCGGATCCAGCATGAAGATCGGCTCCGTCGAGATCTCCGAGCTCTGCCGCCTGGCGCCCATGGCCGCCATCAGCAATGCGCCGTTCCGGCTCGTCGCCAAGGAATGCGGCAGCGGGCTCACCACCACGGAGGAGATCGACGCCTTCGCCCTCCTGATGGAGACGCCGCGCTCGCACGACATGGCTGCGTACTTCCCCCAGGAGCGCCCGCTCGCCATGCAGCTCCTGGGCAAGGACCCGCAGGCCCTGGTGCGCGCAGCCCTTCGCTGCGAGGAGCTCGGCGCCGACATCGTCGACCTCAACATGGGCTGTCCCATGCCCAAGATCACGAGCAAGGGCAAGGGCGCCGCCCTCATGAAGGACGTGGCGGCCACCGCGCGGCTACTCCGCGCCATGCGCCAGAGCATCGCCGTCCCCTTCACCATCAAGATCCGCGGCGGCTGGGACGACGAGCACCTCAACGCCGTCGAGGTCGCGCGCATGGCCGAGGGGGAGGGCATCGACGCGATCACCGTGCATCCGCGCACGCGCTCGCAGCGCTTCACGGGCAAGGCGCCGTGGACGATCATCGCGGAGGTCGTGCAGGCCGTGCGCATCCCCGTCACGGGCAACGGCGACGTCCACTCCACGGCGGAGGCGCGGCGCATGGTCGCCGAGACGGGCTGCCAGTCCGTGATGATCGGCCGGGGCGCCCTGGGCAGCCCATGGATCTTCGACGAGGGCTTCGATGTCCTCTCCGCCGAGGGCCAGCGCGCGCATAAAGACCGCGTCATCCGCCGGCACATGGCTCTGCTCCAGGAGCATGGTGGGGAGCGGCAGGCCTTCTCGCAGATGAAGAAGCACCTCGCCTGGTACACGGAGGGGCTCGCCCACGCGACGGACTGCCGCGCGCGCATCTTCCAGACGCGAAGCCCCGCCGAGGTCTGGGAGGTGTTCCAGGAATACTGGGAGGCTTCGGTCCGCCCCTCCGAGCCAGCGCCGACGCTCGCCTGAGCGCCTCACGACGCGACTGCCCTGCTTCCTCAGGCGGCCTTCCGCACGGAGGTGGGTTGGTCCTGTTTCAGGAACTCACGTCCCTTGGCGAAGACCTGGTAGATCACGGCGACTCGGAAGAGCACGAGAAGCACGCCCCGGCGATGTTCAGGATGAGGTCGCGGGCTGCCCTGATGGCCCAAGTGACGACCGTCAAGAACAACCCGGAAGGGTTCTTCTTGACCTTCGGCCAGTATCGTCTGATCGCCATTGCGAGCCTGGAACTCAAGATCTCGCGCCGAGAAGCAGCCCCGCGATGGCGGCCAGCCCGCCAGCAACGGAGAGCACGAATCCCACCCCGCCCAGCCGATACCACAAATTGATCCGCCGTCGCTCGACATCGGTCAGATGGATGTGCAGCACGGAAGGAGACATCCACCACCGGCGCGGCAGCCGGACCTTGGGCGACACCACACGGTAGAGGATCACGTGATACCAGAATCCGGTCGGCACGCCCACCACGAGGCCGAGACACATGGTGGCCATGGCGACCACCGTGACGAGCGGAGGCGTCAACACCGTGACGAGCACACCGACGAGCCCGACCGACACCACGGCGAGCAGGACGAGCGTGATCTCGAGCACGGTCACAGTCTACTGGGTCGGGGCGCCATTTCGTGCATCCGAGAAAAGTGATCGGAGAGTCGTCGAGCAGGGCGTTCCAGAACGCGCGTCCAAAGGCGGCCTCGCCTTCCGGGGAAAGTTGCGGCGGATGCCAGCGAATCTGCCGGAACCCCGCCGACCGGAGCTTCTCCTCGTGCGTCGCCACCTCGAGATGGTAGTTCTCGATGGAGAAGGGCCCGTCCTCGACATAGAAGGTCCACGTGATCGGCGTGCCCTCGCGCCACTCGCCCGCTGTGGTCGTCTCGAAGCCGTACGGGCGATACGACGGCGAGTCGGTGGTCACGAGGCCTCCCCATCAGTCCTGCCACGCCACCCGATAGCGGCCGTGCGTCTGGCGCAGAAACTCGTCCAGCTCGTTGATGGTCAGCGCCGGCGGGCTCGGATGGCGCGCGGATATCTTGCGCAGGAAATCAAAGTGGTACCGCACGAAGACCGCGAAGTCGCGAGGGTAGGCCGCCTCGTCGACGCCGATGAAGTCCGCCCGCGTGCGGGCTCGAGAGAAGAGGCGACGCCACTCCCGAATCGGCACCAGCCCGATCGAATCGACGCCATGCGAGAACAGGGTGATGAGCAGCTCGTCAAAGGGGGGCGCTTGGTCGAGATATTCCTCCAGCGCGCGCCACGAGCCTTCGGTATTGAAGACCATCCAGAATGGGACGGACCGAGTGCGAATCGTCCAAAAGGGCTCCATCAGGATGAAGGAGTCGACCACGAGGCGATTGTCCGCGGCGCCGAGTCGCGCGTACCACCAGCGATACAGGTCTGCCACGAGCGGGCTCATGTCCTCCGGCTGCTCGAACACGACGCGCCGGACCCGGTACCCGTGGCGCCGCGCGAATCCCTCCACGTCCTCCCGCAGCGCGGGCGCGAACCCCCACTCGGCCTCGGGGCTCGTCCCGTCCGCGGGCGGCGGCTCCCATCGTCTTCTCGGCGATCGGTGGTTACGCAGATAGGCTTCCACGCGGTCGCCGCCATGCATCATCTCGTCCGCGGTGGCGCCCCCGAGCGCTCCGAACTGGAAGACGTGCCGGTCGCCCCGGCGAGTCGTCGGCCACTGGAGTCCGCATTCCATCACGATGATGGTCCCTCCAGGCGCGAGGCGCTCCCGCAGGAAGCGCTCATAGGCCTCGCCCAGGGTCCGCCGCTTGAGACGGAAGTAGCTCATGCGACGGACCATCAACCGATCCTGCACGGGGTCCTGCATGTGATGAAGCTCGAGGTCGGGGTTCCCTCGCAGCACCGTCTCGGCATGCGGCTCGGCCCAGCGCATCTCCTCCCGGGGCTCGTCCGGGGGAATGCCCGAGCGCCCCACGGGCACGAGAAACGTCTGGGGCAGCCACGGGATGCCGAGGGCGGCCCACAGATGGACGGCGGCGCCGTTGGACGAGCCGACCACGACGGCCGGATATTGTCGTGACGGGTACAGGCCGGCCATGAAGGTGGCCACCTCGTCGCCACTGACGGCCGCGAGCTTTCGCGGCGACACCGACTCCATCCAGCCGCTCACGATATAGACTTGCTCCTGGAACGACTTGGGCAAGCGGTTGACCGCTGATGCCACCAGCTTCATGAGCGGCGCCCTCGATCGCTGCATCGCGCCGAGGAGGGGGAGACCCTCGCCTCGCAAAGACGCGGCGAGAGCGCGGAGCATGCCGGTGGCGGAATCGAAATCCGCCAGGTACTCGATCTCGTGAGCCATCATCCGCTCACAGGTGCAGGAACGGCCGCAAAGCGGTCACGAATTCCTTGGGCGCCGTGTAGTTGATGGTGTGTCCAAGGCCGGGGAGGACCTTCAGCTCTCCCTTCGGGAGTCGGCGGACCACTTCTTCCGCCCACTCCTGAGGAACGAGCGGATCCCTGCCGCCCCGCACGACGAGAGTCGGCGCGGTGATTCCTGGCAGCTTGTCCTCGATACGATCCTCTATCGCCATTCGTATCGTTGCGCGAATTCTCCGCATCCCCGCCTTCACGTAGTCCACCACGGTAATCCAGCCCAGCCCAGTTTTTTCCGACGAAGAATTCTGGAGCAGGCGGCCAAGCTGTTGCCGCACGGTCCGGGCCTTCGGGTCGACCGTCGGGCCCTGAAAGACCAATCGGTCCACGCGATGGGCGTGCCGCAGGGCGAACTCCGCGAGGACCTGGCAGCCGAACGAGTTGCCGACGAGATGCGCGGCGGGGAACCGCATCGCGTCCATCCAGGCCGCCAATGCGTCCGCGAGCTCCGGGAGACGGAGGACGGCTTGGGGCTTGGCGCTGTCGCCATAGCCGGGAAGATCGATCGCGTACACGGGGCACAGCGCGGCGAGCTCGACGGCCGTCGGCACCATGTAACGACTCGAGATGACCATCCCGTGCACGAGTATAACCGGCAGCCCGTGGACGCCCTCGCCCCCGACTCGCGCGTGCATCCGTCCGGCAGCGGTGTCCGTCCAGACACGCCTGAGCTCCATCAGGTCTCCCGGATTCCATGCCCACGGCCGGCTCTTCGAGCGACTTCTCGCCAGGCCGCCCGGTTCGAGCACGTCGACTGCTCGGCGGTCGGATCGTCGTCAGGGGCCACGATGTCTCCTCCCGATCCTCCTGATACAGGCGGGGCCGTGACAAAGTCAATCCCACCGTGCGTTGCAAGCCGGCGGTGCCAATGCTACGGTGGGCGACCATGAGCCCCGCATCCACGAGCCCGCTGCCCGTCCGAGAGACACTGGCTTTTGTTCAACGTCGCTGGGAGGAAGATGTCCTTCCCGCCCTCACCCGCTACATCGAGATCCCCGCCAAGTCGCCGGCCTTCGATCCTGACTGGTCGAGCCACGGCCACATCGACAGGGCGGCCACCCTCATCGAGGAATGGGGCCGGCGGCGGCCCATCGAGGGCCTCTCGATCGAGACCGTGCGGCTTCCCGGCCGCACGCCCGTGATCCTGATGGAGGTGCCGGGAACCTCGCCGGAGACCGTCCTGCTCTACGGTCACTGCGACAAGCAGCCGGAGATGATCGGCTGGGGCGAGGGTCTCGGGCCCTGGACGCCCGTCCGACGCGGCGATCGCCTCTACGGCCGCGGCGCGCAGGACGACGGCTACGCGGCCTTCTGCGCGCTCACGGCCATCGAGGCCGTGCAGCGGGCGGGCGCTCCGCACGCGCGACTCATCGTGCTCATCGAAGCGAGCGAGGAGAGCGGCAGCCCCGATCTCCCCGCCTGCATGGAGGCCCGCGCGGCCAAGATCGGCGAGCCGGATCTCGTGATCTGCCTCGACTCCGGGTGCGGGAACTACGACCAGCTCTGGGGCACGACCTCGCTGCGCGGCGTGATCAGCGCGCTCCTCACCGTGGACGTGCTGACCGAAGGCGTGCACTCGGGGGCGGCCAGCGGCATCGTGCCGTCGAGCTTTCGCATCGCGCGCCAGCTCCTCTCGCGCGTCGAGGACGAGCGCTCCGGCGCGCTCGTGCGGGATTTCCACGTCGAGGTGCCGCCCGCGCGGGCGGCGGAGGCAAAAGCGGTGGTGGGCGTCCTGACCGGCGAGCTGGCCGAGCGCTTTCCCGTCGTCGAGGGCATGCGCTACGCGCAGGAGGATCCCGTGGCGCTCCTCCTCGCCAATACCTGGGAGCCCGCCCTGTCCATCACCGGCGCGGCCGGCCTCCCCTCGCCCAGGGACGGCGGCAATGTCCTCCGGCCCTCGACGTCGCTCAAGCTCTCCCTTCGCATCCCGCCCACGCTGGACGCGGCGCGGGCAGCCCGTCGCCTCAAGGAGATCCTCGAAACCGACCCGCCCTACGGCGCCCGCGTGCGCTGCGAGACGTCGACGCCGTCGCCGGGCTGGGACGCGCCCGCCACCGAGCCCTGGCTGCTCGAGGCGGTGCAGGCCGCGTCCGAGCGTCATTTCGGCCGGCCCGCCATGTTCAAGGGGCTGGGAGGCTCCATCCCGTTCATGGCCATGCTGGGCGAGCGCTTCCCGCGCGCGCAGTTCTTCATCACGGGAACGGGCGGCCCGGGCTCCAATGCCCATGGCCCCAACGAGTTCCTGCACGTCCCTTACGCCCAGCGGCTCACCGCGTGCGTGGCCGACCTGATCGCGGCGCACTACCGCGCGCGGCGAGGCGCCTAGGGCGAGCCGGTCAGCCAGCGAGCGGAGGCCCGCCCCACCGCTCGCGCATCGCGAACTCCTCCACGGGCTTCCGCTTCAGCTTCGTCACGCGCCGGACGGGGCGGCCGAGCGGCATGACCGCGCACACGGCGACGTGCGTGGGCAGGCCCAGCAGCTCCTGGATCTTCGCCTCCTGGGCGACGGCGAGCGTGGTGATGGTGCCGCCGAAGCCTTCATGGCGCGCGGCCATCAAGACATTCCAGGCGAAGGGGTAGATGGACCCGCCGCTGACGATGCCCACGCGCTTCAGCTCCTGGTCCGTGGAAGCGACGACCTTGAGGTCGACGCCGATGACCAGCACCACCGGCGCCTTGGCGATCGATTCCGTCAGGTGCGGGGGAGCCGGCGTGCGCTCGATGGTGGCGGCGTCCACGCCCGGAGGATCGATCGTGTTCCACGGATTCTCGCCGTTCTTCGCCTGGGCGGTGTAGCGCTTGGCGGCAATGCCGCTCAGATCGGCGAGGGCGCGCCTGGTGCCGGGATCACGGACGACGATGACTTTCCACCCCTGGCGGTTGCCGCCGCTGGGGGCGAAGCGCGCATGGTCCAGTATCTTCACCAGGGTCTCGTCGGGAAGCGGATCGCTGGTGAACTCGCGCGCGGAAAAGGTGGTACGCATCACCTCGTAGAGCTCCATGGGCTCCTCCCCCTCACACCTCTGCGCTCTGTCGATCGGGATTGACGAGCTGACCGCGGGCAATGGCGGCGCTCCTCCTCTCCTGGCAGCGTCGGGTCCACCGCACGCCTTCGACGTCGTCGGGCCGATGCTGCCAGATCGGTCGGAACCCGTCAAACAGGAGCGCGCCCACGCGCGCTCGCCTGATGGGGAGGATTGGCCCAGGACCGGTAAGTTCTACTGGCCGAGAACCTGCGCGAGCCAGCCAAGCCCTTTCCAATCAGGCGCATGAACTCCGGCACGACAATTGCCAAGGCCATAGCGGGTCAGGAGGTCTCCATCGTGGCAAAGGGCGGGAAGCTCGGAATCGTGATCCTGGCATGCCTCCTCGGCGGATGCGCATTCTCGAGCCAGCTGACCCCGACGCAGCCGGCCGGCGTGACCCAGCAGCTCCTGATGCGCTCTCTCGAGCGCGGGCTCGCCGGGCTCGACATCAGTCGCTTCGTCGATCGGAACGTAGAGGTGGATATCTATCTGCAGTCCGGCAACGAAGCCTTCTTCAAGGCCTTCGTGGCGGCCTGGCTGGAAGCGCATCGCGTGCACCTGACCACCACCAAGCCCGAGCTGAAGCTTCGCGTCTTCGTGTCTGTCCTGGGCACCGACAAGAATGAAAAGTTCATCGGGATTCCAGCCTTCCAGGCCCCCGTCCTCAACATCCCCACTCCAGAGATCGCCTTCTTCAAGCGAGCGCGCAACCGGGGACAGGCCGAGGTCTCCATCTATGCCTTCGACGGGTCTACCGACAAGTTCCTGGAGCGCACGCCGACGGGGGTCGGGCTGGCCAAGCAAGATGACTACACGATCCTGATCCTGATCACCTTCACGGTGAGCGACGCCGACAAGCGCGATCACTGACAGATCGAATCGGGGGACCATGATGGCGGCTACCACGGCCGGCAAGCACTTCTCGATGATCCGCAGCTTCCACCTGGCGGATCTCTTCACCATGGCCAATGGCGTCTGTGGCGTGACCGCGATCTTCCAGGCCATGAAGTTCCTCAGCACGCAGGACTCGCGGCACCTGTACCTGGGGGCCTTGCTCGTCCCCCTGGCCCTGATCTTCGACGTGCTCGACGGCCGGATCGCCCGCTGGCGGCACGCCGCTTCTCCCATGGGACGCGAGCTGGACTCGCTTGCGGACGTGATCTCTTTTGGCGTCGCCCCCGCCGCTATCGCCTTCGCGGCCGGGGTCAACACCCGACTCGATCAGATGATCCTGCTCTTCTTCTCCATGTGCGGGCTGAGCCGGCTCGCGCGCTACAACGTGACCGCGGAAAGCCTGTCGAACGAGAAGGGCAAGGTGGAATACTTCGAGGGCACACCGATTCCCACCAGCGTGGTGCCGCTCGGCCTGCTCATGCTGGCGTTCTACACCGGCAACCTGTATCTGGTCGAGGTGCCGGGTCTCGCGTTCCACGGAATCGCGTTGCTGTTTCTCCTGTCCGGCGCCCTCATGATCAGCAAGACCCTGCGAATCCCCAAGCCCTAAATAGCTCGGAGGGGGCTCCGCCCCCTTCCGGAGCCCTAGGCGGGCGCCAGCCCGGCCAGCGTGCGCAGGCGCGGCTTCACGGTCTGCCAGAGGCGGCCGATGTACACGCAGAGCACGATGAGCGCAATGTTCGCCGACCAGTAGAGGATCCAGTTGTTGAAGCGCAGCCCGAGCATCCGGTGGATCAGCGTCTCCTCGATGAGCTGGTGGACGAAGTAGAGCACGAGCGCCGTCTGCCCCAGTGTGACGAGCCAGGGCAGCTGCCAGCGGCGCACTTCCATGAGCCAGTAACAGAGGGCGAGCAGCCACGCGTCACCCGCGATGATCAGGAAGGTCGTCACGCCCCGGGGCGTCCAGTAGTGGTTCAGCCCCCAGTCCCGCGGGAAGCCGAAGCGCGGGCTCGTGGGGATCCAGAACTCCCAGGCATCGTAGGCGAGGAGAAAGATCAGTCCGACCACGGCCGCCGTCGCGAAGTATCGCTTCTCCGCCTCTGGCCCGCGGGCCCGGGCCTCGAGCCACCACCAGCCGAGCACGAGCCCGATCAGGGCCGCGCTCAGCCACGGCCAGGGTGGAAAGTCGCCAAAAATCGCGAGGCCAAGGATGGGGTGAGCCGCGCACCAGCGCGCGAGGGCCGGGCGCGACCACCCGAACGAGAGATAGACGAGCACGGCCAGGGCCAGCAGCATCCAGCGCGCCCATTGCCGCCGCAGCACCGGCACGAGCGGCCCGAGCAGGATGATGCTGAGCCCGATCGTCTGCAGGACTCCCCCATGCCAGAAGCGCTCCTCCGGCGGAACAGCTCCGCGGGGGAGCATGATGACGTTGAGAACGTACCCCGCGGCGATGATGCCAATCCCCCGCCGGAAGTACTTGCGCAGATCGCCCAGGAGCCCCTCGCTCTCTCCCCGGCGGTAGTAGGAGATGGGCAGACAGAATCCCACGAGAAAGAGAAAGATCGAGGCGGGCCAGATGAGGCTGCCGTAGACGAGATGATAGCGGGCCCATCCCATCTGCACGTCCATCCAGTCGCGCGACGTGTGGTTGATGACCATGAGGATGATGGCGACGCCGCGCAGGCCATCGACGAAGTGGAGCCGGCCGATCGACAGCGGGCGTCGGTCAGCGGTGGCCATGGAGAGGGGCGAGAGGGGCGCTCACGGCGCCGATCCTGCCAGATCGTCACTGGGCGGTCAATCGAGCGGCCATGGCTCTGCTATGATGCGCCGTCTCGGCTGCTTGGGCTCGCGGCAAGGGGTAGTGGTCGTTTTTTGGAGCCGGCACTGGGGCAAGTTGCGAGCCAGACGAGGCCCGAGGGAGCCTGCAACGCGAGGCGTACCTGTATGTACGTTGAGCGTTGCAGGCGACCGAGAACGAAGTATGGCGAAGCAAATTGACCCAGTGCCCAGGGAGAACAATGTCCGACCATACCGTCCCATCCCGGTTCACGCGGAGCGGATCGACCGTGCGGTTCGACCACGGCGCCTCGCCGGTGACGGTCACCGTGTGCACCTCGCGCATCGTGCGCGTCGAGCTGGCGGACGAACGGGACGCGGCCGGCCCATCCTATGTCGGCCCGCGGAGCTGGGCCGCCGTGCCATTCGAGGTCATCGACGGCGAACGCGTGCGTCTCTCGACCGGCGATCTGCGCGTCGAGGCGGCCACGAGCCCGGTCCGTCTGACTTTTCTCGACGCCGCGGGCGCCTGGCTGCTTCGCGAGACCGCCCTGGGAGGCATGATCACGGAATCGCTCGGGGCCGCGCGGCGGCGCGTGCGCGCCACCTTCGAGTTCTCCGACGAGCAGCACTTCTACGGCCTCGGCCAGGGTGGGCTGCAGCTCGACCGGCTCGGTATCGCCCGCCAGCTCTGGAACACGCATATCGGGCACGGGCCGGGGTCGGACATGGGCATCCCGCTCTTGGTATCCAATCGCGGCTACGCGCTCTTCTTCGACAACACGAGCGATGCGATGCTCTCGGTGGGCCGGTCGGATGGCGGAGTCCGGATCACCTACACCGCCGAAGGCGGACGGCTCGTGTGGTACTTCCTCATTGGCCAAGATCTACGCAGCGTCATGCTCGAAGTCGCCGAGCTCCTCGGCCGGCCGTCGCTTCCGCCCCGCTGGGCGCTGGGGTTTCTCCAGTCCACGCGCCACTTCGAGGACACGGAGGAGCTGCGCCGCCTCCCCCGCACGATTCGCGAGAAGCGGATCCCCTGCGACGGCCTCATCTACCTCTCGACGTACGGCGAAGCGCAGGGCTGGAATCGAGGGGTGGGGCATCTCGGCTTTCAGCCGGCGCTCTGGCCGGATCCGCCCACTCTGGTCGAGGAGGCGAAGCGGCAGCACTTCGAGATCATCACCCACGAGTACCCCGTGCTCCACGAGGACTCGCCGTTCTTTGCCGAGGCCGAGGCGAGCGGGTATCTCCTAGACGAAGGCTACGGCCGATCGGGCGGGGAGCCGCGGCGGGCCGCCAATTATCGCGAGGGCCAGCGCTATCTCGACTTCTCCAACCCGGCCGTCGGCGCCTGGTGGTGGTCGGCCCACCGCGAGCTCGCCCAGCTCGGGGTCGCGGGCTGGTGGCTCGACGGCGGCGAGGGGCCGCCCGCGACGGCGAAGCTCCACGCCGGGGACGGGACCCTTCTCCACAACATCTACGACCGGCTCCGCCATGAGGCTTTCGCCGACGGCGAGGCTGCCGACCGGCCCGACCAGCGCGTCTTCCTGCTGTGCCGCTCGGGGGCGGCGGGGATGCAGCGATTCGGCGCGACGTGCTGGTCGGGCGACATCAACAACGACTTCGCGACGCTCGATGCGCAGATCCCGCTGGGACTCAATACCGGCCTGTCGGGCGTGCCGTACTGGGGCACGGACGTGGGCGGCTTCTTCCATCCGGTGCCGGAAACGGGCGAGCTCTATGCCCGCTGGTTCCAGCTGGGCGCCTTCAGCCCCATCTTCCGCTCCCACGGCTGGGTGTGGCGGGAGCACGTGCCGTGGGCGCATGGCGCGCAGGTGGAAAAGATCTGCCGCGACTACGCGGAGCTACGCTACCGGCTTCTGCCCTACACGTACACGCTCGCCTGGCACGCGCACACGCTCGGCCTCCCGCTCATGCGCCCGCTCGTCCTCAACTACCCCGACGACCCCCGCGTCTGGCAGCTCGGCCACGAATTCCTCTGGGGCGACGATCTGCTCGTCGCGCCCGTCACGCGCGAGGGCGCCACGGCATGGCCCGTCTACCTGCCCGCGGGCGGCTGGTACGATTTCTGGAGCGGCACGCGCCACGAAGGCCCGGGCGGCGTCACCCTCGAAGCCCCTCTCGACCGGCTGCCCCTGCTCGTGCGCGCGGGGGCCATCGTGCCGCTGGGGCCTGTCGTCCAGCACACGGGCGAGCGGCCACTCGACGAGATCACCTTGCTGATCTATCCGGACGGCGCCACCAGCTTCGAGCTCTACGAGGACGATGGCCGGTCGAATGCCTATCGCGAAGGCCACCACGCGCTCACGCGCTTCGAGTGCGTGGCCGGACCGAAGGATGTGACGGTGCGAATCGGCGAGCCCGTCGGGGACCGCTCGGTGGTGCCGGCAGGGCGCCGCTACCTCATCCAGCTCCGGATCGACGGCGCGCGGGCGGTGACCGTCGAGGGCCATGGGCCGCTGCCGAAGCTGAGCGGGCCGAGTCAGGACGGCGCGGGCTGGTGGGAGGATGGCCGCGGCTTCATCGTCGTCCGCCCTCCTGCGCAGACGACGGTCACCGTCAACGTATCGACGTAGCCGGGATCGCCCCCTCACCTACTCGGTCCTCGCCTCGTCGCCCGAAGCGGGCGTCTCGGCTCGAATTGCGGCCCTCTCCCCTCAGGGGAGAGGGCAGGGTGAGGGGTGGTCTAGGACTTGAAGTACCAGGTCTCCGTGTGAGCGACGTGCGGATTGTCGCTGACTGCGCTGTTCCAGAGCCGCTCCGGGATGTTACCCATGTTGGTCTTGATGACCCGCACCCCCTGTGAGGCGGGCGAGTTGGAGACGATGGGGATCATCCACATCTCGTCCAGCGCGATCTTCCACACCTCCTTGGCCATCCGCGTCCGCTCCGCATCCTTCACGCTGAAGGACTTGCGGTACTTGTCCATGAGCTCCCGCATGCGCGGGGGCGGGATCTTCCCCTTGGCCCCGACACTCGAGTACCACAAGCCGTAGAGCGGCCCCATCGGGCTGCCGCCCTCGGCGGGAAACACGAACGGGAAGTGCCCGTAGATGTTGTCGGCGCCCCACTGGGTCTCGAAGTAGATCTGGTGCTCGTTGGTTTGCACCCGCTTCACCGCCGAGCCCCGCTCCATCTCCTGGACCTCACCGCGTATGCCGATCTTCTTCCACTGCTCGGTCATCATCTCGGCGATCCGCGTGAACGGGAGAAACCCGAGGTACGTGGTCAGGGCAAGGCGCAGCCGGCCCTTGCCATCGGCCCGCAGGCGATATCCTTCACTGTCCTTCTTGCTGAGCCCGAGCTTGTCGAGCATCTCGTTGGCCTTCTTGACGTCATAGCCCGTATGCAGGGTCCTGTACTCCGGACCCGGGAAGTAGAGCGTCCGCTCTCCGGGCGCGGCCGAGCCCGTCTGGCCGAGCCCGAGCAGGAAAGTCTCGTTGATCTGCGCGCGGTCGATGCCGTGGGACAGGGCGATCCGGAACTCGCGGGTGCTGAGCCACTTTGCGATCTCCGGGTCCTTCTCGTACGTCTGGTTGCAGAACAATCCGACGTCCGCGCCCTGGTCCGAGGGATCCAGGTAGACGCGGTACCCGCCTTTCTGCTGGTTCTCGAGCAGCACGGGCAGCTTGCTGATGTCGATGTGCCGGGCCTGGGAATCGTACTCGCCCGCGATCGCCCGCAGGTTGATCACCTCCAGGTTCTCGCCGAGCGTCATCCGGATCCGGTCGATGTAGGGAAGCTGGTTGCCGTCGGTATCGACCCACACGCTGTAGGGATTCCGCTCGAGGATCCAGGTGGGCGTGGTCAGGGGCGAGGTGGTCTTCCAGGGTGTCACCACGGGCAGGTCCACGTTGCGACAGGCGTCGTTGCGATTCTTGAACATCGTGACCCAGCCATCGAAGTTCAGCTCCGCCACCTTCTTCGCGAGATCATCCTTCGAGGCATACTTCGGATGGAACTGCTTCATGTAGTGGGCGGGCGCGAACCCGCCGAGGGCGTCGCGTCCCCATCGCGCATGATGGCCGATGCCCCATACCGATGCGAGCACGGTGGGCAGCGCGTAGTACGGCTCGGGCGAGACGAACCTGATCGTGGTCGCGTCGATCTTCTCGATGGCGATGGGCTTGCCGCCGATGGTCATCACGGACAGCGGCGTGGGAACCAGGTCCTTGTTCTGGTAGACATCCTGGTACCAGAAGACGAAGTCATCGGCCGTGAAGGGATGGCCGTCGCTCCATTTCATCCCGCGACGGAGCTGGAGCGTGGTGGTCTTGCCATCGGGGCTGACCTCCCAGGCCTTGGCGATATTGGGCACGAGCTTGGTGCCCGTGTAATCCCAGTAGAGCAGCTTGTCGTTCTGGGCGGCGCGGTGGCCATTGGAGGTGTCGAAGGGGCCGGTGAAACCCCGCCGCCACGTGCCGCCGTATTTCCCGATCTCGCGCAGCGGCTTGACGACGAGGGGATCCTGGCCGATCCGCTCCTGGACGGGCGGAAGCTTGCCCGCCTTGACCAGCTCGGCGAGCTGCGGGGCTTCCTTGAAGCTCTTGGGGAAGAGGGCGGGATCCGTGACTACCTCGGCACCCTCGAGCTTGCCGATGAGGTTGGCGCCCAGCTTGGTCCCCTGGGCGGCGGCCTGATGGACGAAGCCGAGCGGCACCTGCGTCGCCGGAATGGCGAGCAGACCGAGGCGCATCAGCGTGCGCCGCGACAGGCGATGGCTCTTCGACCGCGAGACTTCCTCGTCTTCGCTCATGGGATCTCCTTTTCCTCTCTCGGCTCGATCGCCATTTCCATTCGCGAGTGTGACCGGTCACACCCTAGGGCTGGGCCTCGGCCCTGTCAAGCCACGGGCTTGGGCACGACGGGCGCGTGGTCCACCCGCCCCACGGGATCGCCCAAGCGCTCGATCATGACCTCCGCGAACGGCACGCTCCGGTCAGCGAGCGCGCTGCCCGAGCGCACCGCGTAGGCCGCGCCCTGGCGCGCCGCGGGCGGCTCGACGCCCTTGCCCAGATCGCGCGCGCCACGCAGCATGAGCCGGCGGAATTGCACGATGGCCGCATCCGTCGGGCCGAGATACTCGCGGGTGCGATCCGCGATGAAGCCCTGGCTGTCCTGGATGCACGCGTCCTGCTCGGAGATGCCGCGGATGCCCGTGAACGTGCGGAGCTTCTGGTCGACCCGATCGATGAGGTAGTCGTTGTCGCGGTTGCGCAGGGGCACCCAGCGCTCGTCCACCGCCGCGTGCACGCTCTGGCCGGCCCGGAGGCGCTGGCGCTCACTCTCCGTCAGCGGCCGCTCCGGGTTCCACGTGTAGCAGTACACCCAGCAAAGCTCGTCGGTGATGGGCACCCAGGTCTGGCCGTGATAGTTCTCGCCCGCGAAGGCATTGGGCGCCAGCCCGTGGTTCGGCAGCAGGAACTGGCTCACGCGCCAGTAGAGGCCGCTGCCGTCGGCCCGCCGGGAGGCGCCGATGGCCAGGCCCGCATCGTGGGGCACGACCTGGAACTCGGGCATGGCGTCGTCCCGCATCCAGCGCGTCCGGTCCCGATCCGCCGACGACCGGCTCATGATCTCGTCGCGCTCGCTGTCCGACGAGCTGACGGGCATGTGGAGAAACGAGAAGTGCGCCGTGTCGATCCCGCCCTCGCAGGCCTGGGCCCAGTTGCACTGCTGGAGCTTCTTGGAGACGAAGCGGTGGGCGGGCGGCACGAGCGCGAACTCCAGCCCGGGCAGCTCGGGCTCATGCCCGGCCGGGCCCAGGTAGGCCCAGACGAACTCGCCCCACTCGCGTGTGGGGTACGAGCCTGCGCGGATCCTGTCGCGGAACGTGCTCTCCGGCGGCATGGTGGGCATGTCGACGCAGCGCCCGGTGACATCGTACTTCCACCCGTGATATGCGCAGCGCAGCCCGCACTTCTCGTTGCGGCCGAAGAAGAGGTTGGCGCCCCGATGCGGGCAGCGCGGATCCAGAAGCCCTACCCGCCCGTCGGTGTCGCGGAAGGCCACCAGGTCCTTGCCCATGATCTTGACGCGGACGGGTGGGCCGTCGGGCTCCGGCAGCTCCAGCGACAGGAGCACGGGCATCCAGAAGCGGCGGAAGAACTCGCCCATGGCCGTGCCCGGCCCCGTCCGCGTGAGCAGCTCATTGTCTTCGGCGCTGAGCATCGTGTCACCTCACCGTGGCGATACTTCTCGGGAACAGAATTGCCAGAGACTCTATCATGGCAGCAGGCGAGAGAGCCGGGAGGAGGGCCCGAGTGGCGACCCTGACGATCAAGACCGCCGACGAGTTCATGGACCTGGATCTGGAAGGCCGCTGGAAAGCCCGGCGCGCCGGCCGGGAGACGCAGGTCTTCAAGCAGGTTCTTCGGGCCTTCCTCCATCGGGGCGGGCCCATCCCGGTCGAGGACATTGCCGCCGTCTTCCCCGATAGCCCCGCCGCCGTCATCCATCAGGCACTTGGCGCGCTGGACACCGACGACCTGATCCGCGTCCGCGATGGTCAGATCGACGTCGCGTACCCCTTCACGGCTTCCCCGACGCCGTTCGTCATCCGGCTACAGGACGGCACGGAGCGCTTCGCGTGCTGCGCCACGGACGCACTCGGCATCTCGCCGATGATCGGACAGGCGATCCGGATCCGGTCGCGCTGCCATCACAGTCACGAGCCCGTGGAGTTCTCGGCCGCCCCCAGCGGTCCCGGACCCGAAGCACAGGGCGTCATGCTCTGGATCGGGAAGCGAGCCGAGGATGCATGCCGGCTCGCCGACAACTACTGAACGACCATCAACTTCTTCCGGTCGGAAGACCATCTGCGAGCGTGGCGAGAGGCGAACCCTGCCGCCGAGGGCGCGGGTACCACCGTGCAGGAAGGCTTCAAGCTCGGCGACCGCATCTTCGGCCGCCTCCTCGAGTAGGGGTCAGGTCTTACAATCCGACTACACGCGCTCGATCTGCGGCTTGCCCAGGAGCCCGTAGGGGCGAACGAAGAGCACCACGATGAGCACGAGATAGGAAACCATGCTGCCAAACCCCGCCCCCAGGAGCGGATCGACGTAGCCGCTGGTCAGGCTCTCGAGGACTCCGATGAAGATGGCCCCGAGAAGCGTGCCGAGGATGCTGTCCAGGCCGCCCACGATGACGATGGGAAACACCTTGAGACCGACGAGGACGACGCCGAACCCGCCCCCGACGGTGATCGCCCACAGCGTGCCGCCCACGACCGACAAGATGCCCACCATGACCCACGTGATGGCGAAGTAGCGGTGGATGTCGATGCCCACGGACGTCGCGATCTGGGGATCGTCCGCGATGGCCCGCAGGGCCACCCCGATGCGGCTCCGCTGAAATATCCAGCTCACGAGGGCCACGCACCCGAGCGCGATGCCCGCCGCCACGAGCTTGTCGACGGGAACGAATATCCCGTGGACATCCAGCGGCGCCGAGGGCAGGGGCAGGCGAATGTAGCCCGGACCCTTGAAGAGCACGGCCCCGGAGGCCCGCAAGAATGCGCCCAGGCCGAGCGTGACCATGATCAACGCGATGACGGGGCGGCCGGCCAGGTGACGCAAGACCACTCGATTGAAGACGACGGCCAGCGCGGCCATGCCCGCGCACGCGGCCCCCACGGCGCCGAGCAGGCCGAACCCGGCATGCAGCCCTGACG
This sequence comes from Candidatus Methylomirabilota bacterium, assembly GCA_035635755.1. Taxonomy (GTDB): domain Bacteria; phylum Methylomirabilota; class Methylomirabilia; order Rokubacteriales; family CSP1-6; genus AR37. The sequence goes on along the minus strand of DASQAK010000236.1, from coordinate 8,866 downwards.
CGACCAGTCTCGTGCCGACCATCATCCACTCGCCCAGGGCGAAGTTGATCATCCGGGAGGCCTTGTAGACGACCACGAACGCGAGGGCGATCGGGGCATAGACGGCGCCCGCGAGCGCGCCGTCGATGAGAAGCGCCGCGAGAAACAGCATCGCTCAACCGTGCCGGACGATGGGCTGCCGCCGCTTCAAAAAACTCGCTTGGCGCCCAGCTCCGGCGTCACGGCATCGAGACGTCCAGCCAGGATGGGAAGCCGGCGCGTCGGCACGGCCGGGAACAGATGATGCTCGAGGTGAAAGAACATCGCGTAGCTCATGAAGGCCTTCACCCGCCCCCGGATCGTCCGCGCGATCGGCCCTCCCTCCTCGCAATCGTGATGCACCGTCCACACCGCGAAGAACGAGGTCAGGCACTGGCCGGCCGCCATCGCAGCCACGTGATACTGCAGCCAGCGCAGCTCAAGCACCCAGAAGACCACCGCGATCCACCCCGCGTTGGCCAGCAGCTCGAGCAGGATCCATCGGCGCTGACGAGGCGTCGCCACCGCGAGGGCCTTGCGGTGCAGACGCAAGGGAAAGAGCGGGCCCACGGCAATGGCCCGCCACGCCGGCTCGCGCGCGCTCATGGCCTCGATGTCGTCAGCCTCCATGCAGTGGCGGTGATGACGCAGGTGATTGATCTGGACGGCGTGCATCGACCCCAGCATGAGGACGCTCAGGGCGAGCATCACCCAGTCGTGCGTCGCGCGGGACACGCCGAGCGCGTAGTGATAGGCGTTGTGGACCTGGCGAAGGCCGGTGAGGAAGAACATGAAGGAGCACGCGAGGGCCACGGCGTGCCACCCACGGCTGGCGGCGATCCACGAGGCGACGAGCCACGGGGCCGAGATCGAGAGCTCGTGGAGGGCTTCGAGCCTGGTGAGGTGGAGCAGGTCCTTCCACGGCACCGCTCTGAGCGATTCTGAGACCTGCCCCCTCACCCTGCCCTCTCCCCCGATGGGGGAGAGGGATACATCCTTGGCCGCATTCTCCGACTGAGGGACCGCTGGATTACTGGCCACGGCCGCGGGCGGCGACGTCCCAGATGGCTTCGACCTTGGCGCCGCGCATGGCGTAGATGCGATCGTACAGATTGATGGTGGGGTCGCAGTGCGGCGGGAAGAACTCCATGAGCTGGCCGAGCGCGGGCAGGCGTCCCTCCTGCGCCATGAGTCGGCCGTGCTCATCGCCCGCCCACGAGTACTCGACGCCCGGCCACTCGACCGCCTCGGGGACGAAGGGCTTGTCCGTCGAGAACGCCTTGAGGCCGCCGTCGACCATGGCCATGGTGGGCGTGGGCACGCTCACCACGGTGGTCAGCACGGTCAGCGCCATCTCGAAGTCGTCGTAGTCTCCCCCGCCCTTGCCGCCGATGCGCCGGTAGTCGAGATCCATCACGCAGTAGGAGCCCGACTGCAGCTCTGTCAGCCCGGAGAGATCGCAGTCGATATTGAACGTGCCGGAGGAGCCGCCGCTCACGATCTCCGTGGGCAGGTCGTTCTTCTCGAACAGCTCGCGCGTCTTCATGAGCCGGCTCATCCAGCGGTGCGAGGTCTTGCGGCGATTGGCGTAGCCCTCGATGTGCGCGCAGTGTCCGGCGTAGCCCTGGAGACCGCGAAGGTTGAGGGAGGTCTCCAGCGTGACCAGGCGGCCCAGGTGCACGGCGGCCTCGCCCGGCTCGGAGCCGGTGCGGCGGCCGCCCACGTCCACGTCCACCAGCACGTTCGCGACACGGCCACCGCGGCTCATGGCCTGCCCCAGCTCGCGGATGTTCTCGGGATTGTCCACCACCACCATGGTCTCGGGCGCGCGCTCGAGCACGCCCAGGAGCCGGCCGATCTTCTCGGGCCCGACCACCTCGGTGGTGACGAGGATGTTGCGAATGCCCGAGGCCGCCATCACCTCCGCCTCGCCCACCTTGGCGCAGCAGATGCCGACGGCGCCCGCGGCGATCTGGCGCCGCGCGATCTCCGGACACTTGTGCGTCTTCGAATGTGGGCGGAGCTTCTTGCCGACGGCCTTCACGTGGGCGGCCATCTTGGCGATGTTCCGCTCGAAGCGGTCGAGGTCCAGGAGCAGCGCGGGCGTGGGAATTTCCGGTCGGGTCATGGCGCGGCGAGCATACCACGGCGCGGTGTATCATCGCCGCCATGACAATGCCCACGATGACTCATCCCGGTACGGTGGACTGGTCGGGGGAGAACCCCGGGATGTATTTAAAGGAGAAGGTCGACGGGCCGTTCTCGACCCTGGTCTCCTTCTTCCGCGTGGTCGCCTCGCCGCACGGCCGCGGCCACGCCCTCGTCCTGCTCGAGGCGCCGCTGCTGCACGGGAGCTATCCCGAGGCACTCAATGTCTGCGTCACCGACAACGAGTCGCTGGCGCGCTATCTCGTGAGCGACTTCGCCGCGCACTTCGGCGCCTTCAAGGGAGCCGAAGCGCTCGAGTACATGGACTATGTCAAGCTGACGGGTGTGGCTGCCTCGGGTGATACGCGCTCGGCCTACATGGAATGGGTCAAGGGCGAGGGCGTCGAGGCCACGCTGTCCTGGGAAAATCTCGGCGAGCCCTTCATGGTCAATATCCCCAAGGAGAAATCCGCGACCGGCCAACACGCCCTCTTCAGTCTCTTCGTGGACGCGCGGAAGGTCACCGCCACCGTCAATGGCCGCACCCTCAAGGGCCAGCCCGTCCCGCGCGAGTTCGCGGGCCGCCAGAGCAGCACCGCCTTCCTCGCCTACTCAGAGACCTGGATCCGCGTGTAGCTCGTACGCTAGCTGATGCTGATTTCGTCGGAGAGCTCGTTGCGGTCGTCGGGCCGCCGTGGAAAATGGCGGGCGAGCATCTCTCCCACGTCGCCGACCGCGTGCAGGAATCCGTCGCGCGGGCGTTCATTCCTGAAGTGGTCGGTGACCGCCGCCACCACGCGTCGCCAGTAGTCCTCGCCCACGCGCTCGTGGATCCCCCGGTCGCCGATCACCGCAAGCTTTCGGTCGGTGACCGCCACGTAGATGAGCACCCCGTGGCGGTCCGCCGTCTTGTGCATCCCCAGGCGCTCGAAGACGGCCACGGCCTTCTGAAGCGCGTCCTCCTTGCACCGGTGATCGAGGTGCACGCGGATCTCGGCTGAGGTGCGGCCTTCGGCCTCGCGCACCGCATGCGCAATCGCCGCCAGATCGTCATCGCTCAGGAACTTGCGTACCCATCGAGGATGCCGCGCCATCACCAGTCTCCGCTCGCGCCGCCGCCGCCAAAGCCCCCGCCGCCCCCGCCGAAGTCTCCACCCCCGCCTCCGCCACCTCCACCGCCTCCACCACCGCCCATGAAGATGAAGGGCCCGCCACCGCCCCACCCACCGCGCCCACCCGTCCAGCCCTGGCGCCTGGCATTGGCGAACATCGCGGGGAGGATGATAGAGCCGAGACCAGCCAAGACGATGGCCAGGAGGAAGAGGGAATAAAGGCTCGAGCTCTGCTGTCGTTTGGCCGGCGTCGCACCCTTGTAGGTGCCCGCAATGGCCTGATCGATCGCGTCGAGGCCCGCAGCGATGCCGTCGGCGATCTTCCCCTCGCGGAAGCGCGGCGCGACGGCCTGGCGCAGGATCTGGCTCGAGATCGCATCGGTCAGCTTGGACTCGAGGCCATAGCCGACCTCGAGCCGCATCTTCCTGTCTTCGGTGAAGACCAGGAAGACCACGCCGTTGTCGAGCCCCTTCTGTCCGATGCGCCAGGCCTGCGCCAGACGGATGGAGTAGTCCTCGAGGCTCTCGCCCTGCAGCGACCGGAAGATCGCGACGACGACCTGGTTGCTGGAGCCCTGCTCACGGGCGCGGAGCTTGTCCTCGAGCCGCGCCCGGTCCTCCGCCGACAGCACGCCGGCGTAGTCGTTGATCCGACCGCCGGGAACCTTCGGAATCGGGAGCGCAGCCTGCGCGACGGCCGCCGCGCAGAGCAGAAGCGCAAGGACAAGAAGCCGGCTCAGGCGCATGGTGCCGCCACTCGCAGGGACGCTAGAACTTCACCTTCGGCACCTGCTCGCTGCCTGGCGCCGCCTCGAAGAAAGCCTTCTCCTTGAAGCCACGAATGCCCGCCACCATGCTCGCCGGGAAGAGGCGGAGCCGGGTGTTGTAGTCCTTCACGGCCTCGTTGAAGCGCATCCGCTCGACGGTGATGCGGTTCTCCGTTCCCTCGAGCTGGCTCTGCAGCGCGAGGAAGTTCTGGTTGCTCTTGAGCTCTGGATAGCGCTCCACGGTCACGAGCAGCCGCGACAGCGCTCCGCCGAGCTGATTCTGCGCGTCCTGGAATTTCTTGAAGGCGGCGGGATCGTTGAGCAGCTCCGGCGTGGCCTTGATGCCGGCCGCGCTGGCCCGCGCCTGCGTCACCGCCTCGAGCACCCCCCTCTCCTGGGCGGCGAAGCCTTTGACCGTTTCGACCAGGTTCGGGATCAGATCGGCCCGGCGCTGATAGACATTCTGCACCTGCGCCCACTTCTCGGTGACATTGACCTCGGCCGTCACGAGCTGATTATTGACGCCGACAGCCCAGCCGATGGCTCCGATCAGGATCAGGACGATCACGCCCACGACAATCAGTGCTGTTTTCATGTTCCGAGTATACCTCCCCGTGTATTGCTACAGGTCATTCCCAGAGTACGACTGGTTGAAGGACTTGTTGCAGAGCGGGAAGTCGGGAACGATGTTCTTCAGCAGGGCATAGGACAGGGGCCGCCAGTTGAGGAATGACGGGTCCATGATCTTGACCCGGTAGAGCCGATCCGGGGCGTCGGCCATGATCCAGTGGATGATGGCCCCGCGCCATCCCTCGACGAGACCGAAGGCGGGCTCGAAGAGCGGCAGCGGGCCGAGGGGCGAGCGCAGTGGTCCTTGCGGCATCCGCGCGACAGCCTGACCGATGAGCCGTACGGACTCGCGGGCCTCCTCGACGCGGACCCGGGTCCGAGCCTCGACGTCGCCCGTCTGGAAGACCGGCACCTTGAAGTCGAGCTTGCCATAGGCCGCGAAGGGATGATCGCGCCGCACGTCGGCATCCAGACCCGAGGCGCGCGCCACGTAGCCCAGCACGCCATGATCGCGCGCCGTGCGCGTGGTCAGCCGGCCTGTCCCCTCGAGCCGGTCGCGGACGAGGGTATTGTCGAGCGCCAGCGCCACGATCTCCTCGAAATCCTTGAGCGCCGCCACCAGCTCACCCTCGAGATCGAGGCCGGCAGGGAGGTCACAGCCGACACCGCCGGGCACGATACCACCCCGGAGGAGCCGATTGCCCGTCACTTGCTTGTTGAGCCGCAGCAGCCGCTCGCGGATGCGGAAGCAGTGCGAGTGCGCGACGGCGAAGCCGGTGTCGTTGGCGATCATGCCGAAATCGGCCACGTGGTTGTACAGGCGCTCGAGCTCCAGCAAGACCACCCGCAGATGGCGCGCGCGATCGGGGACTACGGTGGCCGAGGCAGCCTCGAGCGCCTGGCAATAAGCCAGCGCATGGCCGATCGTCGTGTCGCCGGAGACGCGCTCGGCCAGCTCCACGCCGGCCTCGGGGGCGCGTCCCTCGAAGAGCTTCTCCGTGCCCTTGTGAGTGAAGTACAGGCGCGATTTCATGTCGATGACCGTCTCGCCCACCACGCTGAAGCGGAAATGGCCGGGCTCGATGACGCCCGCGTGCACCGGCCCCACGGGGATCTCGTACACGCCCTCGCCGCCCACCTCCGTGAAGGGGAACGGGCTGCCGTCGTCGTGGAAGTCCGGCCGCACGGCGTCCTTGCGAAGCGGATGGTAGTCCGCTGGCCAGAAGGCATGGCGCACGAGCGGGCGAGGATCCGGATGTCCGGCCACGACGATCCCAAATTGATCGATGATCTCGCGCTCAAAAAGCGAGGCCGGATGGTGGAAGGTCCCGAGCGATCGGATGGTAGGACTGTCGGCGGGCAGGGGCTTCACCGCCTGGAGAAACCAGTCCTCGCGTGGATGAGCGAAGAGGTAGTAGACCTCGAAGCGCCCCGCGTCCGACCGCCGATCATTGGCGACCATGAGTCGCAGCTCCGCGCCAAGCTCGCGGCGCAACGCCTCGGCCAGTCGCCGCGCGTCGCCCGCCTTCACCTGCCCGTGGAACTCGCGCCCGCGCGCCAGGCGCAGCTCCGTGAGTACCCCCGGCAGTCGCTGCTCGAGAGCGTGCCGGACGGCCGCGATCTCCCTCATCGGCTCACGATCTCCACCGCCCGATCGAGGAGCGTCTGGAAGGCTCCGAACCCGCCGAGACCGAACGCCACGAGCAGGGCCGCGCAGAGGACGAGCGGCACGAGCCCCCACCGGTTGCTCTCGCCCACGCGAACACCGGCGGGCGGCGCGCCATACAGCATGCGATTGATCTGGGCCAGCATGGCGACCACGGCCGCCAGCAGCAGGACCAGCACGAGCGCCATCAGCCACGGGTGCCCGGTGGCGAACCCGGCGCGCACCAGCGAGAGCTTGGAGAAGAAGATGCCGAAGGGCGGCAGGCCGGCGAGCGCCAGCATGCCTGCCGCGAAGAGACCGCCCGTGACGGGCATGGCCCGCAGGAGCCCCGAGACCTCGCCCATCTCGGTGGTGTGGTAACGATCGAGGATGCGGCCCGAGAGCAGGAACATCATGCCCTTGGCCACGGCGTGATTGACGAGATGCAGGAGAGCGGCAAAGGCGCCGAGCGGTCCCAGCCCGAGCCCCACGCACATGAGGCCCGTGTGCTCGATGCTCGAATATGCCAGAAGCCGCTTGTACTGCCGCTGGCCGACGAGGCTCAGCGCGGCCACCGCGAGGGAGGCGAGTCCGAGGACGAGGAGCAGGCGATCCGGCAGCGCCGAGCCCACGGCCAGATCCACCACGACCTTCCACCTGATGATGGCGTAGAGCGCCACGGCGAGGAGCACGCCCGACATCATGGCGGAAAGCGGCGCCGGCGCCTCGGCATGGGCATCGGGCAGCCACGTGTGCATCGGCGCCAGACCCGCCTTGGTGCCGTAGCCGATCACGATGAACACAAAAGCCAGCGCCATCACCCGCGGATGCATGGAGGGCGCCGCGGCCATGAGGCTCGTCCAGTTGAGCGCCGATTCTCGCTCGCCCGCCAGGTGGACGTAGTCGAAGTAGCCCAGCACCGTGCCCACGAAGGCCAGGGCGATCCCCACCGATCCGATCAGGATGTACTTCCACGACGCCTCCACGGAGGCCTTCGACACATGGAGCGGGATGAGAAGGGCAGAGGCGATGGTGGTGGCCTCGACGGCCACCCACATGATGGCCACGTTGTTCGCCGTCACCGCGATCAGCATGGTGAAGGCGAAGAGGCTCGAGAAGATCCTGAACCGCCGCGCCTGGGCGGGCGTGTAGTGCTCGTCGCGGCCGAGGCCGGGGCCGAGCCAGGCCGCCAGCGCGGCGACGAAGCTCACGCAGACGGCCAGGAGAACGGAGAGGGCATCCACGCGCATCATGTCGCTCGGGCCCCACGTCGGCGTGGCGCCGGCCAGCACCTGGCCGGCCAACCTCAGGGCCGCCGCCAGAGAAAGCGTCGAGAGCAGCGCGCCCGCCACTCCGACTCCGCGAAGGTACGGGCGCACGAGGGCGGCCACGAGCGCGGCCACGAGCGGCGCGCCGACGAGGAGCAGATAGGTCAGACGCATGCGCGATCGCTCATTGGCTCAGCCGGTTCAGCTGCTCGACGTCGATGCTCTCGAAGGTCTCCTGGATGCGATAGATGACGATCTGCATGACCAGGAAGCCCATCAGGGCATCGAGGAAGACGCCCACCTCCACGATGAACGGGATGCCGTAGGTGCCGAGCATGGCCAGGAGCGCGATGCCGTTCTCGAGCGCCAGGAAACCGATCACCTGGGTGAGCGCCTTCTTGCGGCTGATGATGACGAACAGGCTCACGAAGATGAGGCCCATGGCGAGCGGCATGCCCGCGCGCGTGGGCAACCGGCTCACGTCGAGGATGGGCCAGGTCACGATGTAGGCCAGCACCACGAGGAGGCCACCGATCACGAGCGAGGTGGCGGTGTTGACATAGGGCTCCAGCTCGCGCGGGCTGCCGAAACGCCGGTCCATGCGCTTGAGCAGAATCGGCATCAGGATGCCCTTGAGCCCGAGGAGGATCACCGCCACCACCCAGAGCTCGCGGCTGCCCGTGACGACGGCGATGAGCCCGGCCGTCGCGGCCAGGGCCACCGACTGGGCCGCGAAAGCGCCGATGTGCGCGGCCGAGCCTCGTCGCCACAGGAGCGTGAGCCCGCAGAGCAGCACCAGGCTCGACCCGAGCACCGTGAGCTGGCCGAAGGCGGAGTCCATCGCTACCGCACCAGGAAGGACACCGTGATGGCCAGCACGGCCAGCACGAACGACACCGCGAGCAGCTCGGGCACGCGGAAGAGCCTGAGCTTGGCCACGCGCGTCTCGAAGACCGCCAACACGACGGCCAGGACCACGAGCTTGGCGAGCAGGGTGGCGAGGGCCCAGCCGAGCGCCGACGGCGTGAGCACCGTGGCCACGCCCCAGGGGACGAAGAGGTTGCCCAGGAGCGAGAAGAAGAGGAGCACCTTGAGCCAGGCCGCCCACTCGATCAACGCCAGGTAGCGCCCCGAGTACTCGAGGATCATGGCCTCGTGGATCATGGTCAGCTCGAGATGCGTGGCCGGATTGTCCACGGGGAGCCGGCCGTTCTCCGCGAGCGTGACCACGAAGAGCGCGCCGAAGGCGAGGAGGTAGCCGGGGCTCACGGCGGCGGCGGGGTCCGCCATCGTCCGCGCGACGATCTGGCCCAGGTTGGTCGAGCCCGCGCCCAGGGC
>DASQAK010000235.1:0-10788 GCA_035635755.1 Candidatus Methylomirabilota bacterium | reverse complement strand
GCTCCAAGAGTTCGCGCTCGGCAGCGGTGATCGTCAACGGAGGAATCGGACGTCCTGTGCGCATGGGCGTGCTCCTTTCACTACTGAGAACGCGCGACACGCACAACTTGTTTCAATCATTTCTGGGACAGGACACTAGATATGGATCGCCTGGCCGAGGGCGGCGAGGGTCGCCTCGAGGGCGGCTTCGGACAGCGTGGGATGGGCGTGGATGGTGTGGATGATCTCCTCGAGCGTCGCCTCGAGCGTGCGCCCCACCGCGAACTCGTGGATCATCTCCGTCGCCTCGGAGCCCACGATGTGCACGCCCAGGATCTCCCCGGTGCGCTTGTCGGCCACCACCTTGAGAAATCCCTCCGTCTCCCCCAGGGCCACCGCCTTGCCATTGGCCGTGAAGGGAAAACGCCCCACGGCGATCTCGCGGCCGTTCGTCCTAGCCTTGGCCTCGGAAAGACCGATCGACGCGACCTGCGGCCGGCAGTACGTGCAGGAGGGGACATTGTCGTAGTCAACCGGATGCGGCGAGCGGCCCGCGATGGCCTCCGCCGCGACCACGCCCTCCGCCATCGCCTTGTGCGCCAGCATCTGGCGTCCCGTCATGTCGCCCACCGCGAAGATCCCCTTGACCGATGTCTCCATCGTCGGTCCCACGGTCACGAGCCCGCGCTCGCTCGCCACCCCCAGGGCCTCGAGCCCCAGCCCCTTCGTTCTCGAGGCGCGCCCGACGGCCATCAGGACTTGCTCGGCCTCCAGGCGCTCCGCCTTGCCCTCGGCCTCGATCTCCACGGTGAGGCCGGCCTTGCCTGGGCTGACCTTCTGCACGCGAACATTCGTGCGAATGGTCATGCCCCGGCGACTGAAGACGCGCGCGAGAAGGGCCGAGACCTCCTCGTCCTCGATGGGCAGCACGCGGGGCAGCGCCTCGAGCACGGTCACGGGCACTCCGTAGGCGCCGTAGATGTCGGCGAACTCCATGCCGACGGCCCCCGCCCCGATGACGATGAGCGAGGCGGGCGTGGCCTCGATCCGCACCGCGCCGTTGGAGGAGATGACCTGCTTCTCGTCGATGGTGACGCCGGGCAGCGATCTTGGCTCGGAGCCCGTGGCCAGGATGATGGCCTTGGCCTCGAAGGTCTGGACCCCGTCCTTGCCCTTGACCTCGACCACGTTCCTGGCCTTGAGGGTGCCCGTGCCGGGGACGAGCGTGATCTTGTTCTTGCGAAAGAGGAACTCGACACCCTTGGCCATGCGGTCGGCCACGCGTCGTGAGCGCTGCACGGCCTGGGCGTAGTCGGCCGTCCACTTGTCGACGGTGACGCCGAACTCCTCGGCGCGCTGGAAGAGCCCCACGATCTCCGCGTTGCGCAGGAGGGCCTTGGTCGGGATGCAGCCCCAGTTGAGGCAGACCCCCCCCGGCCTGTCGTCCTCGACGGCGGCCACGGAGAGACCAAGCTGGGCGCAGCGGATGGCGGCGACGTAGCCGCCGGGGCCCGTGCCCACCACGACCACGTCGAAGCGCTGGGCCGCCATCGCGCTATGCTCCGTGCCGTGCCAAATGGCGAGTCAGACGAGGCCCGCGGGAGGCAGCAGCCCGAGGCGTACGTAACCCTTCGAGCTGAGGGGCGCCACCACGAGGCGAGGGCCGAGTGGGACGTACGTTGAGGGTTGCTGCCGACCGAGAACGTTGCCGTTCGAGGCGAGCGGCTTCGCCGCGAGGCGAGAGCTGAGTAGATCTGGCGAAGTCAGTTGGCACGGCACTACACCAGGAGCCGCAGGGGCTCTTCGAGAAGATGCTTCGCGTCCTGAAGGAAGCGCGCCCCCATGGCGCCGTCCATCACCCGGTGGTCGCACGAGATGGTCATCTTCATGCGCCGGCCCACGCGGATCTGCCCACCCTCGGCCACGGGCTTCTCGACGACCGAGCCCACGGCGAGGATGGCGCCTTCCGGCGGGTTGATGATGGCCGAGAACTCCTCGACATCGAACATGCCGAGGTTGGAGACGGAGAAGGTGGCCCCGCTCATCTCCTGCGCGCGGAGCTTGCCGCCCCGAGCCCGCTCGGCGAGGTCCCGGGCCTCGAAGGCGATCTGGGTCAGCGGCTTGGCGTCGCAATCCCGGAGGACAGGGGTGATGAGGCCTTCGTCGAGGGCGACGGCGATGCCGATGTGCGCGCGGTGGAAGACGCGGATGGCCTGGCCCTGGAGCTGGGCATTGACGCCCGGATTCTTGAGGAGGGCCAGCGCGCACGCCTTGATGATCAGGTCGGTGACGGAGACCTTGGGCTGCCCCTCGAGCGCGTTGAGATCCGCGCGGAGCGCCCAGGCACGGTCCATGGCGACTTCCGAGGTGACGTAGAAGTGCGGGATCGGCCCCTTCGACAGCGGCATGCGCTTGGCGATGACGGCGCGCATGGGGGACAGGGGCTGGTCCTCGAATTCAGCGCCCGTGCGCGGCGGGATCACGAAGGCGGGACGCGTGGCGGCCGCGGGAGCCGCCGCGGCGGGACGGGCGACCGGCGGCGCGGCGGCGGGGGCGGTGCCGGCCGCCTCGACGTCCCGCCGGACGATGCGACCGCCCGGGCCCGATCCCTGAACGAGCCTGAGATCCACGCCCGACTGGGCCGCGACCTTGCGAGCCAGCGGCGAGGCCTTGACCCTGCCACCGCCGGCGCCTGCCCCCGCGGGCGCGGCAGGCGCCGGCGACATGGGCACGACCGAGGGGGTGGCCGGCTCGGACTTGTAGCTCTCCATGGCGGGAAGCGCGGCCGCGGCCTTGTCGGGAGCCGGCGCCGCGGCGGCGGCCGGGGGCGGCGCTGACGCGGCGAGAGTCGAGATGTCGTCGGACGGCTCGGCGATGACGCCGATGAGATTCCCCACCGGCACCTGCCCGCCCTCACTCACCAGGATCTTGCGCAGCACGCCCGAGCCGAAGGCCTCGATCTCGACGTTGGCCTTGTCGGTCTCGACCTCGGCGATGACATCACCGCCCTTGACGGAGTCGCCCTCTTTCTTGATCCACTTGATGACCTTGCCGGTCTCCATGGCGTCGGACAGCTTTGGCATGATGACCTTGGTGATCATGCGCAGACCCTGCGGATGGCGGCCAGGATCTTGGCCTTGGACGGAGTCTTGAGCAGCTCGAGGTTGCGCGCGTACGGCATGGGCGCATTCTCGCCGGTGACGCGGGCCACCGGGGCATCGAGATCGTCGAACGCCTCTTCCTGGATGGTGGCGGCGATCTCGGAGCCCATGCCCGCGAAGCCCGCCCCCGCCTCGATGACCACGCAGCGGTGGGTCTTGCGCACCGAGCCCAGGATGGTGGCGGTGTCCATGGGGCGGAGCGTGCGCGGGTCCACGATCTCGACGGAGATGCCGTCCTTGTCCAGCTCCTCCGCCACCTCGAGAGCGCGATAGAGCATGCCCATGTAGGCGATGACGGTGACGTCTGTGCCCTCGCGGCGCACCGCGGCCACGCCGAGAGGAATCAGGTACTCGGGATCCTCCGGCACCTCACCCTTGATGGCGTAGAGCGTCTCGGACTCGATGAAGATGACGGGGTTGTCATCGCGGATGGCCGATTTCAGCAGGCCCTTGGCGTCGCCCGGCGTCGAGGGGCGCACCACCTTGAGCCCGGGCACGTGATAGAAGTACGTCTCCATGCTCTGCGAGTGCTGGGCGGCGAGCTGCGCGGCGGGCCCGCCGGGGCCACGCACCACGAGCGGGACGTTGTACTGGCCGCCCGACATGTAGCACATCTTGGCGGCCGAGTTCACGATCTGGTCGAGGGCGAGGATGGAGAAGTTGAAGGTCATCATCTCCACCACGGGCCGGAGGCCGAGCATGGCCGCGCCCACGCCGATCCCGGTGAAGCCCGACTCGCAGATCGGCGTGTCCACGATGCGCTTCTCGCCGAACTCCTTGAGGAGACCCTGAGTCACCTTGTAGGCGCCGTCATAGAGCCCGACCTCCTCGCCCATGACGAACACGCGGGGGTCGCGTCGCATCTCCTCCCGGAGAGCCAGGTTCAGGGCCTCGCGATACGTCATGACGGCCATGGCACTAGTCCTTGTACACGTCGGTGAACAACTCTTCGGGCGGCGGCTCGGGAGAAGCCTCGGCGAACGCCACCGCCTCGTCCACCTGATCCGCCACCGCCTTCTCGATCAGCTTGAGATCGGCCTCGGTGAGGGCGCCGTCCTTCAGACAGCGCTCCGAGAAGAGGACGATCGGATCGCGCTGCTTCTCCCGCTCGACCTCTTCCTTGGTCCGGTAGATGGCGCCCGCGGGATCGCGCATCGAGTGCCCGCGGAAGCGATAGGTGCGCGCCTCGATGAGGGTGGGCACCTTCTCCCGTCGCGCGCGCTCGACGGCGCGCCCCACGCAATCGCGGATGGCAAGCACGTCCATGCCGTCCACCGCCTCGCCCTTGATGCCGTACGTCTCGGCAAAGCGCCAGATCTCCGTCTGGGCGAGCGCGCGGTGAATGGCCGTGCCCATGGCGTAGCGGTTGTTCTCGCAGATGTAGACCACGGGCAGCTTCCACAGCGCGCACAGGTTGAGGGACTCGTGGAACTCTCCCTCGGGCACGGCGCCGTCGCCGAAGTAGCACAGCACGACCTGGTCGCCCCCCTGGTACTTGATGGCGAACCCCGCCCCCGCGGCGAGGGGCAGATGGGCGCCCACGATGCCGTGGCCGCCCAGGAAATTGACGCCCTTGTCGAAGAGGTGCATGGAGCCGCCCTTGCCCTTGCTGAGACCGTCCATGCGTCCGAAGAGCTCGGCCATGATCCGCCTCGGATCGGAGCCCTTGGCCAGGCAATGACCGTGCTCGCGGTACGACGACACCGAGTAGTCGTCCGACCGGCAGGCCGCGGTGGCCCCGACCGCCACCGCCTCCTGGCCGATGTAGAGATGGAGGAAGCCGCCGATCTTGCCCATGGCGTACATCTCGGCGGCCTTCTCCTCGAAGCGACGGATGAGCTGCATCTGGGTGAGGAGGCGCCTGGCCAGCTCGCTGTCGAGCCGCGCGCTAGGCGCCACCGTTTTCATCTGAGCCATGCCTTACCCCCGCATCAGCGACAGCTCGTCCACCGAGAGGCGGCGGCGGAGCCGGAAAATAGCAACGATGATCGCGAGCCCCACCGCGACTTCGGCGGCCGCGACGCACAGGACGAAGAAGACCAGGGCCTGCCCGTCGACAGAGCCATGCTGCTGGCCGAAAGCCACGAATGCGAGATTGGCCGCGTTGAGCATGATCTCGATGGACATGAAGATGACGAGCGGGTTGCGCCGCACGAGGACGCCCAGGACCCCGATCACGAACAGGACCGCGGAGAGCCCCACGTACCAGGAGGTCGGCACCATGCTAGGCCGTCCTCCGCTTGGTCAGGGCGATCACGCCGACGAGGGCCGCGAGCAGGAGCACCGAGGTGACCTCGAAGGGATACAAATAGTCGGTGAAGAGCTCGAGGCCGATGGCCGCCACCCCGCCCGGCACGGTGCGGGTCGCGGGCGCCCCGCGGAAGAGGCCCGAGCGCAGCATCACCGCGAGGACGATCAGCAGCAGCCCGCCCACCGGCACGGCCAGCCAGCGCTGGGCCCGGAGGGGATCGGGGCCGGTCTCCTCCCTGCCGGGGATGAGCACCATGATGGCGAACACGAAGAGGACGGCGATGGCCCCGGCGTAGACGATGACCTGGGCGGCCGCGAGGAACTCCGCGCGCATCTGAAGAAAGAACGCGCCCAGGGTGGCGAGGTGCACGACGAGGAAGAGGGCGCCGTGGATGGGGTTCCGCCGGAGGACGAGGCCAACGGCCGAGCCCACGGCGAGGACGGCGAGGATCCAGAAGGTGACGATGGCCGGAGTCACGGAGCCTTCCGGTCGGCGGGAATGGGCACGGGCGAGGTGGGCACGCCATTGGGCCCCGCCGCCTCGAGGGCGAGGAGCGTCTCCTTCGTGTAGATCATGCCCCCGCGACTGTACGAGGAGAATTCCAGGATGCCCGTGTCCATCCGGATGGCGTCTTCCGGGCAGGCCTCCACGCAGTAGCCGCAAAAGACGCACTTGCCGAGATCGATGTCGAAGCGCTCGGGTACCTTCTCGATCTCGGGGTTCGGATGCTCGGTGGCCACGATGTAGATGCAGTGGGCGGGGCAGACGGTCTCGCACATCATGCACGCGACGCAGCGGGGCGAGCCGTCCTCCCGTCGCACGAGGCGATGGAGACTGCGCAGCCGCGTCGCGTAGGGACGCCGCTCGTCCGGGTACTGGATGGTGACGGCGCCGCGTGCGCTCTTGATCCGGAAGACGGTATGCAGGGTGTGCCGCCACATGTTGGCGAAGAAGCGGAGCCCCGTCAGCTTGAGACCGCCGAACACCTCGGCCAGATAGAAGCGCTGGCGGAGGCCGAGCCGGCTCGAGTGCTTGGGATCCGCCGGCGTGTTGGCGCCCTGATACGGAGAGGCCATGCTCAGGCCTTCCCGAGAAGGAGGATCACGAGGCCCGTCAGCACGATGTTCAGGATGGAGAGCGGGAAGAGGCCCAGCCAGCCCAGGCGCATGGCCTGGTCGTACCGAAACCGGGGCAGCGTCCAGCGGATCAGCATGAGGAGCCAGATCATCGCCACCACCTTGGTCAGGAAGGCTCCGACCTGGAGCCCGGTCACCACGAGATGCGGCAGGGCCACCTCCTGGTCCCACGGGAAGACGAAGCCCGCGGCCTGGAGATACGGCACCTGCCAGCCGCCCAGGAACAGCGCGGTGGTCATCCCGGCGATCACCACGGTCTCGAGAAAGTCCGCCATGGCGAACATCCCGAACTTCATGCCGCTGTACTCGATGAAGTAGCCGATGATCTCCGACTCGCCCTCGGGCATGTCGAAGGGAATGCGCTTGGTGGCCGCGATGCCCGCGGTGAGGAAGAGAAAGAAGGCCAGCGGCTGGGTCAGGATGCCCCAGGCGGGGATCCACGGTCCGAAGTACTGCGGGAGCAAGGGCAGCCCCTGGGCGCGGGCGATGTCCTGCATGTTGAGGGAGCCGTAGACCATGACCACGCCCATGATCGAGGCCCCGATGGCGACCTCCGCCGAGATCATGAGGGCGGCGGCGCGCTGGCCACCCAGGAGCGCGTAGTTGTTCGCGGAGGCCCAGCCCGCCATCATGAGCCCGTAGACGCCGAGCGAGAGCATGGCGAGGACGTAGAGGATGCCCACGTTGAGGGTGACGGCCTGGAGCTGGATCTCGCGCCCGAAGATCTTGAGGGTGTCGCCGAAGGGGATGGACGCGAAGGCGCAGAGGGCGAAGAACACCGACACGAAGGGCGCGAGCTTGAAGAGCATCCGGTCGGCGTGAGCCGGCATGAAGTCTTCCTTCGTCAGCATCTTGACGGCGTCGGCGAGCGGGTGCAGGAGCCCCAGGATGCGGATCCCGAAGATGCTCGCGCGGTTGGCCCCGATCCGGTCTTGCATGATCGCCGACTGCTTGCGCTCCACCCAGGTCAGGAGCCCGCCGAAGTTGAGCACGACGAACATGATGAAGGCGACGGGAATGACCTGGAGCAGGAGATCGAGGGCGGGGCCGTTCACGCCGTGGCCATCCGTCCCGTATCGCCGAGGGCACGGTACGTCATGCCGCCAAAGGCGGGCACCGCGGCGGCGAGCGCGTTGAAGACCTGCTCGGCGCGCTCGGCGCTGAACACGGGGTCGGAGGCCCCGAGCGCCGTTCCCACGACGGAGAGGATCTTCCAGTCGGGCCACGACTCGCCGAGGGGCGGGATGGCCGTCCGGAAGCGCTGCACGCGGCCCTGGAAATTCGTGAAGGTGCCCTCGGTCTCGACGTAGGCCGCGCTCGGCAGCACGAGATGCGCCCGCGCGGAGACGTCGTTGGCGCTGGTGCCCTGGAAGACCACCGTCTCGGTGTTCTCGATGGCCGCGAGCACCTCGGCCTCCGGCCAGCCCGAGGCCGCGAGATCGTGGTGGAAGATCCAGAGGAGCTTGAGGCGCCTCTCGCGCGCCGCTCGCAGTATTCCTGCGGCATCGCGCCCGCCCGCGCCAGGGCCGACGCCGGTGAGCTCGGCCCCGCGGCTGTTCGGATTCTTGTCGGCGCGGATGAGGAAGTCGTCCTCGTCGCCCGGGGTGCGCGGCGGCACCCGGAAGTCCAGGTTCCTGACGCCCAGATGCTCGGCCAGCCGCCTGAGAGCCCAGAGATCCTCGTTGGACATCTTGGGGGAGGCGAGCAGGCCCACCTCGTCGGGCTGACAGCCCTGGAGTCTCTTCACGAGCTCCGGAAGGGCGCGGTCCCAGGAGACCTCGGCGCCCGCTCCGCCCGCCCTGTGCAGCGGATGGGTGAGCCGGCTCTTGTCGTCCATCCACTTGAACCCGTAGCGGCCCTCGTCGCAGAGCCACCACTGGTTGACCTCGGCGTTGAAGCGCGGCTTGAGCCGCGCCACCCGCCGGCCTTGATTGTGGTGAGGACGGTGCCGGTTGGTGTGCACCTCGACGTTGCAGCCCCGCGCGCAGCCGTTGCAGAGGCCCTTGGCCGTGTCGAGATACCACACGCGGACCTGGAAGCGGAAGTCGCGATCCGTGAGAGCGCCCACCGGGCAGATGTCGATGACGTTGCCGGAGTACTTGTTCTCGAGGGCCGTGCCGGGGAAGAGGCCGATCTCCGATTGATCGCCGCGCTGGAAGATGCCCAGCTCGCCCGTGTGGGTGATCTCGTCGCAGAAGCGCACGCAGCGCGAGCAGAGAATGCAGCGCTCGGCATCCAGCATGACGTGGGGGCCGATGGGCACCGCCTTGGGCTTGTGCACCTTCTCGTCGACCATGCGCGGGTCGTAGAGTCCGTGCTTCATGTAATAGATCTGCAGGAAGCACTCCCCCGCCTGGTCGCACACGGGGCAGTCGAGCGGGTGGTTGATCAGGTGGAACTCCATCATGGAGCGGCGGGTCTCCAGCACCCGCTCCGTCTCCGTGTGGACGACCATGCCCTCGGTCGCCTGCGTGTTGCACGCGATCTGCGGGCGCGGCACCTTGTCGATGTCCACCATGCAGAGCCGGCACTGCCCCGCGATGGACAGGGCGGGATGATAGCAGTAGTGCGGCACCTCCGCGCCGGCGGCCTTGGCCGCCTCGATCAGGTTGGTCCCCTCGGGAACCTCGACCTCTTTGCCATTGATGGTGAGCTTAGGCATGGTCGGTGAGTCTAGGCATGGACGGTGAGCCTAGGCATGGTCCGAGGTCCTGATGAGCTCCTCGAACTCGGAGCGGAACTTCTCGATGTAGCTGATGTAGGGCCCGACGGCGCCGTCGTAGAAGGCGCAGATGGTCGTGCCCGCCCCGCGCTTCGCGACGTCGAGGATGGTGTCGAGGTCCTCCTTCCGGCCCTTGCCCTCCACGATGCGGTGGCTGATCTTGTAGATCCAGCCGGTGGACTCCCGGCAGGGCGTGCACTGGCCGCAGGACTCGTGGGCGTAGAAGCGGGCCACCACCATGAGCGCGTCCGGGATGGACACCGTCTCGTCCATGACGATGATGCCGGCGGAGCCGATCATGGAGCCCTTGCTCTTGGGCCCGTCCACGTCCATGGGGATGTCGATCTCGTCGGGCGTGAGGATGGCCGCGGACGACCCGCCCGGCACCACGGCCTTGAGGGCGCGCCCGCCGGGTATGCCGCCACAGTGATCGTAGATGATCTGGCGGAGCGTCACCGACACCGGGGCTTCCACGAGACCGGGTCTGACGACATGACCGGAAACCGAGTAGAGCCGGGTGCCTCCCTGGGTCTTGGTCCCGAGGCCGGCGAACCACTCCGCGCCCCGCGTGATGATGTGGGGCAGGCAGGCGAGCGTCTCGACATTGTTGACGATCGTCGGCTGGCCGAAGGCCCCCTTGACGGCGGGGAAGGGCGGCTTGACCTTGGGCCAGCCCTTCTTGCCCTCGAGGGAGGAGATGAGCCCCGTCTCCTCGCCACAGATGTAGGCGCCTGCCCCGCGATGCACGACGATCTCGAAGTCGAAGCCCGTGCCCTGGATGTTCTTGCCGAGAAGACCGGCCTCGGAGGCTTCCTTGACGGCGGCGCTCACGATGCGCCACGGCTGGACGTACTCGCCGCGGATATAGATGAAGCCGAGGTGCGAGCCGATGGCCCGCGCGGCGATGAGCATGCCCTCGATGAGGGCGTGCGGATCGCGCTCCATGAGATAGCGGTCCTTGAAGGTGCCGGGCTCGCCCTCGTCCGCGTTGACCACGAGATACCGCGGCGCCGTCGAGCCCTTGGGAATGAAGCCCCACTTCACGCCGGTCGGGAAGCCCGCCCCGCCCAGGCCGCGGAGGTTGGACTTCTTGACCTCTTCGGCGATGGCCGCCGGCTCCATGCCCTTGGCTTTCTCCCAGCCCTGATAACCGCCACCGTCTCGATAGACGCGGAGGGTATGCGCGTCCTTGACGTCGAAGTTGCGGGTAAGGATCCGCTCGGCCATCAGCGAAGACCTCCCAGGATCCCGTCCATCTTCTCGGGCGTGAGGTGGCCCTCGTAGCGATCGTCCACCTGCATCATGGGCGCCATCTCGCAGGCACAGAGGCACTCGACGCTGAGAAGCGTCACCCGGCCGTCCGGCGTCGTCTCGCCGACTTCGATGCCGAGCTTCTGGGTCAGGTGCTCGATGATGCCCTTGGCCCCCAGGAGATGGCAGGAGAGATTGTGGCAGACAGCGACGACGTGGCGGCCCTTGGGCTGCTGGAAGTACAGCGTGTAGAACGTGACCACTTCGTGCACGTGAGCCGGCGAGAGC
>DASQAK010000234.1:0-18983 GCA_035635755.1 Candidatus Methylomirabilota bacterium | reverse complement strand
GCTCCAAGAGTTCGCGCTCGGCAGCGGTGATCGTCAACGGAGGAATCGGACGTCCTGTGCGCATGGGCGTGCTCCTTTCACTACTGAGAACGCGCGACACGCACAACTTGTTTCAATCATTTCTGGGACAGGACACTAGATGATCGAGCGCATAAGTCAAGAATTTCGTGCCCGGGAACTCTGCCCGTCCTGAGAGACACAGTGCCGGCGGCCCTGCCGACACCTCCCTGTCGCCTGCGAAGCGTTTCCTGACGATCACATGACACCAGTGTTGCCGCCACCCCGTCACGGCGCACCGGCAAGGTGGCGTGGCGGTGCCTTATCGGTGTCTACCCCTAGGACCTTCCGGCGCTCCCCACACCACCCATTGAGTGAGAATGATTGCTTAACTCGCCGGGCCCGGCTAAGCTCCGAACGGTTGCTCGGATCGGCTGACGGCCGGCACGCTTCGTGCCAGAGCTCGGTACCACGCGCACCGAAACCCGCGGCGGTACGTGTTGGGGGCGAAAGGAAACGCCGGCTGGAAGGTTGATCCACGTGGGCACTCGACCTTCAGCGAGACCGTCGGAGGTTCCATGGGATCTGCCTGGCGGGCGGCGACACGTCAATCGTCTCGACGCGTCGCCGCAACTCTCGTCGTGCTCGCCAGCCTCTTCTTCCGGCCCGTGATGATGACTGGACCGTGGGCGGCGGACGATCGCGGCCTCTCCATCATGGAGGAGCAGCGCCGAGTCAACAGCGGCTACCGGGACGAGATGGTCCTGTTCACGATGATTCTCCTCAATGCCAAGGGTGACCGGAGCGAGCGCACCCTGGAGATGCGGACCCTTGAAGGCCCCGAAGCGGGAGACAAGACCCTCCTGATCTTCAAGGACCCGCCAGACGTGAGAGGGACGACCCTCCTCAGTCACGAGAGTCGCACGGGCGACGATGACCAGTGGCTGTATCTGCCCGCCCTCCGGCGGGCACGACGCATCGCGTCCTCGAATCGCTCGAGCTCCTTCGTCGGCTCCGAGCTTGCGTATGAGGACCTGGTCCCGAACGAGGTCACGAAGCATCAGTACAAGTACCTCCGAGAGGAGGTCGTCGACGGAGTGCCCGTGTGGATGATCGAGAGCACACCGCGCTTCAAGGATTCCGGGTACTCTCGCCGCGAGCTCTTCGTTCGGAGGGACAACTACCAGATGGCCCGGGCGAACTTCTACGATCCCAAGGGGCAGCTCCTCAAGGTGGCCCGCTGGGGCGGATGGTGGAAGGTGACGGCCAAGCGCTGGCGGGCGCGATCGCTGCGCGTCGAAAGACCCGATGTGCTCATCAGCAGCTTGGCCATGCCCGACAAAGACGGCTACTGGCTCATCAGGCAAATCCGCGACTTGCCGGCGGAGGAGGGCGGTGACACGCCGGCCGCGGCGTTCACGGGATGCACCACGCGAGAGGATCGGCTGAGGGCCTTGCGGGCCGGGTTCCAGTTCCACATTCCCAAGCCAGCGGATCTGTTCCAGCTGGCAGAGGTCGTGGCCCTCCTCAGTCTGCAGCGCGAGGCGCCGGTTCTGGCCTACTAGCCTCCGGAGCCCTGCTTTACCCGGCGCGTGGGGAGCGGCCGCCCGCTCCCCACGGCCGGGCTTGCCGCGTCAGAGTTGACGGAGGCTCGTCAACCTTGTAGATTTCCAGCCACGGACGATTAGCTCAGTTGGCAGAGCACCGGCCTCACATGCCGGGGGTCACTGGTTCAAGTCCAGTATCGTCCACCACTTCTGGAGTGAAAACCCGACGGGTCAAAACCCTTCGGGTTTCGTTGTTCGAGGGTACAGCGCTCCGATGGCGCCCCTAGGCGATCGCCTGAACCCGCCAGCGTCAGCTTAATTCGATCGGAGGGCCTTGAGGGTCGCGATGGCGACCATCCCGGCGAGTCCGCGGAGAGACTGCCTCATTCATCGACTGGCGTCGGCCGCCATCTGCCGGGGAAGCCGGATAGTCAGGCCCGGCAGCCAAAGCTTCAAGCGCGTCAAGGACCCCGTCTGAATTCACGCGGATGTAATGGGCCAACTTCTTATCCCCTTGAGGCGTGCAGAGAACGGTCAAGGTAGCTCCAATCGGCAACAGATCGGCGGTCACACCCTCTTCTAGAAAAATCTGGGTACCATTGGTCAAGACAATGTCGTCCCGGTGCCGTTCAAGTAGCACGCCGACGATGGTGCTGGGCATGATCGAATGGTGTTCAAGAGCAAATTGCTTGCCGACACAGAATCAGCACTTTACGCAGCGTAAAGGTCAAAATGTCTGCATTTGAACGCGGATTGGCGGGAAAATTTGTCTTACTGGGACAAGGCTCCCGAGTCAATGGAACTGACTCGAGGTGCAAGACAGATCCTAAGCGCCGTTGCTTGCGATGACCTGGTTGCCGCCGCGCTGGGCGGCCGTCTGGAGGCGGGCCTGCGCGCGCGTGAGCAGCATGGTCTCGTTGTGTCCGTCGCGCGGGAAGGACACGAGCCCGACGGAAAGGGTCACGCGACGCGGGGCCGCGGCGGGGTCGGGCTGGAAGGAAACGTTCTCCACATGCGAGCGGATGCGCTCCGCCACCCGCGTCGCGTCGTGATCGGGCGTGTTGAGGAGCAGGATGGCGATGCCGTCACGCGTGCGGGCGACCACGTCGGTGGAGCGGAGGAACTGGGCGATCTTGCGAGAGACGGCCTGCTGCATGGATTCGTCCGACACGGACGCGACGCCATCGGGCTGGACCAGACAGACGGAGAAGAAGTCCTGGTAGCGCGTGGCGCGGGAGGCCTCCCGGGTCAAGAGCTGGTGAAAAGCCTCTTCCCCGAAGACGCCGCTCGCCGGATCCATGAAGTCGGGCACGGCTGAATCCCCTCTCGATAAAGTCTTCCCCAGGCCCGGGCTTCCGGATGGGGCGGACAAGCAGGATACACGAAATCGGGCCCTTCCGGGGAGTCCTCAGCGCGGCCCGAAGGGGGCCAGTACCGCGCCGACCGACTCCTCGATCATGACGTCCATGCTCTTGCGCCGCGTGACCTGGCCCCTCCGGCAGTCCACGTCCACCTCGACGGCTGGGGCCTCGCCAGGCTCCACGAGGAGCGGCAGACCGTCGCTCGCCCGCCGGATCTCGAGCCCCGCCTCCCAGAAAGCCGCCGTCCCGGACTTCGGCTGTTTGCTCTCCCGGCACAGGGTGACCCGGCCGCGCGCGAGCCGCGCGTCCACGATGAGGAGATGCTCGGCCCCGGTCTCGCGGGCGCGGGCCAGCGGCCGGGCGCGGTCCAGGCCCTCGAGGGGAGACTGACCCGCACCGGTAGCAAATGCCGTGTCCACAGGGAGCAGCCCGAGCCGGTTGAGCGCCTCCTCGACGGCGCCCTGATACTCGCTGGCGATCCGGCCCCGCTCACGCTCTTCGAAGTCCTGCGAGATCGACACGCGAACGAAGACGGCGGGGCGACGCACGGCGTCGGTCTTGAAGCCCGGCTCGCGCTGCGCGGGCGGGGGACCGGAAAACACGCCGCAGGCGCCGGCCGCCAGCGCGACGACGATCGCTGCGCTCAGCTTTGTGAACGTCCGCACCCGTCGATGACGCCGCATGGGCGATATGATGCCTTGACCGCCGCCCGAGCCCCGACCACAATTGCCGCATGCCCACAGCCCGATTCCCGACCATCACGCCCGAGGCTCTCGAGTCGCTCCGCTCGCGGATCGGCAAGGCCGTGCCGCGGCCCGAGCCGTATATCGAGGTCGCGACCAGGGACGCCATTCGTCATTGGGCGCAGGGGATAGGGGACAGGAGCCCCTTCTGGGCCGAGGCTCGCGTAGCGCCACCGACCCTCCTCTTCGCCATGGACCGCATCGTGTCCGGTTATGTCGGAGGGCTGCCGGGCATTCACGCCATGTATGGCGGAACGGATTTCCGGTGGCGCCGGCCCATTCAGGAAGGCGATCGCGTGGTCGGCCAGAGTGTGCTCAAGGACCTCGTCGAGAAAGCCTCGGCCTTCGCCAAGCGCGCCATCCAGCAGGTCTACCGCACGACTTTCGAGAACCAGCGTGGCGAGCTCGTCTGCGAAGCGGACTCCTGGTGCTTCCGCACGGAGCGGGACACCGCGCGCGAGCGGGGCAAGTACAAGGCCACCGAGCCACACCGCTACACCGAGGAGGAGATCCGGCGCATCGCCCACGCTTACCAGACCGAGGAGTTCCGCGGCAGGACCCCGAGATTCTGGGAAGATGTCGCCGTCGGGGAGGCGCTGCCCACCGTGTGCAAGGGTCCGCTCACCGTCACCTCGGTGGTTGCCTTCGTGCAGGGCTGGGGCAGTCTTTACGTTCGCGCCCACGGGCTCGCCTTCGATCTCTTCGAGCGGCATCCCGCCCTGGGAATCCCGAATGCTTTCGGGGTTCCCGAGCCTCCCGAGCGCGTGCACTGGGATGAGCCATTCGCCCGAACCGTGGGTGTGCCGGGTGCCTATGACTATGGTCCGGAGCGAGTGGCCTGGCTCGGCCACGTCTGCACCAACTGGATGAGCCACGACGGCCAGCTGCGGAGGCTCTCGGCCCAGGTGCGCCGTCACAATCTGATCGGCGACACCACGTGGTGCCGCGGGATCGTCACGGGGCGGCGCCAGGAAGACGGGGAGGCGCTCGTGGATATCGACCTGGTCGCGGAGAACCAGCGAAGCGAGATCACAGCGAAAGGGTCGGCGACGATCGCGCTGCCCCGGCGGGGCGACTAGATGCCGCCGGCCGCGCGGATCCTGGCGGAATGGGCGGCTCGTCTCAGACCCGAAGACATCCCCGTGACCGTTCGCGAGAACGCCGTCCTCCGCGTGCTCGACACGCTGGGGTGCGCCCTGGCAGGCGCCCGCGAGGATCACGTCCCCGCCCTCCTCGCCCTGCTCGAGCGATCGGGTGAGGGGCCCTGCACGGTGGTGGGCTCGGCACTCACCAGCGGGCCGGCGCCGGCCGCGCTCGTCAACGGGGCCATGGCCCACGGCCTCGACTTCGACGACACGCACGCGGATTCGGTCTGTCACGCCTCCGCCGTCCTCGTGCCCACCGTCCTCGCGCTCGTGGAGTCCGAGCATCTGACGGGCCGGGCCGCCCTGACCGCCCTCGTGGCCGGCTATGAAGCGATGATCAGGATCGGCATGGCGGCACCGGGACGCTTTCACACTCGAGGCTGGCATGCCACGGCGGCGTGTGGTCCGTTCGGCGCGGCGGTGACCGCCGGGAAGTGCCTCGGGCTCGACGAGGACGGGCTGACGGCCGCGCTGGGTATCGCGGCGAGCATGGCCTCAGGGGTGTTGGAGTTTCTCGAGGACGGTTCCTGGGTCAAGCGGCTCCATCCCGGCTGGGCGGCGCAATCGGGGATCCAGGCGGCGATTCTCGCCCAGGGGGGCTTCACGGGACCAGCGACCGGGCTCGAAGGCCGATTCGGCTTCCTCCGCGCCGCGCTCGGCGAGGCGGTCGATGTCGGGAAGCGCCTGGACGATCTCGGCCACGAATGGGAGACGGTGCGGAGCTCCTTCAAGCTCTACCCGTGCTGCCACCTGAGCCACGCTTACCTCGACGCGATCACCCGGTTGAAGCGCACGGGAGATCTGCGGGCCGAGGAGGTGGAGGAGATCGAGTGTCTGGTGCCCGCGGGAGAGGCGCCCATCATCTGCGAGCCGGTGGAGGCCAAGCTCCGGCCGCGTACGCCCTACGACGCGAAGTTCAGCCTCCCCTTCGGCATCGCCGCTGCCCTCGCGCGGGAGCGCGTGGACATCGGCGTCTTCAGCCAGGAGAGCATCGGCGACGCGAACCTGCTCGCGCTGACCGCGCGGGTGAGGCACACGATCGACCCCGATTCGGCCTTCCCACGCACCTTCCCCGGCTGGGTACGGGTGCGCCTCAAGGACGGGCGCACTCTCGAGGCGCGCGAAGAGAGCCAGCGGGGAGGGCCGGACCGGCCGATCGCCCCGGATGAAGTGCTGGCGAAGTTCCGGGACAATGCCGCCCGGGCGCTGCCGCCTCTGCGCGTGGCCGCTCTCGAGGGCGGCATCCTCGGGATGGAGAGCGCGGTCGACCTCCACTCGACCATCGCGCTCTGCCGCGGGGGCTGATCATTGGGAACCATCGATTTTTCGGGATCTTCTGATCCGCAGAGAATCGCTTGCTGGCGCACGCGGTATCTGAGAAGATTCAGGCATGTACCCGAGGACGTTCTTCGCGGTAGGCTTCTTCGCCGTCACATTGGTGAGCGCCAGCCTGGCCATGGCGCAGGCGGTCGAGATCGAGGCGACGACTCCCGAGGTGCGCCCGAAGTTCCAGATCCTGCGCCCCGAGGCGCCCGGGAGCGAAGTAACCCGGCCCAATGACGCGAATATCTATCGCGGCGACCCCGTCGTGAATTATGACCCAGCCTTCATAGAGCCCTTCTCGACGGAAACGTCGACGGGGCGCATGGGGCTGGCGGGATGGACCTCCCCGGTGGGCGGGGACAACGATCACCCTCAGGGAGTTCGCCAGCCTGGATGGCTGAGCTTTGGCTTTGCGATCACCTGGGGCGGCCCGACGGCTGCCGAGCGTCGAGCCACCGCCAAGCCGACCTCCGCTCCCGCTCCTCGCTGAGCACCCCTTCTCGCCCCTGATCCGTCGCTCACGAGAGGGGATGTCTCCGTCTCGTTGGCCCCTCAGGTACGTACGCCGATGCTCCGAAGGAGCATGGGCGTGAGGGCCGGGACCGCCTCGGTCAGCAAGTCCGGCTCGCCGCGCGAGAGCCACTGGATCACGACCTCGTTGACGGCGCCCAACCAGGCCAGGGTCGCCACTCGCGTGTCGAGCTTCGGGATGGCGCCCTCCTCGACGGCCTGATCGAGATAGCCTCCGATCAGCGCGGCGAAGCGCTCGTGGATCTCCGTGCGCTTGGTCTCGTAGGCAGGACCCAGGCTCACGGCCTCGAGCAGGAGGAGCCGGGCGAGGTCGCGGTTCCGGGCGAAGGTCTCGAGACCGGCGCGGAGCGCCGCCTCGACTTTGCCGAGGGCGCCCTGCGCGCCCGCGATAGCGTGGGCGACCGCATCGGCCAGCCGCGCCGCGAAGTCGTCGACGAGGGCGAGGAAGATCGCTTCCTTGTTCGGGAAGTGGTGGTAGACGGCGCCCTTGGACGTTTCCGAGACGCGGACGATGTCGTCGACCACGGCCCTGTGATACCCTTTGCGGGCAAACACCTCGAGGGCCGCGTGCAAGATCCGCTCGCGCGTGGCGATCTTGCTCACCGGGAACGTTCCAGGGAGATTCCATGACGCTGATCCGGATCGGCCACAGCCCCGACCCCGACGACGCCTTCATGTTCTACGCCCTCACCGCGGGCAAGGTGAAGGCGGAGGGGATCGAGGTCGAGCACGTTCTGGAGGACATCGAGTCGCTGAACCGCCGCGCGCGCACGGGCGAGCTCGAGGTGACGGCCGTCTCCGCCGCCACGTACGTCATGGTGCACGAGCAGTACCGGATGATGGATCCGGGTGCCTCCATGGGCAAGGGCTATGGGCCCATCCTCGTCGGCCGGGAGCCCGTGGCGCGAGAGGAGATCGAGCAGAAGGTGATCGCCATCCCGGGCAGCCACACGACGGCCGCCCTTCTCCTCCGGCTCTACGTCGGCGATCCCCCCATCATCGAGGTCTCCTTCGACAAGATTCCCAAGGCCGTGCTCGAGGGACAGGCCGATCTGGGGCTCCTGATCCACGAGGGGCAGATCACTCATCAGCAGATGGGGCTCGTGAAGGTGCTGGACATGGGGCAGGAGTGGGAGCGCGGCTCCGGGCTGCCGCTGCCCCTCGGCATCAACGTGATGCGGCGCGATCTCGGCGAGGCCATGCACCGGAAGATCTCCCAGGCCCTGCGCGATTCCATCGACTACGCCTACGCCAACGTGGACGAGGCGCTGGAGTTTGCCATGCGGTACGGGAGGGGCATCGACAAGGAGACCTGCCGGAAGTTCGTGCTCATGTACGTCAACGACTACACCAGGCGCCTGGGCCCCGACGGCAAGGCCGCCCTCGAGCGTCTCTACGCGATGGCTCACGCCCGGCAGCTGATCCCGGTCGTTCCGCCCGTCGACCCCATCTAGTAGACCTTCAGGATCTCGTACTCGGTGGTTCGCTGCACGGGGGTGAAGCCCGCCTCGCGGATCAAGGCGATGATCTCGTCCACGGTCACCTTGTTGACGAAATCGGCGGCGGCGTGGACGTTCTCCTCGAAGAGCGTGCCTCCGAAGTCGTCGGAGCCCCAGTGCAGGGCGACCTGGCCCGTCCGTTTGCCCTCGGAGAACCACGAGGCCTGCACGTGCGCGAAATTGTCGAGGTACAGCCGGGAAGCGGCGAGCATCCGGAGATAGGCGTTGGGACCCTTGTACGTCTTGATCCACTTCTCCAGGAGCGTATTGCCCGGCTTGAAGGACCAGGGCACGAAGGCCGTGAAGCCTCCATGCTCGTCCTGGAGATCGCGGATGAAGTCCCAGTGGTCCACGACATCCTCGGGCGTCTCCACGTGGCCGTACATCATGGTCGCGGTGGATCGGAATCCCTGACGATGGGCCTCGCGATGGACGTCGAGCCAGGCCCGCGGCCCGCCCTTCTTGGGCTCGATGCGCCTGCGCACGCGCTCGGACAGGACTTCCGCCCCGCCTCCGGGCAGGGTCGTCTGTCCGGCCACCTTGAGCCGGGCAAGCACCTCGGGCATGGAGAGCTTCGAGACCTCGGCCATGGTCATGATCTCGGAGGCCGTGAAGAAGTGCGGCGTCACCTCGGGAAAGCGGCGCCGTGTCTCCGTCACGAGGGACAGGTAGTAGTCGAGAGGGAGGGCGGGGTTGTGGCCGCCCTGCAGGAGGACGGTGGTCGCGCCGTTCCGGGCCGCGGCGTCGATCTTCTCCAGCACCTGCTCGACGGTGAGCGTCCAGGCCTCGGAGTCCCCGGGCTTCCGGTAGAAGGCGCAGAACTGGCAGTCGGTGACGCAGACATTGGTGTAGTTGGGGTTCGAGTCGATCACGAAGCTGACCTGCCGCTCGGGATGGAGACGGAAGCGTGTCTCCTGGGAGAGGGCCCCCAGCTCGACGAGCGGGGCGTCCGTGAGCAGCCACCGGCCCTCGACGCGATCGAGCCGCTTACCCGCCCCCACCTTGGCGCGGATCTCCGCGAGCACGCTAGCTCCAGACCTTGACGACGTTGTAGAGGGCGTCGCGCTCGACGGCGACCTTGCCCGCGTCGTGGATCATCCGCAAGACCTGCTCCCGGGCCAGGCCAGGGGGGCTCGCCGCCTGGGCCATGTGGGCGATCTTCTCGTCTTCCAGCGTGCCATTGACGTCGGAGGCGCCGAAGTGGAGCGCCACGGAGGCGGTCTCCTCGCCGATCATGACCCAGTAGGCCTCGATGTGTGGGAAGTTGTCGAGAAGGAGCCGCGAGGCCGCGATGGTGCGCAGGTCATCCGTGGGCGGCGTCTGGCGCGGGACCAGCTTCGTATTGCCGATCTGGTAGGCGAGCGGGATGAAGGTGAGGAAGCCGCCCGAGACGTCCTGCTGCGCGCGGAGGCGGAGCAGGTGCTCCACCCGCTCGGCCATGGTCTCGATGTGGCCGTAGAGCATGGTCGCATTGGTCTTGATGCCCAGGGAATGCGCGATGCCGTGGATCTCGAGCCAGCGATCGGCATTCGCCTTGCCCGTGTAGTGCAGCGCCTTCTGGAGCCGCGGGGAGAAGATCTCGGCGCCGCCGCCGGGCATGGAATGCAGGCCCGCCTTCTTGAGCCGCGCCAAGGCCTCGCGCGGCTCGATCTTCCAGCGCCGCCAGAGGTAGTCGATCTCGGCCGCCGTGAAGGCCTTGATCTGGGTCTCGGGGCGGGCCGCGTGAATGGCGGCGATGAGCCGCTCGTAGTACTCGAAGGGCCAGTCGGGATGGTGGCCGCCCACGATGTGCGCTTCGCGCGTGCCGGGCTTGATCATCTCCAGCACATCCTCGATGGAGTTCTCGAAGGCGCCCTCTTCCCCCTTCTTCCGGGCGAAGTCGCAGAAGGAGCAGGACAGCACGCAGACGTTGGTCGGATTCACGTAGCGGTTGAGGACGAAGAAGACCTGCTCTCCGTGCAGGCGCGACTTGGCGAAGTCGGCCATGCGGCCGAGGCCGTGGAGATCCTCCGTCTCGAAGAGAAGAAGACCGTCTTCCCGGCTGAGCCGCTGGCCGGCGCGCACCTTGTCCCAGAGCGCCGACAGGCGAGAGTCTCGGAAGAGGGCCGGACCAGCCTCGGCAGCGAGCATGGGACCTCCTGGCATTGGGTTCAGACCGACCAGTCGGTCTGATTCTAAGTGCGCGTCTTTCATGCTGTCAAGGAATCGCCGTACGAAGCGCGCCGAGCTCCCAGGCTAGGTCGAGTGCGGGGCGATGCTCGTCTGGTATGCCGCCTCGGAAATCAGACGCCAGTCGTTGTTCTGAGCCTGGAACTTGCCCATGGACGCATATGCCTTGCGCCCGACCGGGCTCTTCTCCGATTCGTCCCGGAGAACTTGCTCCGAGACCCGTCGGAGCTCCTTCAAGGTGCTGCTGGAGAGGGCGAGGATGTCCACCTTGCCCTTGAAATCCGTCCGTAGCCGCCCCAGCGCGAGGGCATTCTTCTGCTCGTACTCGGCGAGCCCCGTCACCTGAACGCTCTGGCAGGCATACTCCACGATGTAGCGCAGCTCGGAGGGGAGCGCCTCGTACGCCTTGCGGTTGAAGGTCAGCTCGGTGGTCGTGCCGGGCTCGTGCCAGCTCGGATAGTAGTAGTAGCGCGCGACCGCGGGGAGGCCGAGGCGGATGTCGTCATGGGGCCCGACCCACTCGGCCGCGTCGATCACGCCCCTCTCGAGGGCCGCGGTGATCTCGTTGCCCGGGGTGAGGACGACGATCGTTCCGAGCGCCCCGAGGATTTTCCCGCCGATCCCCTGGATGCGCATCTTGAGATCCTTGAACGCGGACGGGCTGCCGAGCTTCTTCCGGAACCATCCCGCCATCTGCATCCCTGTGGATGGCCCGGGACGGGGAAGCAGATTGAAAGGCGCGTACCCTTCCTCCCACACCTTGAGCCCGTCACCGTGGAGAAGCCACGACATCATGCCTTGGCCATTGAGGCCGAACGGCACCTTCGAGAACCACAGGAAGCCGGGGTCCTTGGCCGTCCAGTAGTGCGACGAGCCGAAGAAGGCCTCGATGGTGCCCTGGGAGCAGGCCTCGAAACACGCCCCCGTCGCCATGATCTCGCCGCCCGCGTGAACCTGGATCTTGAGGCGGCCGCCGCTCATCTCGTCGACGATGCGGGCAAAGCGCTGGGCGGAGGCAAGGAGGAGGTCGAGGTTGGGCTGCCACGCCGTGGACATCCGCCACTGAAACCGGGACTGGGCCTGGACCATGGGCGCGTCCAGGGAGGCCGCGGCGCCCGCGGCGACGAGGGCCGCACCTTTGAGAATGAACCGTCGGCGACCTTCCATGTCTTCCCTCCGCTTACTTGATGGCGCCGATGGTGAAGCCGGCGATGAAGCGATCGAGGATGAGATTGTAGACGATCGACAGCGACATGCTGATGATAAGACACGCCCAAGCTGGTGTGTGCTCGGCGCTCGACGTCGGCGGAGCCGAGAGCCGGCACGTCAAGAATATCACAAGTTTATGCGCCGTCCGGTGACGTGCTATCCTTGCCCTTCGTGAGCAGCCCCGACGACGCCTTCTTCGAAGATCTCAAGGTTGGCCGGGAGTACGTCTCTCCCGGCCGCACGGTGACCGAGACGGACGTCGTGATGTTCGCGGGGCTCTCCGGGGACTACAACGTGCTCCACACCGACGCCGAGCACATGAAGGGGTCACTCTTCGGCGAGCGGATCGCCCATGGGCTCCTCGGCCTCGCCATCCAGCAAGGCCTCGCCTCGCGCGGGGAGCCCGCGGCCGCCCACGGGCTGTTGACCGCGGTCAAGTGGAAGTTCAAGGGCCCCATCCGGCTCGGGGACACCATCCACGTCCGCTCGCGCATCGTGGGACTCAAGGGGGGCACCGAACCGGGACAGCAGCTCGTTACCGTCGAGCGCCAGGTCATGAACCAGCGCGGTGAGGTGGTGCAGGAGGGCGAGAGCGAGCACGTGCTCGGGAGCCGCAAGCCATGAGCTCTCCCCGCATCGACACCTCGGTGGCTCCGAGCCAGGTGTACTTCGAGGACGTGGAGCTCAATGTACCCCTGGAGACGCCGGGAATGACGCTCACCGCGGCACACGTGGCCTTGTTCACGGGTATGACCCAGGACGTGAGCCCTCGCGACGACGGGTTCGTGCCCGATCTCCTGGCGCTCTGTATCTCGTCCGGGCTCGGGTGGCGCGTGCCACGACCGCCGCTCGCCGTCCTGGCCTTCATGGGGTTCGAGTGGCGCTTCCTCCTGCCTCTGCGCGTCGGAGATACGATACGGAGCATCTCGGTCACGAACACGAAGCGCTCCCTGCGTGAAGGTGGCGTGGTGATCGAAGAGCGGCGGGTCGTCAATCAGCGCGGCGAGACCGCGCAGGCGGGCAAGCTGACCCTGCTCGTGGCCAAGCGCCCGAAGCCATGACGGACGCCGCGCCCCGCGTCCTCCTCCTCACCGCCTCCTATGGCTCGGGCCATGCCGGGGTGGCGGAGACGCTCGCCCGCGAATTGCGGACCGCCGGCGCCGCGCCCACCGTGGTCGATCACTTCCGCGAGCTGGTCCATCCGCGCTTCGACGAGTGGAGCCGCGGGCTCTACTACTGGATCCTCAAGGAAGCGCCCGCGCTCTGGGGCGGGGCTTACTGGGTCGGCGATCGTCTCAGCGTCTCCTCGCCGCTCCTCCTGGGATTCAACCGCATCGGGGCGCGCAAGCTGCGACGGCTTCTGAAGGCCGATCGCTTCGACCACGTCGTGTCGGTCCACCCGGCGCCGGCGGCGGCGCTGTCATATCTCCGGGGGCGCGGGGAGCACGTCCCGTCTCACACGACCGTGTTCACGGACTTCGTCGCCCATACCCAGTGGATCCATCCGCACGTGGATCGCTATTGCGTTCCCGCGGAGGAGATCGCCAACGAGCTCACGGCCAAGGGCCTCCCGCGCGACGGCGTCCGAGTGACGGGCATCCCCGTGGGTCGCGAGTTCGGCCAGCCCGCGGACCGCGCGGGGGCGCGCCTCCAGCTTGGGCTCTCGCCGCGCCAGCCCGTCCTGCTCTTCATGGATGGCTCGGAGGGCGGCTTCGGAAAGCTCGAGGAGGCGGCTCGGACGGTGCTCGCCATGGAGCAGCCCTTTCAGTCCATCTTCGTCGCGGGTCGCGAGCGGGCGCTGGAGGCCCGCCTCGGCCAGCTCGCCCGCGGGCGCGAGAGTCGCGTCAAGGTGTTGGGCTTCGTCGACAACGTGCGCCAGCTCATGGCGGCGGCGGACTTCCTCGTCACCAAGGCGGGAGGTCTCACCCTCACCGAGGCCCTCGCCGCCGAGCTTCCCGTCATCTGCTTCGGGTCGCTGCCCGGCCAGGAGAGCCGCAATGAGCGCTTCGCCGCCATGGCGGGGGTGGCCCTGGTCGCGGGCTCGGGGGCGCAGCTCCAGCGGGTGATCGGCGCCGCGCTCGGCGACTCCGGTCTGCTCCGGAGCATTCGCGAGCGGATCCGGCTCTACCGGCGCCCCCACGCCGCCGAGCAGATCGTGGACTTGATCCTGGAGGGCCGGGCCGTCCGGCGCGAGCGCGCCTCGTGAATCTGGAATGAACCAGGCCGCCTGGCTGCTCCTGCCGCCCGCGGTGTGGGCGGGCTACGCGTGGGGCTCGCACGCGCTGACGCTGGCGAGCGCCTGGCGAGGCCCGCGCCTCAGCGGCAAGGTCGCGCTCACCTTCGATGACGGACCCGATCCTGTCCATACGCCGCGCGTCCTGGACGTGCTGGCCGCGCACGGGATCACGGCCAGCTTCTTTCTCATCGGCGAGCGGGCGGCGCGGGATCCCGTCCTGACGCGAAGGATCGCCGAGGAGGGCCACGATCTCGGCAATCACACGTGGAGCCACCGGAGCCTCTGGCTCTCCGGTCCGCGAGAAACCGCGCGCCAGGTCGGGCAAGGCCACGCCGCCATCGCGGAGGCGGCCGGCGCGGCGCCACGCTTCTTCCGTCCGCCCTGGGGCATGACCAATCTCGCCCTCTTTCCCCTCCTGAGAAAGCTCCGGACGCCCTGCGTCTTCTGGACGGTGCAGACGGAAGGCGGGCGCCCGGCCGCGGGGACTCTCCAGATCGAGCGCGCGCGCCGTCGCACGCGCTCGGGAGCCATCCTGGACCTGCACGACGCCGACGGGGTGCCCGGCGCGGGTGCCCGTCTCCTCGAGGCGTTGCCGGGCATGATCGCGGCCATCAGGCGCCGCGGCCTTTCCCTGGTCCCCCTCCGCGACCTGCTGTAGAATCGCCAGCACCTCGACATCAGACAAAGGAGTCCGTGATGGCCATCGATCCCCGCCACAAGAGCCGCGTGCTCCTCGAAGGCACCGATCGCGCCGCCGCGCGGGCCATGATGAAGGCCGTGGGCTTCACCGACCAGGACCTGGCCCGCCCGCAGATCGGGGTCGCGCACTCCTGGATCGGGACCATGCCGTGCAACTGGAACCACCGGAAGCTTGCGGAGAAGGTGATGCAGGGCGTGCGCGCGGCCGGCGGCACGCCCATCGAGGTCAACACCATCTCCATCACGGACGGCATCACTATGGGCACCGAGGGCATGAAAGGCTCGCTCATCAGCCGCGAGGTCGTCGCCGACTCCGTGGAGCTGGTGGCGCGCAGCCACATGTTCGACGGCATCGTCACCATCTCGGGCTGCGACAAGACCATCCCCGCCATGACCATGGTGCTCGGGCGAATGAACATTCCGGGCCTCATGCTCTACTGCGGCTCGATCATGTTCGGCCGCTTCGCGGGTACCGGGCAATTCGCCAACCGCAACCTGACCATCCAGGACGTCTTCGAGGCGGTGGGCTGCTACAACGCCGGCAAGATCGACCTCGAGGAGTTCAAGGCGGTGGAAGACCACGCCTGCCCGGGGGCGGGCGCCTGCGGCGGGCAGTTCACCGCCAACACGATGTCGACCGCCTACGAGATGCTCGGGATGTCCCCCATGGGTTGGAATGGAGTCCCCGCCATCGACCCACGCAAAGAAGAGGTCGCCTTCGAGTGCGGCAAGCGCGTGATGGGGCTCGTGAACAAGGGCATCACGCCGCGCTCCCTCATCACCCGCAAGAGCTTCGAGAACGCCATCGCCGGCGTCATGGCCACGGGCGGCTCGACCAACGCCGTGCTGCACCTGCTCGCCACGGCCAAGGACTTCGGAGTCAGGCTCTCCCTCGATGACTTCGACCGCGTCTCGAAGAAGACCCCGGTGCTCGCCGATCTCAAGCCCTGGGGTAACTACACGGCGCCGGAGATGTTTCAGGCCGGCGGCATGCCGGTGGTGGCCAAGCGGCTGATGGAAGCCGGGCTCCTGCACCCGGACGAGAAGACGGTCACGGGACGCACCATCGGGCAGGAGGCCGCCGCCGCAGTCGAGCCGGCCGGACAGCAGGTGATCAAGTCGCTCAAGGAGGCGCTCAAGCCCACGGGTGGCATCGTCATCCTGCGCGGCAATCTCGCGCCTGGGGGTTGCGTGATCAAGCTTTCCGGCCAGACCCGCTACAGCCATCGCGGGCCGGCGCGGGTCTTCGAGCGCGAGGAAGACGCGTTTCAGGCGGTCAAGAAGGGCAAGATCAAGCCGCACGACGTCATCGTCATCCGCTACGAAGGTCCCAAGGGCGGCCCCGGCATGCGAGAGATGCTGCACGTCACCGGGGCCCTCCAGGGGGCCGGACTCGGAGACACGGTCGCGCTCATGACGGATGGCCGCTTCTCGGGGGCCACCCACGGCTTCATGATCGCCCACATCGTGCCCGAGGCGGCCGAGCGGGGACCCATCGCGGCCATCCACAACG
Organism: Candidatus Methylomirabilota bacterium; assembly: GCA_035635755.1. Classification (GTDB taxonomy): domain Bacteria; phylum Methylomirabilota; class Methylomirabilia; order Rokubacteriales; family CSP1-6; genus AR37. The sequence continues at coordinate 3,011 of DASQAK010000234.1, read as the reverse complement.
GCGACATCATCAACATCGACGTCAAGAAGCGCCGCCTGGACGTCGAGATCGCAGCATCCGAGATGAAGAAGCGCCTCGCCAAGTGGAAGGCGCCCAAGCCTCGCTACACGAGCGGCGTTTTCCACAAGTACGCGATCACGGTCTCCAACGCCTCCGAGGGCGCGATCACCGGCTGACCGTCGCCCGCCGCCGCTCGGTGTTCCGGCGCCCGTGAGCTAGAATGAGCGCATGAGTGCTGCTGGCTCGACCTTTCGCAAGGCCTTCGAGAGCCGGATCCTGCTCATGGACGGGGCCATGGGCACCATGATCCAGGCGCGTGATCTTTCCGACCAGGACTTCGGCGGCGCTCAGTTCGAGGGGTGCAATGAGCACCTGAACCTCACGCGTCCCGACGTCATCCGGGCCATTCATGAGGCCTATCTGGACGCCGGCGCCGATCTCATCTCACCCAATTCCTTCGGGTGTGCGCCGTATGTGCTCGCCGAATATGGCCTGGCGGACCGATGCCATGAGATCACGCTGGCAGGGGCGCGGCTCGCCCGCGCGGCCGCGGACAGCCGCTCGACTTCGGCGCGCCCGCGATTCGTTCTGGGCGCCATGGGCCCCGGCACGCGTACCATCTCCGTCACGGGCGGCGTGACCTTCGACCAGGTGCTGGACGCGTACTACCGTCAGGCCCGCGCGCTCATCGAAGGCGGCGTGGACGCGCTCATGCTCGAGACCTGCCAGGACACGCTCAACGTCAAGGCGGCCGCCATCGGCGTCAGGCGCGCCCTGGCGGAGGCCGGGCAACCGCTTCCGCTCATGGTCAGCGGCACCATCGAGCCCATGGGCACCATGCTCGCCGGGCAGGGCGTGGACGCGCTCTACGCCTCGCTGGAGCACCTCGATCTCTTCTCCATAGGCCTCAACTGCGCCACGGGCCCCGAGTTCATGACCGACCACCTGCGCTCGCTGAGCGAGATGGCGACCTGCCTGGTCACGGTCTATCCGAACGCGGGGCTTCCCGATGAGCGGGGCCACTACGAGGAGACGCCGGAGAGCCTGGCCCTCAAGATGCGGCGTTTCGTCGAAGAGGGTTGGGTCAACGCCGTGGGCGGCTGCTGCGGGACGACGCCCGCCCATATCACCGCCCTCTCGCGAGTCATCGGGGATCATGCGCCCCGACGTCCGGTCGCCTCACGGGCCGCCGCCGTCAGCGGCATCGAGGCGCTCTATCCCACCGACGACAACCAGCCCGTGCTCGTCGGCGAGCGGACCAACGTCATCGGCTCGCGCAAGTTCAAGGACCTCATCGTCGAGGACAAGTTCGAGGAAGGCTCGGAGGTTGGGCGCGCGCAGGTCAAGGGCGGGGCGCAGGTGCTGGACGTCTGCCTCGCCAATCCGGACCGTGACGAGACGGCGGACATGGACCGCTTCATGGAGCAGGTCACGCGCAAGGTCAAGGTCCCGCTCATGATCGACTCCACGGATGCCGTGGTGATCGAGCGGGCCCTGCGGGCCTGCCAGGGCAAGGCCATCGTCAACTCGATCAACCTGGAGGACGGGGAAGAGCGCTTCGAGAAGATCGTCCCGCTCCTGCGCGCCTATGGCGGCGCCGTGGTCGTCGGCTGCATCGACGAGAACAAGCAGCAGGGGATGGCAGTGACGCGGGCGCGCAAGCTCGCCGTCGCCGAGCGCTCCCATGCCCTCCTCACGGAGAAGTACGGCGTGCCCGCCCGCGATCTGATCTTCGACGCCCTCGTCTTTCCCGTGGGCACGGGCGACGTCAATTACATCGGCTCCGCCGTCGAGACCATCGAGGGCATCCGGGCCATCAAGGCCCGCTTCCCCGAGAGCAAGACCATCCTCGGGATCTCCAATGTCTCCTTCGGCCTGCCTCCGGCCGGCCGCGAGGTGCTGAACGCCGTCTTCCTCTATCACTGCACCAAGGCCGGGCTCGACTACGCCATCGTCAACACGGAGCGGCTCGAGCGATACCCGTCCATCCCCGAGGAGGAGCGGCGGCTGGCCGAGGACCTGATCTACTGGCGCGGCGCCGACCCCGTGGCCGCGTTCGCGGCCCATTTCCGCGGCAGGAAGAAGGAAGCCAAGACGGGCGCCACCCTGCCTCTCGACGAGCGGCTCGCCCGCTACATCGTGGAAGGCTCCAAGGACGGCCTGCTCGACGACCTCGCTCTCAAGCTCGCGGCGGCGGGGGCGCTCGAGATCATCAACGGCCCCCTCATGAAGGGCATGGAAGAGGTCGGACGGCTCTTCAACGACAACCAGCTCATCGTGGCCGAGGTGCTCCAGTCCGCCGAGGCCATGAAGGCGGCCGTGGCCTACCTCGAGCCATTCATGGAGAAGGACGAGAGCGCCACGCGGGCCACCCTCATCCTGGCCACCGTCAAGGGCGACGTCCACGACATCGGCAAGAACCTCGTGGAGATCGTGCTGAAGAACAACGGCTATCGCATCATCAATCTCGGCATCAAGGTCCCCCCCGAGGACCTGATCGCCGCCTATCACCAGCACAAGCCCGACGCCTTCGGCCTGTCCGGACTGCTCGTCAAGTCCGCCCAGCAGATGGTGACCACGGCGCAGGACCTTCGCGCCGCGGGCATCGAGATCCCGCTCTTCGTGGGCGGGGCCGCGCTGACGCGCAAGTTCACGGCGACGCGGATCTCCGTGGAGTACGGCGGGCCCACCATCTATGCCAAGGACGCCATGGACGGGCTCGACCTCGCCAACCGGCTCTTCGGCGCCACCACCCGCGAGGCCCTCATCGCCGGGGGCGCGTTGAACCCGCCGCCCGACGCCTCCGCCATCCTGCTCGACAGCAACGAGAACCCGCTGGGGCCCGGACCGGCCGCCATGGACGCGCTGACGCGGGCGTTCGTGGATGCGGGGCGCTACCCCAGCAACGCGCGCCCGTCCATGGCCGACCTGCGGGCCGCCATCGCGCGCCGGGTTTCCGTGACGCCCGAGAACGTGGCGCTGGGAGCCGGATCCTGGGAGATCCTGCGCAC
>DASQAK010000233.1:0-6291 GCA_035635755.1 Candidatus Methylomirabilota bacterium | reverse complement strand
CCGCGCTCTTCGGAGAGCGAGCGGCGCCGGCTGGACCGGCCGCGCTCCTCGCTCTGGTCGAGCTCGAGGGGCAGGGGGGTGTTCGCGCCCGGCATCTGCCCGGGCCCCATCGCAAGCTGCTCGAGCTGGCCATGGCGCTCGCGCAGGGGCCGCGCCTTGTCCTGCTCGACGAGATCCTGGCTGGCCTCACGCCCACCGAAGTGGGCCGGGCCACGGCCATCCTGCGACGGATCCGGGACGAGCACGGCATCGGGCTGTTCTGGATCGAGCACGTGATGCAGGCGGTGATGGCGGCGGCGGAGCGCGTGATCGTGCTGGACCACGGAGAGGTGATCGCCGAGGGCGTCCCGCACGCGGTCGTGCGGGACGCGCGGGTGCTCGAGGCCTATCTGGGCAAGTCCACGGCTCGCTCACACTGACGGCAAGGAGGCGACCATGCGGATGCGGAGACGGGATTTCCTCAAGGCGACGGGCGGCGGAGCCGCGGCGGCCGCGGTCCTGCGCGGACGGGCGTGGGCTCAGGCCAAGCCGATCAGGATCGGCTACACGCTGTCGGCCACCGGCCCCTATTCGGTGGGAGCGGGGATCACGCAGGGCACCGGGTACGCGCTCTGGCTGGAGCAGGTCAACGCCAAGGGCGGCCTCGCCGTGAAGGGCGAGGGCCGGCGTCCCGTCGAGTACGTCACCATCGACGATCGCAGCGAGATCGAGACGGCGGTGCGCTTCTACGAGAAGCTGATGGGCAACGACAAGGTGGATCTGATCCTGCCTCCCTGGGGCACGGCCATGAACTTCGCGGTGGCCCCCGTCGCCAACAAGTACGGCTATCCGATGATCGGCCCCACCGTCAGCTCCAACAAGCTCAAGGAGCTGTCCTTCCCGTACTTCTACGCCATCTTGCAGCAGCCCGACGCCTGCATGGGCGCCTTCACGAGCTTTCTCAAGGAGCTGAAGGGACAGGGGAAGGTGTCCAAGGTCGGCGTCGCCTACGTCAACGACCTCTTCGGCATCGAGATGCACGGCAGCCTCACCGCCACGCTGAAGGACACCGGGCTCGAGATCGTCGACACCAAGAGCTACCCGCTCGGCGTCAAGGACCTCTCGCCCGTCCTCAAGGGGTTCAAGGCCGCGGGCGCCGACGTCTTCCTGGGGCTGACCTATCCGCCGGACAACATCCTGGCCGCGAGCCAGGCCAAGGAAGTGGATTTCAATCCGCCCGTCTATCTCGCCGCCGTGGGCACCGCCTTCCCCTTCTACCGCGACCGCTTCAAGGGCGCCGAGGGTGTGTCAGGGATCGCCGGCTGGAACCCGAAGATGAAATATCCGGGCGCCCGCGAGTACTACGAGGCGCACGTGAAGAAGCACCAGAAGGAGCCCGACCGATGGGCGAGCGCCTTCGCCTACGGCTCGCTGCAGATCCTGGAGCGCTGCGTGGGTGAGGTGGGGCTCGACCGGAAGAAGATCAAGGAGATGCTGGACGCGACCGAGTTCCAGACGGTGGCCGGCCCCATCAAGTTCGCCAAGGGCGTCAACGTCACCACGCCCGGCATGGTGGGCCAGTGGCAGAAGGGAGAGTTCGAGATCATCTGGCCCAAGGCGCTGGCGACCGCGCCCGTCATCATCCCGAAGCCCGCGTGGGCGTGAGCGCGTCACTCCTCTTCGACATCCTCGTCACAGGGCTGATCACCGGAGGGATCTACGCCCTGGTGGCCCTGGGGCTCAACCTGCAATACGGGCTCATGCGCGTGCTCAACGTGGCGCACGGCGAGTTCCTCATGCTGGGCGCCTACGTCACGTACTCGCTGCATACGGGCTGGGGGGCCAACCCGCTCCTCACCCTCCTCGTGACGGGACCGGCGGGCTTCGTCGCCGGTCTCGTTCTCCACCGGCTCCTCTACGCGCGCGTGCTCGCCCAGGCGGAGGGGCGCGAGGCGATCGAGTCGCGCTCGCTCCTGCTGTCCTTCGGTCTCCTCTTCGTCCTGCAGAACACGGCCCTTCTCGTGTGGAGCGCGGACCTCCAGGGCTACAGCTATCTCGCCATCCCTCTCCGCGTCCTCGGCGCGGTGTTCCCCGCCAATCGCCTCCTCGCCGCGGTGGTGGCCCTCACCCTCAGCGTCGCGTTCTACGTCTACCTGCGGCGAAGCCTCGTGGGCAAGGCCATACGCGCCCTCATGGAAGAGCCGGAGGGGGCCCAGCTCGTGGGCGTCAACCTGACCCGGCTCCACGGCATCTGCTTCGGCCTGGGCGTGGCCATGGCCGCGGTGACGGGTTCGTTGATCAGCATGCTCTTCGAGCTGACGCCCTTCGTCGGGCTGCCCTATACCGTGACCGCGCTGGTCGTCGTCATCCTGGGGGGTCTCGGCAATGTCGCGGGCAGCCTGCTCGCCGCCCTGCTGCTCGGGGTGGTGGAAACGGTGGGCGTCTACTTCGCATCGTCGGATATCCGGCTCATCTCCTCCTACGCCGTGCTCTCGCTCATCCTGATCCTCAAGCCCGCGGGCCTCTTTGGCCGCTAGCCGCGTCCTGCTCGCCGCCGTGGCGCTGGCGCTGCTGGCCGCGCCATGGCTCGTCACCGGTTATCAGCGCTCCCTCCTCCTCGCCATCCTGGCCGACATCGCCCTCGCGGTGTCGTGGGCGTTCTTCTCCGGGCCCACGCGGTATCTCTCGCTGGCCACCGGGGCATTCTTCGGCGCCGGCGCCTACGCGACGGCCGTGGTGGGAGGGCGACTCGCGTGGCCGCTCCCCGTGCTGGCCGGCGCGGCCGTGGGCGGCGCCATGGCCCTCGTGGTCGGCGCGCTGGCGCTGCGACTGCGCGGACCGTACTTCGCCGTCTTCACGTTCGGCCTCGCGGAGCTGGCCAAGCACACGCTGATCTGGTACGAGACGCGCGTGACGGGCACGGTGGGGCGGCTGCTCCTCTCTCCGCCGGGGCCGTGGACGCTCTACTACACGGTGCTGGCCCTGGCGGGGCTCGCGGTGGGCACGGCGCTCCTCCTGCGCCGCTCGCGCTGGGGATACGCGCTCGTCGGCATCGGGGAGGACGAGGAGCGCGCCTTGACCCTTGGCATCGACACGACGCGGGTGAAGGTCGGGACCTTCGCGCTCAGCGCCGCCTTCATGGGTGCGGTCGGCGCGGCCATGGTGCCGCGCTGGACCTATCTCGATCCCCAGGTCTTCAACCCGCTCGTGTCGTTCCAGACGGTGATCATGGCCCTGGTGGGCGGCGCCACCACCGTGGTGGGGCCGGCTCTTGGAGCCGCGTTCCTCGGACTGGTCTCGGAGCTCTTCCTGCTCCGCTTCCGCTACGTGTACATGCTCGCGCTGGGGCTGACGCTCATCGCGGTCGTGGTGGCGTTCCCCTCCGGACTCGCGGGCATCGGGCGGCGGGCGCCGCGCGAACGCCAGGGCTGAGCATGGCCATGCCGTTTCTCCGCTGGGTGAAGCGCTGGGGCATCTCAATCTTCTCGCTCAGCCTGGGCCTCGCCACTCTCCTCGTCTTCCGCCGCGGGCTGCCGCACGTGGGCTGGATCGTCGGCTATCTCTTGCTGCTGTGGCTGCTCATCGTGATCGTGGCAGAGCTTCGGGCGCCGCTCGAATCCAAGCGGCGGCGTCTCGTCGTGGACGCCGTCGACTACGTCATCCAGTCCCTCCATCACGGGCTCCTCCTCTTCGTGCTGCCTGCCTACTGGGCGAGCGCGACCCTCGACTCCGTCAACGTGATCTTTTTTGCCGGCGTGGTCGCGGGAGCGCTCATCACGGCCATCGATCCCTGGTACGCGGCGATCGTGCACCCGCGCCCCTGGCTCAACCAGATCCTGCTCGGCTTCTCGATCTTCGCCGCCCTCAACGTCGCCTTGCCCCTCGTCCGCATCAAGCCCATCTTCGCCCTCGAGGGCGCCGCCGCGCTCTCGCTCCTCGCCATGACCCCGGTGTTTCGTGACCGCGGCGCCCTCACGTGGCGGCACGCGCACAGCCGGGCGGTCGCGCTGGCCGTGGTCGCCATGGTCGCGGTGTGGTTCGGTCGCGCGGCGGTGCCCCCGGCGCCGCTCTTCGTGGCGCGGGCCACCGTGGCCCGCGGGGTGACCAACCTCGAGCCGCTGGAGCCCGTGTCGAGCCCGATTCCGGCGTCCTCGGTGGCGAGCTGGGGCGGCCTGACCGCGTATACCGCCGTGTACGCGCCGGCTGGGCTCGAGCAGGCCATCAGCCACCAGTGGTGGAAGGACGGCCGGCTCATCGGGATCGCGCCACTCTCCCCGGTGCGCGGCGGGCGCAAGGAAGGCTTCCGAACCTACTCGAAGAGAGATCTCAATTCGCCCTACGAGGGCCGCTACCACGTGGACGTGGTGACGGCCTCGGGTCAGCTGATTGGCCGTCTCCGCTTCACCGTCGTCCCTTAGTCCCCTGATCTACTCAGCCCTCGCCTCAGGGCTTTGCCCTTCAGCTCGAACCGCGGCCCTCTCCCCAGAGGGGAGAGGGATCCAAGAAATTTCCCTCTTCCCCATCAGGGGAGAGGGCCGCCGTTCGAGCTGAGACGCTCGCCTCGAGCGGCGAGGCGAGTGCTGAGTGAATGAGGGGGCGAGTGCTTGACGGGTTATCATTGACGCCTCATGCCCCTCTTCGACACCCACGCGCATCTGCATTTCCCCGACTTCGCCGATGACCTCGACGCCGTGCTCGAGCGGGCCCGCGCCGAGGGCGTGCGCGGCATGGTGACGATCGGCACCGATCGCGAGAGCAACCGCGCCGTCGTGGAGCTGGCAGGAAGGCGGCCCGAGATCTGGGCGACCGTGGGCATCCACCCTCACGACGCGGCCGAGGCGACGGAGGCGGACTTCGAGGAGATGGAGGGGCTCGCGCGCTCCGAGGCCAGGGTCGTCGGCCTGGGCGAGATGGGGCTCGACTTCTTCCGCAATCTCTCTCCGAGGGACGTCCAGGAGAGCGTCTTCCGTCGCCAGCTCGCCCTGGCGCGCGTCGTCGCCAAGCCCGTGGTCATCCACTGCCGGGACGCGCACGCGGAGACCCTCGCCATTCTTCGCGACGAGAAGGCGGGAGAGACGGGCGGGGTCATGCACTGTTTCTCGGGCGATGTCGAGGTCGCCCGGCGCTGTCTCGACCTGGGGCTGCTCATCTCGCTGGCCGGTCCCGTCACCTACAAGAACGCGCGCGCGCTCCCCGACGTCGCGCGGTTCGTGCCCGCGGACCATCTCGTGGTCGAGACCGATTGTCCCTACCTGCCGCCCACGCCTCACCGCGGCAAGCGCAACGAGCCGGCCTATGTCGCGTTGACCGCGGCCCGGATCGCCGAGCTGCGAGGAGTGGACGCGGGGGAGCTCGGAGACATCACCACGCGGAATGCCGCGCGGCTCTTCCGCCTCAGTCTCGACTAGCCTTCGAGTCCGAGCAATTCCCTAGCTACTCGCGAGCCGGAATGTTCCGCTTCGAGCGCCGGCTTTGCCGGCGCAATCGGTACCGGGGGGAGGCTTCGGAAGGGGGGCGGAGCCCCCCTCCGAGCTACTTCCTGGAGAGGATGGCGCGGGCGGCCTCCGCCTCGTCGAAAGGCACGAGGATCACGATCTCGCCCTGCGAGCCCACGCTGAAGGGATGCACGGACTGGGCGAGTCGACTCCGCAGCACCACCTGGATGCTCTCGCTCTCGAGGAGGCTGCGCACGACCATCGCCTCGAGCTGGTTCGCGCAGCGGCATACCTCGGTGAAGCCGGCCTCCGGCTCGGGGGGGCGGCGAGCTCCGGGGAACGGGATAACCTTGCCTCGCCGTCTCATCGCGATGACCTGTACCACTCGTAGATGTCCTCGCCCGTGGTGAACCACACGCCCTTCTTCTTGCGCATGTAGTCGTACGCCGCCTCGAAGTACTTGATCCGGTGCGGCACACCCGAGATGTACGGGTGCACGGCGAGGGCCATGACCCGGGGGTTCCTGGCGCCCTCCGCGTAGAGCCGGTCGAACTGGTCCTTGACCCGCTGCAGCCATTCGGACGAGGTGTGGTGCTGGATCACCATCATCGGAATGTCGTTGAGCTCGATCGAGTACGGGACGGAGACGAGCCGGCCCGCGGTGGTGCGAATCTCGTAGGGCTGATCGTCGTTGACCCAGTCGGAGACGTACTCGATGCCCTCGGCGGCCAGATGGTCGAGCGTCTCCCACGTCTCCGTGAGGCCCGGGCCGAGCCAGCCCTTGGGCTTCCGGCCCGTGAACTTCGTCAGCATCTCGATCGACTGGCGGATGGCCGCGCGCTGGTCGGGCAGGAGATGCATGGCGCCCTGGATCACG
>DASQAK010000232.1:0-20320 GCA_035635755.1 Candidatus Methylomirabilota bacterium | reverse complement strand
CAAATCGGTCAGCTCCACCATGGGCACGGCCTGGATCAAGATGCCGCGCGCGCCCAGGGCGTAGCCCAGCGTGGAGTCCTCTGTGGCCCCCGCGGCCGGAAAGCCGCCGAGGGACTGCATGACGTCCAGGCGCACGAACTGGTTGTGGCCCAGGCAGATCTGCGACCGACGGAAGAAGAGCTCGAAGGGCGGGCGGAGGAGGCGGCCCAGGCGCGGGAAGCGCGCGCAGAAGCCGTCGATCATCCGCACCCGCTTGACCTCGTTGATGAGGCGCGCGATCGACACGCGGATGAAGATGGACGACTGCTGGATGGCGCAGATCTTCCCGCGGATGTCGAGCCGGTCGTAGTTGCCGAGGGAGAGCGTGATGCCCTGATAGGCAAGGCTGCCCTCGCCATCGAGCTCCCGGGCCGCGATCCAGCGATAGGTGTCGGGATCGGGGATGGAGTCGGCATCGCTCACCCCCACGAAGACACGCGTGGGATCGTAGGCCTCGCCCAGGATCTCGCGCAGCGCCTCGGGGCGGAGCGCCCAGTTGAGCTGGTGCGCTTTGCGGCCGGGCCCGGGCATGGCGAGGTGCGAGAGGCGCTTCTGCTGGTAGGGGGGCAGCGTCTCGCGGAGGCGGCGCACGAGCTCGCCCGTGCTCACGCCCATGGCGGGGTGCGGATTGCGCTCCTCCTCCTCCTTGGTCACGACCACCACGTGCAGATTCGCGTGCGGATAGCGGGAGGCGCAGAGGGCGCGCAGCGTGCCCGCGATGTCGGGCTCCTGATAGGCGGGCACCAGGTGGAGAAAGACGGGCGCCCGCTCGTCGCGCTCGAGGGCGTCTTCCCCCGGCAGCCCGGCCAGGCGCGCGTAGGCCTCGCGCACGAAGCGCACCGTGGTCAGCATGCCGCGCCAGTCGAGGCTCAGCTTGAACGAGGCGCGGATGTTCAGAAAGAGCGTGACGACGAACAGGATGGGCAGGAGGTAGTCCACGGCCGTCATCGGCTTCCCCGCCCCGGGGCATCGGAGGGCCCGGCGGGGCCAGGGGTCGGGGGCAGCTTGTAGACGTGATCGCCCGGCTTGACGAGGCCGAGCCGCTCGCGCGCCATCTGCTCGATGAATTCGGGATCGCTGCGGAGGCGATCCACCTCGGCGGTGAGGCGGCTGGTCTCCACGCGGAGCACGGCCACCTCGCGCTCGAGACTGTCCACCTCCTGCATGAGGCGCCAGACGCGGGTGAGGCTCTGGCCGCCGAAGCCCGCGAGGGACAGGGCCAGGACCGCCAGGACGGCGGTGCGGAGCAGGCGGAGCGAGCGGAGGCTCACCGCTCGCGGTTCCCGAACGCGGCCCGCCCGGGCCATACGGCGGCCGAGGCCAGCTCCTCCTCGATGCGCAGGAGCTGATTGTATTTCGCCGTGCGCTCGCCCCGCGCCAGCGAGCCCGTCTTGATCTGGCCGGCGTTGACGGCCACGGCGAGGTCGGCAATGAAGGTATCTTCCGTCTCGCCGGAGCGATGGGAGATGACGGTGCCCCAGCCCGCGCGCTTGGCCAGCTCGATGGCCTCCAGCGTCTCCGTCAGCGTGCCGATCTGGTTGACCTTCACGAGGACGGCGTTGGCCATGCCGCGGCGGATGCCCTCCTGCAGGATGGCGGGGTTGGTGACGAAGAGATCGTCGCCCACGAGCTGCACGCGCGCCCCCAGGCGCTTGGTCAGGGCCTGCCACCCCTCGCGGTCGTCCTCGCCCAGGCCGTCCTCGATGGAGCAGATCGGATAGCGACCGATGAGCGACTCGTACCAGGCGATCATCTCCTCGCTCGAGCGCTCCACGCGGTCGGCCTTGAACTTGTAGCGCCCGCGCTCGCCGAACTCGCTGGCCGCCGGATCCATGGCGAGGAAGACGTCCTCCCCAGGCCGATACCCCGCGCGCTCGATGGCGCGCAGGACGAAGTCGAGCGCGGCCTCGTTGCCCGGCAGCACCGGCGCGAAGCCGCCTTCGTCGCCCACGCCTGTAGAGAGCCCCTTGTCCTTCAGGAGCTTCTTGAGCATGTGAAAGGTTTCGGCGCCCATGCGGAGCGCCTCGGCGAAGGAGCCGGCGCCCGCGGGGACGATCATGAATTCTTGAACGTCGAGGCCATTGTCGGCGTGCGCGCCCCCGTTCAGCACGTTCATGAGGGGCACGGGCAGGATGCGCGCGCCGGGGCCGCCGAGGTACTGGTAGAGGGGCAGCCCGCATTCATCGGCGGCGGCGCGCGCGACCGCGAGCGAGACGCCGAGCAGCGCGTTGGCGCCCAGGCCCGACTTGTTGGGCGTGCCGTCCAGCTCGAGGAGGGCCTGGTCGACCGCGCTCTGCTCCGTCGCCTCCAGGCCCTCGATCTCCGGCGCGATGGTCTCGACCACGTTGTGCACGGCCTGGCGCACGCCCTTGCCGCCGTAGCGCGCGGCGTCGTCGTCGCGCAGCTCCACGGCTTCGCGCTTGCCCGTGGAGGCGCCCGAAGGGACCATGCCGCGACCGAAGGCGCCCGAGTCGAGCCACACGTCCACCTCGATGGTCGGGTTGCCGCGCGAGTCGAGGATCTCGCGGGCGTGGACCGTGCGGATCTCGGACACGCTCAGGCCTTCCGCTTCATCCCTCTCCCCCAACGGGGGAGAGGGCCGCAGTTCGAGCTGAAGGGCAAGGCCCTGAGGCGAGGGCTGAGTCGGGTGAGGGGGCATCCCAAGGGCGCATCAGGCCTTCCGCTCGACGATGAAGGTGCCGAGGGCGCGCAGGGCCTCGGCGCGGGGGCCGAACGACTGGAGCGCCGCGTGCGCTTCCCCCACGAGGGCCTTGGCGTGGATGCGCGACAGCTCGAGGCCGTGCACGGCGGGGTAGGTCGCCTTCTGCTGCGCCTGGTCCTTGCCCGCCGTCTTGCCCAGCTCCTCGCTCGTCGCCGTCACGTCCAGGATGTCGTCCATGATCTGGAAGGCGAGCCCGAGATTGCCGCCGGCGAGACCCAGCGCCACGAGCTGGAAAGGGGTGGCGCCCGCCAGCATGGCCCCGGCGCGGATCGAAGCGCGGATCAAGGCCGCCGTCTTGTGCGTGTGGATGTAGTCCACGGTCTCGGCGCCGACCCGCTTGCCCTCGGACTCGATGTCGGCCACCTGCCCGCCGACCATGCCCGCGCTGCCCGCGGCATCGCCAATCTCGATCAGGACATTGCGGAGCGCATGGGCATCGGAGCCGGCCGCGAAGTTGTCGGCGAGCAGCCGGAAGGCCAGGGTCAGCAGCGCGTCGCCGGCCAGGATGGCGATGGCCTCGCCGAAGACCTTGTGGTTGGTGGGCACGCCGCGGCGGAAGTCGTCGTTGTCCATGGCGGGGAGATCGTCGTGGATGAGGGAGTACGTGTGGATCATCTCGACGGCGCAGGCCGTCTCCATGACCTCGTCCATCCGGCCGCCCATCGCTTCCGCCCCCGCGATCACGAAGACGGGGCGGAGGCGCTTGCCGCCCGCGAAGACGCTGTAGCGCATGGCCTTGTGGAGCGTCGCCGGCGGATCCGACTCGGAGGGAAGATACCGGGCGAGGGCGGCATCCACGGCGCGGGCCCGCTCCGCCATGTAGCTCTGCACGTCCACCCTCATCCCTGCCCGTCCTTGTCCCACTCGAAGGGCTCGGTCTTGAGGAGACCGCCCTCGTCCTTGGTCAGGAGCTCGATGCGCTTCTCGGCCTCCTCGAGATACTTGGAGCAGCGGCGGGCGAGGGCCACGCCTTCCTCGAAGACCTTGAGCGAGTCCTCGAGGGGCAGCTCGCCCGTCTCGAGGCGGTCCACGATCTCCTCGAGACGCTGGAGGGCGTCCTCAAACTTGATGTCGCTCATCCCGTTCCCGGACCTCCGTGACGCGGGCGCCGAGGGCGCCCTGGTGCAGCAGGATCTCGAGCAGGTCGCCGGCCCGCGCCTGCGCGGCCGAGCGGACGAGCGCGCCCGAGGGCAGCCGCGTCACGCTATAGCCTCGCGAGAGGACGGCGAGGGGCGAGAGGCTCTCGAGGCGGCCCACCGAGGTGGCAAAGCGCGCGCGCGAAGCCTGGACGCCGTGCGCGGCCCCGGCGACCAGCCGCCCGCGGAGCTGGCCGAGCAGCGCGACGTCGGCGCTGATTCTCGCCGCGGGATTCCTCGCGCTCAGGGCCCGCGTGAGGAGCGCGAGGCGGTGGCGGATCTGCCGCTGGCCCGCGCGCAGCCCGAGCCGCAGCCTCCCCTGGAGGTCATCCAGGCGGCGGTAGAGATCTCGCAGCGCGCGGGCGGGATCCGTCAGGACCCGGCGCCGCGCGAGGAACTGGAGGCGCTCGCGCTGAGCCGTCACATCCGCCGTTACCGCCTGCTTGAGCCGGGCGTAGAGATCCACCAGGCGCTCGATCACCGCGAGCTTCTCGCGCACCACCAGCTCGGCGGCCCCGGAGGGCGTGGGCGCGCGCAGATCGGCCACGAAGTCGGCGATGGTGAAGTCGGTCTCGTGACCGACGGCCGAGATCACGGGCACCCGGCAGGCCACGATGGCGCGGGCCACCGTCTCGTCGTTGAAGGCCCAGAGGTCTTCGATGGAGCCGCCCCCGCGCCCCACCACGATCACGTCCAGCTCCGCCATCTCCTGGAGGTTGACGAGGGCCTGAACGATCTCGGCGGGCGCGCCGTCGCCCTGCACGCGCACGGGGGCGATGAGGATGCGCAGGTCGCCGAAGCGGCGGCCGATGATGTTGAGCATGTCGCGGATCGCCGCGCCCGTGGGCGAGGTGACGATGCCGATGACGCGCGGGTAGACAGGGAGCTTCCGCTTGCGGCCCTCGTCGAAGAGCCCTTCCGCCTCCAGCTTGCGCTTGAGCTGCTCGAAGGCGAGCTGGAGCGCGCCCAGGCCCTGCGGCTCCATGAGCTCGACTACCAGCTGGTACTGACCGCGCGCCGCGTAGACGTCGAGGCCGCCGAAGGCGAGCACGTGCATGCCGTCCTCCGGCTCGAAGCGCACGCGCCGGCCGCGCCCCCTGAAGAGCACGGCCGAGAGCTGCGCCCCCTCGTCCTTCAGCGTGAAGTACGCGTGCCCCGAGGACGGCACGCGCAGGTTCGAGATCTCCCCCTCCACCCAGACCGCGGGAAACGCGCCCTCGAGTGTCCCCTTGATCCCCGCCGTCAGCTCCGAAACCGTGTAGACCCTCCGCTCGCCCCCGCTCATCGCCCCCTCACATTACCCGGCCGGAGAGAGGGTTTCATGGGAGGGGACCCTTCACTAGAGGTGGCTGGCACTCTAAGATCCCTCTCCCCTCTGGGGAGAGGGCAGGGTGAGGGGCCTGTGCCGGACTCATGCGGCACCGAGCTGGCGGGTGGCGGCGAGGAGCGTGTTCTTCATGAGCATGGCCACGGTCATGAGGCCGACCCCGCCGGGCACGGGCGTGATGGCGCGGGCGCGCTTGGAGGCGGATTCGAAGTCGACGTCACCCGCGAGCTTGCCCGTATCGAGCCGGTTGACGCCGACGTCGATGACCACGGCGCCCTCTTTCACCATGTCACCGGTGATCACGCGCGGCTTGCCCGCGGCCACGCAGAGGATATCCGCGCGACGGCAGTGGGCAGCGAGATCACGCGTGCGCGTGTGGCACATGGTCACCGTGGCATTGCGGGCGAGGAGAAGCTGGGCCAGCGGCTTGCCCACGAGACGCGAGCGGCCAACGACGACGGCTTCGGTGCCCTCGAGCGGGATGCCGTAGAAGTCCAGGATCTCGATGCAGCCGGACGGCGTGCAGGGCACCGTCGACGGCTTGCCCACGAGGAGGTTGCCCAGGTTCGTCGGATGAAGACCGTCAGCATCCTTGGCCGCGGCGATGGCATTCACCGCCTCGTTCTCCTCCATACCCTTGGGTAGCGGGAGCTGGAGGAGAACGCCGTGGATAGAGGCATCGGCGTTGATCCGCCGGATCGTCTCGAGCAGCTCGGCCTGCGTGCACCCCTGCGGGAACAGGAAATCGCGCGAGGCGATGCCCACCTCGTCGGCCGCGCGCTTCTTGTTGCGGACGTAGATCTGGGAGGCGGGATCCTCGCCCACGAGGATGACGGCCAGGGTGGGCTCGACGCCGGTCTTCTGCTTGAGGGCACTCACGCCGGCCTTGACCTCGGCCAGCACCTTGTCCGCGACCGGCCTGCCGTGGAGGATCTGCACCGCGCTCAGTCGGAAAGGGGCACGCGCAACCGCTCGATCGAGAGCCCTCGGCCCGTTTCGGCGTCGACCTTGATCAGGGCGCCGTGGAGCGCCACGGGGCCCTTGGCGGGCTCGAAGCGATTTGGCATCTGCGAGATGAAGCGCTCGAGAGCAATGTCTTTGTCCACGCCGATGACGGAGTCGGTGGGGCCCGTCATGCCCAGATCCGTGATGTACGCCGTGCCCTGCGGCAGCACGCGCTCGTCCGCGGTCTGGACGTGACGGTGGGTGCCCACGACCGCGCTCACCCGCCCGTCGAGATGCCAGCCCATGGCCTGCGACTCGCTGGTGGCCTCGGCGTGCATGTCCACGATGATGACGGGCGTGTCCTTGCGGAGCTCGGGCAGGATCTCGTCGGCCTTCCGGAAGGGGCAGTCGATGGGCAGCATGAACACGCGCCCCATGAGGTTGAGCACGGCCACCTTGTGCGGGCCAGCCTTCACCGTGACGTAGCCGGAGCCGGGCGTCCCCGTGGGAAAATTGGCCGGGCGCAGCAGAAGGTTGTCCTTCGCGATGTGCTCGACGATCTCCTTCTTGTCCCAGATGTGGTTGCCGGAGGTCATGACGTCCACGCCCTGCTCCAGGAAAGCGCGCGCCATCTGGGGCGTGACCCCGAAGCCCCCGGCCGAGTTCTCCACGTTGACGATGGCCAGATCGACGTCATGCTGCTTGCGGAGCTTGGGCAGCAGGACCTGGACGGCCCGGCGCCCGGGCTCGCCAAACACGTCCCCGACGCAAAGAATCGTGAGCGGCTTGGGCATTTATTGGGTTCTGGGGGGGAGCGGCGCCGCTCCTCCCCCAGACCCCCCCACCGCATTGACCAGGGGGGTCCTCGACGAAGTGATCAGCTCGGGGCTTGTCACTTGGCCACTTCCACCGCGCGCGTCTCGCGGATCACGATCACCTTGATGTGCCCGGGGTACTGCATCTCGGCCTCGATGCGCTTGGAGATGTCCTTGGCGAGCTGATGGGCGTCGAGGTCGGAGATCTGCTCGGCCTTGGTCATGATGCGCAGCTCGCGGCCCGCCTGGATCGCGTAGCACATCTCCACGCCCTTGTAGGACATGGCGATCTCCTCGAGCTTGGCGAGGCGCTTGATGTAGCTCTCCAGCACGTCGCGGCGGGCGCCCGGGCGGGCGGCCGAGATGCCGTCGGCGGCCTCGGTCAGCACCGCCTCGATGGTCTCGGGCTCCACGTTCTCGTGACCGCAGAGCGCGGCATTGATGATCTGGGGTGACTCGCCGTACTTGGTCAGCACCTGGAGCGACAGCTCCGGGTGGCTGCCCTCCTGCTCGTGCGTCAGGGCCTTGCCGATGTCGTGGAGCAGGCCCATGCGCTTGGCGAGCTTGACGTCGGCCTTGATCTCCGCCGCCATCATGCCGGCCAGCCACGCCACCTCCTTGGAGTGCTGGAGACAGTTCTGGCCGTAGGAGGTCCGGTACTTCATGCGACCCACCAGTTTGACCAGCTCGGGGTGCAGGCCGTGCACGCCCACCTCGAAGCAGGCCTTGTCACCCTCCTCCTTGAGGTGCTCCTCCATGTCCTTCTTGACCTTCTCGACGACCTCCTCGATGCGCGCGGGGTGAATGCGCCCGTCGGCGATCAGCTTCTGCAGGGCCAGCCGCGCGATCTCCCGCCGGTAGGGATCATAGGCCGAGATGAGGACGGCCTCCGGGGTGTCGTCCACGATCAGGTCCACGCCCGTGTGCAGCTCGAGGGCACGGATGTTCCGCCCCTCGCGTCCGATGATGCGCCCCTTCATGTCATCCGAGGGCAAGTCCACGATGGAGACGGCCGTCTCGACGGTGTAGTCGGGAGCCAGGCGCTGGATGGTGGTGGCCAGGACTTCCTTGGCCTTGGCCTGCGCCGTCTCCCTGGCCTCCTCTTCGAGCTTCATGCCCAGGAGCTGGGCCTCGCGGCGACACTCGACCTCGACCTGGGCCATGAGCTGCCGCCTGGCCTCCTCCGCCGTGAGCCCCGCGATGCCTTCGAGCTTGCGGCGCTGCTCTTCCAGGGCCGAGCTCAGGCGGCTTTCGGATGCCGAGACGACCTTGTCTCGCTCGCCCAGGGCACGGTCGCGAGTCTGCAGGTCGCTCTCCCGCCGGTCGAGCTGGTCGAGCCGGCGGGCCAGCTGCTCCTCCTGCTGGAGCACGCGCCGCTCGACGTCCTGGATCTCCTTCTGCCGGGTGCGCGTCTCCTGCTCGAGCTCCCCACGCATCTTGAGGGCCATCTCCTTGGCCTCGAGGTCGGCGGTGCGCGCGCGCGACTCCGCCTCGCGCAGCTTGCTCTCCGCGTCAACGCGCGCCTGCTCCACCACGCGCTGCGCGTCACCGACGATTCGCTTGGCGCGCGTCTCCGCATCGCCCAGGGAGCGCGTGACGGAGAGCTTGTGGCTCATGTAGCCGACGAAGACGGCGAGGACGGCGACGAGGGGAAGGAGGACGAGGACGAGCTTGACGTCCATTGCTATCTCCAAACCGGGGAAACCCCGGACCGATCAGACTGTTTCGGATGCTGCCCGAGAACCGAAAAACCGCTGAAAGTATAGGCGCTTCGGAGTGGGAAAGTCAACGAGGGAGGCGCCCCGCCTCTGCCGTGTGCCGACGGTGTTTCGAACCTGGCAAGCCAGGTGGGCGCCAAAATGGAGGGCTTCAGGCTTCCCCCCCCGAAGAGGGGCATGCGCACCACCCTCGTGAGCGGCGTCCTCTTGTGTATCGAGGTTGAAACTTTCCCCCGACATCACAAACAGCGCAGGGCCCTTCCTGTCTACATCCGGCGGGCCCAGCAGTCAAGTTTAGGTCTGACGCGGTGCGATGGCCTCGAGCACGCTGATCATGGCGCCGATGCGCTTGGGGACCTCCCCCTCGTAGCCGGCCAGCTCCTCGCGGGCGCGGAACAGCTCATCGGCGATGTAGAGGGCGGACAGGGCCAGGGCCTTGACGGGGTCCTGCCCCCGCACCTGCCCCTCCACGCTCTTGGCGCGCTGCTCGACATAAGCGGCGAGGTCACGGACGTACTTGGGGTCCGCCTCGCTGCGGATCGTGTACTTCTGTCCGAGGATCTCGACCTCGACGCGGTGGGCCTCGCTCATAGCTGGAGTCTCTCCATTTCCTTGAGCATGGCGTTGACCTGCGACAGCACGTCCTTGCGCTCTTGCCGGAGCCGGGCAAGCTCCGCGCGGTCGCTCTCGCCGGCCCCGAGCCTGGCCTGGAGCTGGTCGCGCTCGCGTCGGAGCATGGCGATCACCTCGGCGGCTCGGCGCACCGCCTTCTCGAGCTCTTCCAGCCGGTCGCTCAGCGGCTGCTCGGGCATCAGGCTCCTCTCACCTCGGCCCGGAAGCGGCGGCCGATCTCGACGACGATCTTGGCGTGGACGTCATTGACCTCGCGGTCGGTCAGCGTCCGGTCTGGCGCCTGATAGGTCAGGCTCCAGGCGAGACTCCGCCGGCCCGCCCCGATCTGGTCGCCCTCGTAGACGTCGAAGAGCGTGAGCTGCCGGAGCAGCGGCAGCCTCATCCCGCGAATGGCCGCCTCCACCTCGCCCGCCGTCACCTCGGCCGGGACCACGAGGGCGAGGTCGCGCTGGACGGCGGGGAAGCGCGGCAACGGCTGGTACCGGATGGTCTCGCGCGGCAGCGCCAGGAGCGCGGTCAGCGAGAGCTCGGCGAGAAAGACCGGCACGGGGAGGTCGAAGGCTTCCCGGACGGCCAGGGCGACCTCGCCGAACCACCCGACCTCGCGGGCGCCCGACAGCAGCGCCGCGGCCCGTCCCTGCTCGAGGTAGCGCGGGCCCTGCCCCGCCTCGTACGGTGCCACCTCGACCGGCTTCGCCCCCGCCGCGTGGAGGGCGAGCTCCGCGGCCCCCTTGATGTCGTAGACGTCCACCCGCTCCCGCGAGGCATGCCAGACACGCGGGGCGCGCTGCCCCGTCATGATCACGCCGAGCCACAGCTCTTCATGGGCGGGCCGGTCGCCGTCCTCCTCGCGATGAGGCGCGAAGGTGTGCCCGATCTCGAAGGCGCGCACGTCGGGAATCTGGTGGCTCGCGTTGAGCGCCACCACTTCGAGAAGGCCGGGGGCCAGGGCCGGGCGCAGGACGGACCGCTCGATGGAGATGGGATTCTGCAGGGTGATCAAGCCCTCCGGAGCGTCCCAGCCCATGGCCTTGAGCCGTCCCGGATCGACGAAGGCGTAGGTGATGGCCTGCGACAGACCGGCATCGGTCAGCGCCCGGGTGACGGCGCGGCTGATCTGCAGCTCCGGCGGGTGGGAGACGGGCCTGAGCTGGCTACCCCGGGGCAGCGTCGAGGGAATCTTGTCATAGCCCCAGACGCGGATGACTTCCTCGACGAGGTCGTCTTCCTGGACGATGTCGCGGCGAAAGCTCGGCACCACGGCCTGAAGCTCCTCGCCGGAGTCGTCGACCGCGAAGCCCAGGGTCTGGAGGATGCGGACGATCTCCTCCTGGGGCGGGCAGGCGCCGATGAGTCGCTCGATCCGGGCCCGCCGCAGGGTGACGCGCGGGCGCGGCCGGGGGCTCGGATACACGTCGATCGCACCCTTGGCGACCGTGCCTCCGCCGAGATCGGCCATGAGCTGCGCGGCGCGATCGAGGGCCTCGCGCAGCCCCTCGATGTCCGCGCCGCGCTCGAAGCGATAGGCGGCGTCGGTGTGAAGCCCCAGGGCGCGCGAGGTCCGGCGGACGGAGCCGGGATTGAAGTAGGCGGACTCAAGGAGGACCGTGGTCGTCGCCTGCGTCACTTCCGTGGCGCCCCCGCCCATGACGCCGCCCACGGCGACGGCCCGCTCGGGGTCACAGATCATGAGCATCTCGGAGGAGAGGGCGCGGTCCTGGCCGTCGAGCGTGCGGAGCCGCTCGCCGGGGCGGGCGCGCCGGACCACGATCCTGTGCTCGGCGATGGTGTCGTAGTCGAAGGCATGGAGGGGCTGGCCCATCTCCCAGAGGACGTAGTTGGTCACGTCCACGAGATTGTTGATGGGACGCAAGCCCACCGCACGCAGGCGCTGGGCCAGCCACGGCGGCGAGGGCTTGACCGTGAGCCCGCCGATGACGCGCGCGGCGTATCGCGGGCACAGATCGGGATCGAGGATCTCGACGGCGGCAAGCGAGGCCGCCTCCGTCTCCCCTTCCCGCACCGTGATCTGGGGAAAGCGAAACGGCGCGCCTGTCAGGGCCGCCACTTCTCGCGCGATCCCCACGATCGACAGCGCGTCGGGGCGGTTCGGCGTGATCTCGATCTCGAGGATGGTGTCGTCGAGGCCGAGATACTGGATGAGGGCGGCGCCGAGCGGGGCGTCGGCAGCCAGCGCGAGAATGCCGTCTTCGTCGTCGCCGATGCCGAGCTCTTTCTCCGAGCAGAGCAGCCCCTCGGACACGGTCCCGCGTATCTTGGCGGCCTTGACGGCTCGGCCGCCAGGAAGCGTCGCCCCGGGCGGGGCGAACGCCGTGCGCAGGCCGGGCGCGGCATTCGGCGCGCCGCAGATCACCGAGAACGTCTTGCCCGGCACCGCGACCCGGCAGAGGCGGATGTGGTGGCCGGCCGCGGTGACGCCGAGGTCACGCTCGATGGCCTCGATCTCGCCCACCACCACGCCGGAGAGCCCCTCCACGAGGGGCGACAGCGAAGCGACCTCGATGCCCGCGTTGACCAGGCGATCGGCGATCTGCGCCGGCGTCTGATCCGTCTCCACGAACTCCAGCAGCCAGCGGTACGAGATCTTCACGGCGCGAACTGTCCCAGGAAGCGCAGGTCGTTCTCGAAGAACAGTCGGATGTCGTCGATGCGGTACTTCAGCATGGCCACGCGCTCCACGCCCATGCCGAAAGCCCAGCCCGTCACCTCCTCGGGGTCATAGCCGACGTTGCGCAGCACGTTGGGGTGGACCATGCCCGAGCCCAGGATCTCGAGCCAGCCCGACTGCTTGCAGAGCCGACAGCCGGAGCCGCCACAGCCGAAGCAGCTCACGTCGGCCTCGGCGGAGGGCTCCGTGAACGGGAAGAACGACGGCCGGAAGCGAATGCTCACGCGGGAGCCGAACATCTCGCGCGCGAAGTGCTCGAGGGTGCCCTTGAGATCGCCCATGGAGATGTTCGTGTCCACGGCCAGGCCTTCCACCTGATGGAACATGGGCGAGTGCGTGGTGTCGGCGTCGCGACGGTACGTCTTGCCCGGGAAGATGTAGCGCACGGGCGGCCGCCGCGCCTTCATCGTCCGGATCTGCACGGGCGAGGTGTGGGTGCGCAGGAGCGTGTCCGCGGAGAGGTGGAAAGTGTCCTGCATGTCCCGCGCGGGATGATCGTCGGGGAAATTGAGCGCGGCGAAGTTGTAGTAGTCCGTCTCGACCTCCGGACCCTCGGCCACCGAGAAGCCGAGCCTCCCGAAGATCTCGATGATCTCGTCCTGAACCCGCGCGATCGGGTGAACCGCCCCGGGAGGGATCGCGCGACCCGGCAAGCTCAGGTCGGGGCGCTGGGCCTGCAAGGCCAGGCGGTGCTCCTCGGCCTTGAGGGCGACCAGGCGAGCCGCGAGCTCGGCCTCGAGACGCTCCTTGGCACGGTTGACCTCCTCGCCGAGGCGCGGGCGATCGGCCGCGGGCACCTTGCCGAGCCCGCGCAGGAGCGCCGTCAGCTCGCCCGAGCGGCCGAGCACACGCACGCGCACCTGCTCGAGGGCAGACGTGGATCGGGCCCCGGCGATGTCCGCCAGGGCCCGATCGAGGATGTCCTGGACCCGCGGGTCCCCCGCCACGATTCTCAGCCCCGCTGGGCGGCGACTTTCTCGGCCAGCTTCGCGAAGGCCGGCGGATCGGAGACGGCGAGCTCGGCCAGGATCTTCCGGTCGAGCATGATGCCGGCCTTCTTGAGCCCGGCCATGAAGACGGAGTAGGAGAGCCCCACCTGCCGGCACGCCGCATTGACACGGATGATCCAGAGGGCGCGCGCGCGGCGCTTCTTCTGCTTGCGCCCCCGGTAGGCAAAGGCGCCCGCCCGGAGCACGGTCTCCGCCGCTGTGCGGTAGAGCTTGCGCCGTCCGCCGAAATATCCCTTCGCCCGCTTCAGGACCTTCTTCCTGCGCTGGCGGGTCTTGGACCCGCCCTTTGCCCGTGGCATCTGTCTCTCTCCTTTGGTCTCGAGGGGCCCGACTCCCTCATTCTCTCAGCCCTCGCCTCGCCGTTCGAAACGTCTCAGCTCGAACTGCGGCCCTCTCCCTCAGTGGGGGAGAGGGATTCAATTTACAGGTAGGGGACGAGCCGTCTCAGTCTCGGCGCATCGGCGGCGGTGATGAGGCTCGGCTTGCGGAGCTTGCGCTTCCGCTTGGGGCTCTTGGCCTCGAGCAAGTGGCGCTTCCATCCGCTCCGGCGCATGAGCTTGCCCGTGCCGGTGGCCTTGAGCCGCTTGGCCGCCGCCCGATTCGTCTTCATCTTTGGCATGTTGGTAGGCCTTCTTTCCTTATATCCCTCTCCCCTCTGGGGGAGAGGGCCGCAGTTCGAGCTGAACGGCTCAGCCGCGAGGCGAGACCCGAATCAATCAGGGGCCGTCTCCCCTAGTGCGGCTTGGGCGACAGGATCATCGAGAGCATGCGCCCTTCCATCCGCGGATGGTTCTCGATGACCGCGACGTCCGACATGATCTCCGTCATCTTGTTCAGCATCTTCCAGCCGAGCTCGGTGTGGGCCATCTCGCGCCCCTTGAAGCGCACCGTCACCTTCGCCTTGTTCCCTTCCTCCAGGAAGCGCCGCACGTGCTTGGCCTTGAAGTCGAAGTCGTGCGTGTCGGTCTTCGGCCCGAGCTTCACCTCTTTCACCTGGATGATCGTCTGCTTCTTGCGCGCGTCCTTCTGCCGGCGCGCCTGCATGTACTTGTACTTGCCGAAATCCATGATCCGGCACACCGGGGGCACCGCCTCCGCCGCCACCTCCACGAGATCCATCTCCCGCTGCCGCGCCAGCTCCAGCGCCTGCGCGATGGGCAGGATCCCCAGCTGCTCGCCGTCCGCGCTGACCACGCGGACTTCCCGCACGCGAATGCCCTCGTTGATCCGGATGTCCTTGGACTGTATGGGCGTGGCTCCTAGCTGCGGGCAGCGCTCAGCCTGAGCGGCCCACGGTGAGGGTGGCGGACCGGCTGCCGATCTCGGCGACGATGTCGTGGAGGATCTGATCGACCGGCAGCACCGCGGACTGATCGCTCCCGCGCAGGCGAAGGCTCGCGGTACCCTGCTGCGCCTCGCGCTCGCCCACCACCAGCGTGTACGGCACCTTGTGCATCTGCGCCTCGCGGATCCGATAGCCCAGCTTCTCGTTGCGGTCGTCGAGGTCCGCGCGGAGGCCCGCCTCGCGCAGACGCCCATGCACGCTCGTGCCGTACGCGGCGTGCTTCTCGCTCACGGGGAGGACGCGGGCCTGGACGGGGGCGAGCCACGTCGGGAAGGCGCCCGCGAAGTGCTCGGTGAGGATGGCGATGAACCGCTCGTAGGAGCCGAAGATGGCGCGGTGGACGACCACCGGCCGCCTGGGCTGTCCGTCCGAGTCGATGTACTCGCACTGCATCCGCTCGGGCAGCATGGTCAGATCGACCTGGACGGTGGCGAGCTGCCAGGGGCGCCCGAGGACGTCGCGGACGTCGATGTCGATCTTGGGGCCGTAGAAGGTGCCGTCGCCCGGCTTGAGGTCGTAGGCGAGCCCGTTGGCCTTGAGGGCCTCGTGGAGCGCGCGCTCGGCCTGCTCCCATTGCGCGTCCGTCCCCAGGCTCTGGACCGGCCGCGTGGCGAGCCTGAACGATGGCTCGAGATTGAACGTCTTGTACCACTCGCCCACCAGGTGCAGGAGCGAGGTGATCTCGTCCTGGAGCTGATCGGGCCGAAGATAGATGTGCGCGTCGTCCTGGGTGAACTGGCGGACACGGACCAGACCCGAGAGCGTGCCCGAGCGCTCGTTGCGGTGGCAGCGGCCCATCTCCGAGTAGCGAATGGGCAGGTCGCGGTAGGAGCGGACCGTGCGACGGTACACGTAGGCGGACTCGGGGCAGTTCATGGGCTTGAGGCTGAACGTCTCGTTCTCGATCTCCAGCTTGAACATGTTGTCGCTGTAGTGCTCCCAGTGCCCCGACTGCTCCCAGAGCTTCTTGTTGACGAGCAGCGGCGTCGAGATCTCCTGGTAGCCCCGCGCGTCGAGATGCTCGCGCGCGAACTTCTCCAGCTCGCGGACGAGGATCATGCCGCCGGGCAGCCAGAAGGCCGCCCCCGGGGCCACGTCGTGGAACTCGAAGAGGTCGAGCTCGCGCCCGAGCTTGCGGTGATCGCGCTTCTTGGCCTCCTCGAGCCGCCAGAGGTACTGGTCCAGATCCTTCTGGCTGAGCCAGGCGGTGCCGTAGATGCGCTGGAGCATCGGGTTCTTCTCGCTCCCGCGCCAGTAGGCGCCGGACGAGGACAGGAGCTTGAAGAACTTGATCGCCCCCGTGGAGGCGACGTGCGGCCCGCGGCAGAGGTCCACGAAGTCGCCCTGGCGGTAGAAGGAGACGGTGGGCGCCTCGAGGCCGCGCAGGATCTCGACCTTGAAGGGCTCCTGGCGCTCCTCGAAGAAGCGGATGGCCTTGTCCCGCGGCATGTCCTCACGGACGAAGGGCTGGTCCTGCTTGGCGAGCTCACGCATCTTCGTCTCGATGCGCTCGAGGTCCTCGGGCGTGAAGGGCGCGGGCCTGGAGAAATCGTAGTAGAAGCCGTCCTCGATGGCGGGCCCGATGGCGACCTTGACCCCCGGGAAGAGCTGCGTCACGGCCTGGGCCATGAGATGGGCGGTCGAGTGACGCAGTGTGGGCAGCGGCTCGGGGGCGCAGTCGGCCTCCCCGGCCAGGCGCAAATGCCTGTCTTCTTCAGAATCGATCATGTCTTTGTTCAGCACTCGCCTCGCCGCGCTCCTCGCCTGCGGGATCCACCCAGCCCTCGCCTCACGACGTCCTCTGGACGCCGCTCAGCTCGAACGGCGGGCCGCGTCTCAGCTCGAAGGTCAAAAGATAAAAAAGCATCACGGGAATGGCGCCCAGTGATGCTTCGCGCTCCCCCTCTCGCACCCTGCGTCCCGTTACCTTCGATGGCACCCCTCAACGAAATGGTGCAAAAAAGAAATGGTAGGCTCGGGCGGTATCGAACCGCCGACCTCTACCGTGTCAAGGTAGCGCTCTCCCCCTGAGCTACGAGCCTACACGGAAAAAGTACAAATGAGACTACAGGATAGCCGTCACGGCTGTCAAGCGCGCGACCCCCGATGAGCGGGCGCGCCGGGGAGCCTGACCCCCTCCCGGAGAAGCTCAACGGAGGTAGTTATTGAGCAGGCTGGCGCCCACGATCTGATAGCGGAAGATGCCGTTGATGGGAAGCCCACCCTTGGAGATCGCATCGGGCACGGGCGGGAACGGAGAAGCGAGCTGGACGGCCCGCAGGGCGTACTCGTCGAGGATGGGCACTCCCGAGGTCTTCCGCAGCAGGATGAACTGTAGCTGTCCGCTCTTGGCGATCCCGAACTCGATCAGGAGCTCGCCTTCGATGCCGCGGTCACCCGCCTCGCGCGGATAGATCCAGTTGCGCTTGATCTTCTCGCGGATCTTGTTGAAGTAGTCCTGGAATCTCGGCTCTGGCGTGTCGAGAGGAATGGCCTGGCCCTCGATGCCGCCCCGCCCTCCCTGGAGCCCTCCGCCGCCGCCGGGCGCGCGGAACATTCCGGGAGGCGGTGACACGGGCTGGGGCACGGACGCAACCCGCGGCTCGCTGCCCGGCGAGGGGGGCGGCGTCTGCTGCTGGGGCTGGGGCTGAGCCGGGGGCTCAGGCTGGGCCTTGGCCGTCTGCGGCTGCGTCTGGGCGTTCCTCCCTTCATAGGCAGGCTCGTCACTCTTGGGCGTCGGAGCAGGCGGCTGGGGCGCCGACTTGGCGAGCTCGCGCGGCTCGGGCGCTCGCGGCACCGGCTTAGGCGGCTCCGCGACCTTTGGAGCCGGCGGGGCCGGACGGGCGGCCGGCGACGGCGGCTGCGCCTTGGCGGGAGGCGGAGTGAGGGGCCTCGGCTTCTCGGGCTCGGCCACGTCCGGGCCCACGGGCCGCGCCGGACTGCCGAGGGGAGCGGTCTCCTTGGGCTTGTCGGGCGCGATGTCCACGAAGAGCGGCTCGCCGCGCTTGGCGAGGACGGGATTGCTGAGCCCGCCCGAGAGGAGCAGGGCCACGCCGACGAGAACGTGGAGCAGCAGCGAGACAAGGACCGTGACCACCAGATACCGATTGGTCCGGTCCTCCGGCAGGAACTTCACACACCATGCCCATGCGCGCCGCACCGCCCGGAGTACCCGCATCCCGCTGATTATAAGCCACCTTCGAGCGAGTCGATGTCTTCCCACGCGAAGAGGTGCGGAGTCAGCGTGGAGAGCTCAGCTTGACCCGAGCTTCGGCCCATATCACGATGGTGGCAACGTCGGGACGGTCGCGCGGCTCGCGGGAGATCGAGGGAGGCACACGGATGGGCAAGGTCAGCGTCCGATACATCGTGGCCGACGTCGACGCGGCAATTCCCTTCTATACCGAGATGCTCGGCTTCCAGGTGGACATACATCCCGCCCCGGGCTTCGCCAGGCTCTCCAAGGGTGATCTGCACTTGCTGCTCAACCGGCCCGGCGCGGGCGGAGCTGGGCAGTCGATGTCCGACGGCCAAGCGCCCGCTCCCGGCGGATGGAACCGGATCCAGATCGAGGTCGACGACCTCGCCATTACCGTCGAGAAGCTCAGGGCCGCGGGATGCCGGTTTCGCAACGAGATCGTCGTCGGCAACGGAGGAAAGCAGATCCTCGTGGACGATCCCTCCGGCAACCCGATCGAGCTGTTCCAGCCCGCCCGCGACTAGAGACTGCGGCCCACCGCCTCCGCGACGGGGCGCAGCTCGCGCATGAGCTGGGCGAACTTCGACGGCTTGAGCGACTGGGGCCCGTCGGACAGCGCCTCCTCGGGCTTCGGATGCACCTCGATGATGAGCCCGTCGGCCCCGCAGGCGACGGCGCCCTTGGCCATGGGCGCCACCAGGTCCCAGTGGCCTGTTCCATGCGAAGGATCGACGACCACGGGCAGGTGGGACAGCTTCTTCAGCACGGGCACCGCGTTCAGATCGAGGGTGAAGCGCGTGCTCGTCTCGAAGGTACGGATGCCGCGCTCGCAGAGAATCACGTTGGGATTGCCCGCGGCGAGAATGTACTCGGCGGAGAGCAGGAACTCCTGGATGCTCGTGGCCATCCCGCGCTTGAGGAGCACGGGCTTGCCCATCTCCCCCACCCGCCGCAGCAGGGTGAAGTTCTGGATGTTGCGCGCGCCGATCTGCAGGATGTCGGAATACTCGGCCACCATCTCGACGCTCTCCGTCTCGAGCACCTCGGTGACCACGGGCAGCCCCGTGCGCTTGCGCGCCTCCGCCAGGTACTTGAGCCCCTGCTCCTTCAATCCCTGGAAGGCATAGGGCGAGGTGCGCGGCTTGAAGGCGCCCCCCCGCAGGATGCGCGCCCCCGACTCCTTGACGCGGTCGGCGACCTCGAGCACCTGGGCCTCTGACTCGACCGAGCAGGGCCCCGCCATGACCACGATGTCCTTGCCGCCGATGACCACGCCATTGACGCGCACCTCGGACGGCTCCTGCCGCACTTCCCTGCTCGCCAGCTTGAAGGGCTGCTGGACGGGCATGACCGATTCCACGATCTCGACGGCTTCCAGGAGGCGCAGGTCCGGGCGGCCGCGCTCCTCGCCCACCGCGGCCACGATCGTCTTGAACTCGCCGCGGATGACGTGGGGAGCATAGCCCATCTCGGTCACGCGCCGGCAGATGTCCTCGACGTCGCCGTCGCCGATGCCGCTCTTGAGCACGATGATCATAGCGATCTCCCCAGAACCTCGGCCAGGGGCCGGAGCTCGGACATGAGTTTGCCGAACTTGTCCGGCTTGAGCGACTGGGGCCCGTCGGACAGCGCCTCGGCCGGATTGTTGTGCACCTCGATGATGAGCCCATCCGCCCCCGCGGCCAGCCCCGCCTTGGCCATGGCCGACACGTATTCCCAGTGGCCCGTGCCGTGCGAAGGATCGACGAGGACGGGGAGGTGAGAGAGCTTCTTGACCACGGGGATGGCGTTGAGGTCGAGGGTGAAGCGCGTGGAAGTCTCGAAGGTGCGGATCCCCCGCTCGCACAGGATGACGTTGGGGTTGCCGCCGGCCAGCACGTACTCGGCGGAGAGGAGCCACTCCTGGATGGAGGTCGACATGCCGCGCTTGAGGAGCACGGGCTTGCCGCACTCCGCCACGCGCTTGAGGAGCGAGAAGTTCTGGATGTTGCGCGCGCCGATCTGGAGGATGTCGGCGTGCTCGGCGACCACGTCGACCTTGTCGGGCTCCATCACCTCGGTGACGACGGGCAGCCCCGTGGCCTTGCTCGCCTCGTGCAGGATCTTGAGCCCTTCCTCCTCGAGCCCCTGGAAGGCATAGGGCGAGGTCCGCGGCTTGAAGGCCCCGCCGCGCAGGACGTGCGCCCCGCCGGCCTTGACGCCCTCGGCCACGGCCATGAGCTGGGGGCGCGACTCGACGGAGCAGGGCCCGGCCATGACCACGAGCTGCTTGCCGCCGATGGGCACTCCGTGGATCCTGAACTGCGTCGATTCCGGGTGCGCCTCCCGGCTCGCCAGCTTGAAGGGCTGGAGAATCCGGACCACGTTCTCCACGCTCTCCAGGGCCTGCAGGGCCAGGAGCTGTTCCTTGGCGCGGTCGTCGCCCACCACGCCGATGATGGTGCGTTCCTCGCCTCGCGAGAGATGCGTCTTGAAGCCCAGGTCCCGCACCCGGCGTGAGACGTCCTCGATGTCCGCCTCGCTCGCTCCTGCCTTCAGCACGATGATCATGGCCGTCCCCCCTGACCGCTCCAGGTCAGAAAAGCAAAAACGCCACGGGTCGCTCGACCCGCGGCGTCTGTCTTCTCACATGGCCACGGGCGGGCGGCTCGTCCGCCCCGTGGCTCCTCGGTTCAGCTCATGGGAGCCAGTGGGCAGACGTGGGGAAAGTAAAAATACCGCCACCCACCCTGCGCGCTCCCC
>DASQAK010000231.1:0-3751 GCA_035635755.1 Candidatus Methylomirabilota bacterium | reverse complement strand
TCTGCAAGGCCATCGGGCGCCCCGACTTCGTCCGCTTCGCGCGCAAGCACGACCAGTTCGTGCGCGCCGCCAATGCGGAGGAGGTCAAGGCGCGGGAGGAGATCGAGGCCGTGATCCGGACCAAGAACCGTGACGAGTGGTACGACCTGCTCGTCAAGGCCGACGTGTGCGTGGGCAAGGTCTACGAGCCCGAGGAAATGGTCCAGGACCCGCAGGTGCAGGCGCGCGACATGATCGTGGAGATGAAGCACCCGACCCTGGGGACGATCAAGGAGTTCGGCATCCCCATCAAGCTCTCCGGTACGCCCGGCACCGTCCGCACGCCCGCCCCGTACGCGGGCGAGCACACCGAGGCCGTCCTGCGAGAGCTGGGAATGAGCACGGCGGACATGAAGGCGCTCCGAGAGAAGAAGATCGTCTCCTAGCCCGGCGGGCTCGGAGCTCGCGCTCGCTCGGCGCTCACATGACAGTGGCTCGAGTCTCCCTCGAGGCGTGGAGCGCGCTCTGGCGCAGGCTCGGGGCGCGCTCGGATCCCGCCCCCGCGCACGGTGAGATCCACCGCGCCTACTCGGAGCCGCATCGTCACTACCACACCCTCGAGCACATCGCGCACGCGCTCGGCCGCTTCGACGGCATACGGAGCCGCGTGGACGCCGCGGATGCCGCGGAGCTCGCGCTGTGGCTCCACGACTTCGTCTACGACCCGCGCGCCAAAGACAACGAGGCGCGGAGCGCGGCCTACGCCAGGCGCCTCCTCGCCGAGGGTGGGGTCGTCCCCGCGGTGGGCGAGCGGGTGACCGATCTCATCATGGCCACGTGTCACGTGAGCCCACCGGACGCTCCCGATGCCCGCTACGTCGTGGACGCGGATCTCTCCATCCTGGGCGCCCCCGCGGCCGAGTTCGATCGCTACGAGCGCCAGGTCCGGCAGGAATATGCCTTCGTGAGCGGGCTCGACTGGCGCGCGGGCCGGGCTCGCATCCTCCGGGTGTTCCTGGACAGGCCGCGGATCTTCCTCACGCCCGAGTTCGCCGCCCTCGAAGGGCCGGCCCGGGCCAACCTCGAGCGCTCGATCGAGGCCCTGCAACGCGCGCCTTGACGGCACTGCGGGGGGCTGCTAGCGTCGCTGACGCGATGCGATTCGAGGTGGATCTGATCCAGGAAGAGGGCGGCCTCTATCGCGCCACGGCCGTCGCCTACCCCACCGTCACCGTCACCGGTCGCACCGAGAAGGAAGCGCTCGGCCTCCTGATCGACGCGCTCGATCGGCACTTCAAGGGCGAGGCGCGCAAGAGCCAGACCCGGTCATGAGCGCGGCGCCGGGCGCGCTCGGCGATCTCCGGGTGATCGACTGCTCGCGGCTGATCGCGGGCGGCGTGCTCGCCACCATGCTGGCCGATCTCGGGGCCGACGTCATCAAGGTGGAGAATCCCAGGGCGGGCGATCCCCTCCGCACCTGGTCCAAATCGCTCGGCGAGCTCTGGTGGAAGGTCTACGCCCGGGGCAAGCGCTCGATCACGCTGAACCTGACGGCGCCGACGGGACAGGCCCTCCTGAGAAAGCTCGTGAAGAACGCCGATGTCCTCATCGAGAACTACGTGCCGGGGACGTTCGAGAAGTGGGGCCTTGGCTGGGAGGCGCTCTCCAGGGAGAATCCGCGGCTCGTGATGGTGCGCGTCTCGGGCTGGGGGCAGGACGGACCGTACCGCGATCGTCCAGGCTTCGGCACCATGGTCGAAGCGATGTCGGGCTTCGCGGCGACCACCGGTCCCGAAGAATCACCCACGCTGCCCTCATTTCCCATGGCCGACATGGTCGCCGCCCAGGCGGGCGCGGTGGCGGTGCTGGCGGCGCTCCACCATCGCGACCGCGTCTCCGGCCGCGGCCAGATGATCGACGTGCCGCTCTACGAGCCGCTCCTCTCCATCCTCGGCCCCAATCCCATCGAGTACCGGGCCCACGGGATCGTGCGCGAGCGCATCGGCAACCGCTCGCACAACGCGAGCCCGCGCGGGACGTACCGGACCAGCGATGGCAAGTGGGTGGCCCTCTCGGCCTCGACTCCGGCTTCCGCGGACGCGATGTTCAAGGCCCTCGGCATCGGGCGCCTGCTCGCCGATCCGCGCTTCGCGACGAACGACGCGCGCATCGCCAATGGCGAGGCGGTCGACCAGGCCATCGCGGAGGCCATCGGCCAGCGCTCGCGCGAGGAGATCGTCCGGCTCTTCGAGACGGAGGGGCTGACGGCGGCCCCCGTCTACGACATCGCCGACATCATGGAGGACCCGCACTTCAAGGCCCGCCACACCTTCGTGGACCTGCCGGACGCGGAGCTGGGGACGGCGACGATGAGCGCGCCCACGCCGCGCCTCTCCGACACTCCCGGCACCATCCGCTGGGTCGGCCCGCCCCTGGGCGCCCACAACCGCGAAGTCTACGCGGGCGAGCTCGGCCTGTCCGACGGCGAGATCGAGCGACTCAAGGCCGACGGCGTGATCTGACCCGCCTGAAAGTCGAGTGATAGGATGTGGCCCATGCCGCTAGATTTCGGGCGCAACCCATTCCTCGACGCGACGGCGGGCGGCATGCTGGCCGCGGTGGCCGAGCGCTTCTCGGAGCGGGAAGCCATCGTCGTCGCCGACCGGCGCATCACGTATGCCGAGCTCTACCAGGGCGTCAATCGCTGCGCCCGCGCGCTTCTCGCCGCCGGGGTGAAGAGGGGCCACACGGTCGCCCTCTGGCTCCCCAATCGCCCGGAGTGGTTCTTCATCCAGTACGCGTGCGCCATGCTCGGCGCCGTGGCCGTCTCGCTCAACACGCGCTACAAGGCGCACGAGCTCGGGTACATCCTCGATCAGTCAGAGGCGACCACCCTCATCCTGACCGACCGCCTCGGGCCCGTGGACTATCTCGACACGCTGCACGCGGTCCTTCCCGGGCTCTTCGACGCCGAGCCCGGCGACCTCGCGGCGGAGAATTTTCCACATCTCAAGCGGATCATCGTGGACTGCGAGGATCCTCATCCAGGCTGTCTCGGGCTCCGCGACCTCGGCGAGGCCGCGGAGAACGGCACGTGGCAATCGCGCGTGGACGATGTCGCGAAGGCGGTGGGGCCGGACGATCCGTGGATGATCCTCTACACGTCGGGCACCACCTCGTTCCCGAAGGGCGCGCTGATCAGCCACCGGAATGCCGTCCCTCACGGCTGGTACGCGGGCAAGGTGCTCGGCGTCACGGAGTCCGAGCGCGTCCTCCACGCCCTGCCCCTGACGGGGACCTGGGGCGGCCTCTGCATCCCGCTTTCCACCTTTGCCCACGGCGGCTGCCTCGTGCTCATGGAGACGTTCGACCCCGCGGTGGCCCTGCACCTGATCGAGCGCGAAGGGATCACGATCTGGAACGCGGTGGACGCCATGGCCATCGCGGTGCTGGATCACCCGGACCTGGCCCGCCGCAAGCGCTCGACCCTTCGCACGGGCGGCTTCGGCATGACGGGGGGCGGCCGCGACGGGCTCTTCGAGGACATCGTCCACACGCTCGGCGTCCCTCAGGCCTATCAGCCCTATGGTATGACAGAGCTCAACGCGCTCTGCCTGCTCCACTACCTCGACGAGAGCGAGGCGTCGCGGGCGATCTCCGGCGTGTGGCCGGCCGAGGGCATCGAGGTGCGTGTGGTCGATCCGGAGACCGGAGAGGACATGCCCGTCGGGAGGCAGGGCGAGCTGTGGTTTCGCGGGCCGCTCGTCACGCG
>DASQAK010000230.1:0-17137 GCA_035635755.1 Candidatus Methylomirabilota bacterium | reverse complement strand
CCTGCCGGCCGTAGCCGTAGTAGGGCAGGACGGCGGTGATGCGCCGGGCCGAGGCGCGCTTGAACGCGTCCATCATGACGAGGAGCTCCATGAGGGTGTCGTTCACCGGCGGGCAGGTCGGCTGGATCACGAAGACGTCCTGGCCCCGGACGTTCTCGTTGATCTGCACGTAGACCTCGCCGTCCGAGAAGCGGGAGACGTCGGCGTCGCCGAGGCGCATGCGGAGGTGCTGCGCGATCTCCTCGGCCAGGGGACGGTTCGCGTTCCCCGAGAACAGCTTCAGCTCGTAACTCATTTCAGCCCTCGCATTTAACTCAGGACTCGCCTCATCGTGGATCCTTTCAGCCCTCGCCTCACGGCTTCGCCCTTCGGCTCGAAATGCCACGCCCGCGGGATCATTTCAGCCCTCGCCTCGCGGCTACGCCGCTCAGCTCGAACAGCGGGCCACGCTTCGGCTCGAAGATCAGATTCTCCACACGCTTCAACTTCTCCACACCCTGGAAGTGGCTGGGGCGGGAGGGATCGAACCTCCGTTGCGGGGTCCAAAGCCCCGAGTCCTGCCTCTGGACGACGCCCCAGTAAATCAGATCGCGCGGATGGCGGCGCCCGAATTCGTCCGCACCGCCCAGGCCGCCCAGCCCGCGCGGCTGACGCGGCGCTGGATCTGTCGCGCCTGGTCCAGCGATCGAGCCATGCCGAATACCGTGGGCCCGCTCCCCGACATCACCGCTCCGAGCGTTCCCGCGGCCAGCAGCGCTGCCTTCATGCGCCCGATCACCGGCATCGCCGGCTCCGCCCATTGCTCGAGATGATTCGTGAGCGCCGCGGCCAGCTTCGCCGCATTCCGCGTCCGAAGCGCCTCAATCACCCGCTTGGTGCCCTCGGGCTCCGCCCGCCATCCCGGCGGCACCCGGCCATATACCTCTTTCGTGGAGAGCGGTACGCCCGGGTTCACCAGCACCAGCGCGTATCCTCCCACGCTGGGCAGCGTCCTGAGCACTTCCCCGCGTCCCGTGCCGAGCGCGCGCCCCCTGCCGAGAAAGAACGGCACGTCCATCCCCAGCCCCACGGCCAGCTCGACCAATCGCTCGCGCTTCCACCGCAGCCCCCAGAGGCGATTGAGCCCCCACAGCGTCGCCGCGGCATCGCTCGAGCCGCCGCCCAGCCCCGCCGCGAGCGGGATCCGCTTCTCGAGCCGTATCCGCGCCCCCCTGTCGACGCCCGCGGCATCTCTCAGCATGCGCGCGGCCCGCACCACCAGGTTGCGCTCATCGGTGGGCAGGCCGGGTTCACTCGTCTCGAGCGTGATGGTGTCGGCCGTCTCCACCGTCAAGCGGTCACAGAGATCCACCGCCTGCAGCACGGTGGACAGCTCATGGTAGCCGTCCGGGCGCCTTCTCAGAACCTCGAGGGCCAGGTTGACCTTGGCCGGGGTCCGGAGCACCAAACGTGACGGACTCCGCGGCCGCTTCAACAAGGCAAAAAAGAGTACCACGCACTTCGCGGAACGGTCAACGGAAGTCTTGGATATTCACACCTTGCGGCACAGTCAGCGTCATCAGCTCGGGGTCGAATCCGGTATCGCGCTGCGGGTCCTTGTAGCGAACGTCGACTTCGAGCTTGCCGTCGAGCGTGGAGAGATGCGGGCCCTCGGGCCGGAAGACGACACGCGCCGGTTGAGAGCCGCCCGTCCATTCGACCTGCCGCGCGGCGCCCGAAGTCGGATCGAACCAGATGCGCTGGCGTCCATCTTTCGTCTCGAACACGACGGATGGACCGATGGCATCAGGGGGCAGCATTTCCCCCGACCGAGGGTCGCGCGGAGGCAGCGCATGGCCGGCGAGGAGCGCCACCAGCTCCTCCGGACCCAGGGCGAGGCCGAGCCAGCGCTTCGTCGCGTCCGGCGAGGAGCGGGCGAGGACAGCGCGCTGCTGGGCGACTTCCCACAGCGTGACCGTGTCGGCATTGGAGGCGACCACGAGGATGGGTGGCCCGAAGGGAGCGAGGGCTTCGAAGCGAAGCTCGGCGGCCGCTCGAAGGAGAAGCACGCCCGTGAGGCGATCGACACGGTCGCCTCGGCGTATGCGCAGGTCGGCCTGCGTGCGGAGGTCGTGGAAGGCCTTCGCGCGCGCCTCGAGCGCGGCGCGGGCGGCTTCGACCTCGGGCGGGAGGGGCTTTCGCGGAGGCAGCGAGGCGCACCCGCTCCCGAGGAGGAGGGCGCCCAGCAGGACGAGGAGACCGAGCTTACTTCTGCTCGGCTTTCGGGCGGTCGGCACCTTTGGCCCGGCGTGCCTTCTCGCGCGCGTCGGCGATCTTCTTCTTGACGCTCTCCGAGATCGTGTTCTCGGCATCGGCCTTGAGCGCGCGCTCCCAGGCGGCGATGGCGTCTTCCGTGCGGCCGGTCTTCAGGAGAGCATCGCCAAGGTGATCGAGGATAGTTGGGTCTTCCTTGGCGAGGGTGACGGCGCGCTGGAGCTCGCGCAGGGCATCGGGATAGCGGCCCTGCTGATAGTAGGCCCACCCGAGGCTGTCGATGAAGAACCCGTTCTCGGGGTCGAGATCCAGCGCCTGCTTGATGAGCTGCACGGCCTCCGTCAGGTTCTGGCCGCGCTCGGCGTACATGTAGCCGATGTAGTTGTAGGACTCGGCGTGCTTGGGATCGATGACGAGGACCTTGCGGAAGGCGGCGATGGCCTCGTCGAAGCGACCCTGCTTCTCGTAGACCACGCCCGTCTGGAAGGTCAGATCGCGGTTCTTGCCGTCGATGCCGAGCCCCTCCTGCAGCGAGGCGAGCGCGCGGTCGTACTGCTGGGCGCGGAAGTACGCCGTGCCCAGATACAAAAAGAGCTCGGCGCGCTTGGGCTCGAGGTTGACGGCTTCCTGGAGGGCCTTGATGGCGTCCTCGTGCTTCTTGGCGCGGCCGTAGAGGAAAGCGAGCTGCACGCGGGCGTCGACGGAGCGCGGGTCCGCGGTGAGGATCTTCTCGAGCTCGCCCTGGGCCTCGGCGTCCTTGCCCGCGTCCATGAGCGTGGTGGCGAGGAAATAGCGCGCCCGGAGATTGCCGGGCTCGAGCTCGACGGCCTTGCGGAAGGCGGAGGCGGCGCGCTCGTACTGCTTCTGCTCGTAGTAGATGGCCCCGAGCTTGATCCACACGCGCGGGTCGCGCGGCGCGGAATCGGCGAGCGATTCGACCTCGCCCTGCGCTTCCTTGAAGCGGCCCAAGCGCACGAGCACGTCGCCCAGCCGCTCCACGAAGGCCATGTTGTCCGGGTTGGCCTGGAGGGCCTGCCGGTAGACCTTGAGCGCTTCCTCGGGCTTCTGCCGCGTCTCGTACACGAAGCCCAGGGCCATCCAGGCGGGGTCCAGATCCGGGTCGATCTCCACGGCGCGCTTGAGCCGAGCGATCGCCTCGTCCCACTGCTCGGAGTCGATGGCCACGCGGCCGAGCAGGTGATAGGCCTGGGCGGAGTTCGGCTGGGCGGCCACGAGCCGGAGGAGGACGGCGCGCGCCTTGTCGAGCTGGCGCTGCTCGATGTGCTGCTGGGCCAGGGCCAGGTACGGATCGCTCGACTTGGGGGCGAGCTCGATGGCCTTCTCGAGCTCGGCCTCGGATTCGGCGAAGCGGCGCTGCCGCCGGAAGATATCCGAGAGCGTGAGATGCGGGGCGGAGCTCAGCGGCTCGAGGGCGGCGGCCTTCTGGGCCGCCTCGATGGCGCGGACCGGCTCGTTGGTGCGCGCCAGCCACTGGGCGAGCTGGGCCCAGAGCTCGGAGGTATCCGGATCGCGCTCGAGGGCGCCCCGCAGCGCCGCGATCGCCTCCTGGAGGCGGCCCGCGCGCGCGTTCATCTGCGCGACCGAGTAGTAGTAGTAGGCGGCGGCCCGCGGATCGCGGAAGCGAAGCGGCTGCGTCGTCTCGGCGTTCTGATCGCCCCCGCGGTCCGACGGCAGCGTGGACGCGCAGCCCGCGAGGAGGAGGACCGCCGAGACGATGGTGACGATGCGGGTCATGGCTGCTCCGAAGCGGCGGGGACTCGAGACCGTCCCCGCGCCAGCAAGTCCTTGGTCAAGAGGCGTCTCAGCGACGAGGCGACGACGGGATCGCCGATGGGACGCGCGGTCGCCTCCACGAGCCCCCGCTCGGCATCGGTCAGGGATCGTGAGATGGCTCTACCTTCGCGGGAGACTTCATCGCTTGCGGGGGCGACGGCGGCGCCCATGGTCACGCGGACCGCGGTGACCGCGGAGCCGTGACGGGCCGCCAGCGCGGCCGCAATGGTCCCCGCGCGCAGCGTCAGCTCCTGCAGCCATGGAGAATTGTCGACGGTGATCTCGAGGGTGCCCTGGCGCAGTGTGGCCGGGCGTGAGCGCCGGGCAACGTCGGGACCCACGATGTCCGCCCATTGCCGTCGAATGGTCTGTTCGAGCATCCGTTCGGCCAGGGCCGGGACGGCCGAGGTCAGCAGACTGCCGACCCGCATAGGATTCCGGCGTCCCGTTCCCATCGCGCCCCCATCATACTTGACCAGTCCCTCTCTCGCCATACGCTTAGCCGCGAGGCGGCCGGTCAAATTGACTCCCCCAACCCCGGCCCTTATCATGGCGCTGCCATGGGCCGACCGCAGCGCGGCCAGAGTCTCTCCGTGACCATCGACGACCTCGCGTTCGGCGGCGAAGGTGTC
Organism: Candidatus Methylomirabilota bacterium; assembly: GCA_035635755.1. GTDB lineage: Bacteria > Methylomirabilota > Methylomirabilia > Rokubacteriales > CSP1-6 > AR37. The sequence continues at coordinate 12,458 of DASQAK010000230.1, read as the reverse complement.
GGTCGGATTGACGGTTATGTGATCTTCGTGCGCGGCGGCATCCCCGGCGATCGTCTCCAGGTGAAACTCGATCAGGCGCGCGCGCGCTTCGGCCGGGCCAGCATCGAGGCCATCCTGACCCCGTCTCCGCACCGGGTGGAGGCGCCCTGCCAGTATTTTGGGCGATGTGGCGGCTGCCGACTGCAGCACATCGACTATGCCGCCCAGCTGAGCTTCAAGAGCAAGCAGGTCGTCGACGCCCTCGAGCGGCTGGGAGGGCTGCCCCCGATCGAGGTGCGGCCCATACTCGCGGCCCCCGAGACGTACGGCTACCGCAACAAGATGGAGTTCACGGTGGCGCGGGAACGGCAGGGCCGCATTTCGAGCCAAGACGCTGCCGACGATCCGCAGTTCGAGCCGAAGGACGAAGACGTGAGGCGAGGGCTGAGTGGATCAGCGGCGCGGCGAGGGCTGAGTAAAAACCTCACCGTGGGGCTGCACGAGGCCGAGCGCTACGACCGTGTCCTCGCCGTCGACCGCTGCCTGCTGCAGTCCGAGCGGATGAACGCACTGCTGGACGAGGCGCGCCGCTTCTTCGTCGAGCGCGGGCTCACCGCCTACGAGCAGGACTCGGGCGAGGGGCTCCTGCGCTTCCTCATGCTGCGCGAGGGGCGGCGGACGGACGAAGCCATGGTCAACGTCGTCACCTCCTCGCCCGCGGTCTCCGAGCTCGAGCCGCTCGCGGGGCGGCTGGCCGCGCGGGTGAAGGAGACGGCGAGCGTGGTGATGAACGTGAATCCCAAGAAGGCGAGCGTGGCCGTGGGCGTCGAGGAGCACCTGCTCGGCGGCCGCGATCATATCCGCGAATCCGTGGGCGGCCTGAGCTTCCAGGTCTCGGCAAATTCGTTCTTCCAGACCAACACCGCCCAGGCCGAGCGCCTGTTCGCCATCGTTCTCGAGGCGGCGGCCCTGACGGGCGACGAGACGGTGTTCGACCTCTACGCGGGCACGGGCGCCATCAGCCTGCTCCTCGCCGCGCGCTCCCGCTGGGTCTACGGTGTCGAGGTGGCGCAGGCGGCGGTGGACGACGCCGCCCGCAATGCCGCCGCCAACGGAATCGCCAACTGCACCTTCCTCGCCGGCGAGGTCCGCTTCGTCCTGCCCCAGCTCATTGCCCAGGGCGTGCGGGCGGAGGTGGTGGTGGCCGACCCGCCCCGGGCGGGCTTCCATCCCAAGGCCCTCGCGGCCCTCGCCCACCTCGCTCCGGCGCGGATCATCTACGTCTCGTGCAACCCCGCCACGCTCGCCCGCGATCTCGGGGACCTCGCGCGGGCGGGCTATCGCGTGGAGTGGGTGCAGCCGGTGGACATGTTCCCGCATACGCCCCACATCGAGGCCGTGGCCAGACTGGAACGAATCCGGACGTGAAATCCTACCTGCTGCGGCGCTTGTGGCAGGCCGTCCTCGTTCTCTTCGGTGTCTCCGTCGTGGTCTTTCTCATCCTGCATCTCACGGGAGATCCCGCCGCGCTCCTCCTCCCGCCCGATGCGACCGCCGATGACATCGCCCGGTTCCGCAAGGCCATGGGCTTCGACGATCCCGTGGCCGTGCAGTACCTGCGCTTCCTGAAGGGAGCGCTGCGCGGAGACTTCGGCGAGTCCTTGCGCCACGGGGAGCCCGCCATGACCCTCGTGCTCGAGCGGCTGCCCGCGACCTTCCAGCTCGCGGGGGCAGGCCTGCTCCTGGCGCTGTGCCTGGCCATCCCCGCTGGCATCTTGTCCGCCGTCAAGCGCAATAGCCCCGTCGACTACGTCTCGACGGTCGTTGCCCTGACGGGCCAGGCCATGCCGACCTTCTGGCTCGGTATCATGCTGATCCTCGTCTTCTCGGTCCGGCTCAACTGGCTGCCATCCTCCGGGCGCGGCGGTCTCGAGCATCTCATCTTGCCCGCCGTCACCCTGGGCCTCTTCACTACGGCGCGCATCACGCGGCTCACGCGCTCGGGCATGCTCGAGGTGATGGGGCAGGACTACATCCGCACGGCGCGGGCCAAAGGGGTCTCCGAGCAGCCGGTGGTCTGGAAGCACGCCCTCAAGAACGCCTCCATCCCCATCATCACCATCGTCGGCATCGAGCTGGGCACGCTCCTGGGCGGCTCCGTGATCACGGAGACGATCTTCGCGTGGCCGGGGGTGGGGCGGCTGTCCGTGCAGGCGATCTTCAACCGCGACTATCCCGTGGTGCAGGCCGCCGTCTTTCTCCTCGCCAGCACCTTCGTGTTCCTGAACTTCATCGTGGACGTGGCCTACACCTGGCTCGATCCACGCATCCGGTTCCGCTGATGGCGCCTCCCAACGGCGTCTCCACCGTCGTCCTGCCCCTCCCCGTCGCTCCCGAGGAGCGGCAGTGGGTGATGACCCTCAAGCGTCTCGCCCGCCGGCGGACCGCCCTTTTCGGGCTGGCCGTGGTGGCGGTGGTGATCCTGTCCGCCGTGGGCGCTCCGCTCGTCACCGTCTTCGACCCCATCGAGCAGGACATCAACCAGCGCCTGAAAGAGCCGGGGTGGCGGAACGCGGCGGGACAGGCGCACGTCCTGGGCACGGATCACCTGGGGCGCGACATCCTGGCGCGCATCATCTACGGCTCGCGGGTCGCCTTGGTGGTCGGGCTCTCCGCCGTGCTGATCTCGGGCGTGCTCGGCATGGCCATCGGCCTCGTGTCTGGCTATTTCGGCGGGAAGGTCGACGACTTCTTCATGCGCCTGGCCGACATCCAGCTCGCCTTTCCCTTTATCCTGCTCGCCATCGCCGTCATCGGCGTGCTGGGGCCGAGCTTGCGCAACATCATCGTGGTCATCGGCGTGTCGTCCTGGGTCGTCTACGCGCGCGTCGTGCGCGGCGAGGTCCTGTCCATCCGCGAGCGCGAGTTCGTGCAGGCGGCCATCGCCCTGGGGAGCCGCGACGGCCGAGTCGTCCTCCGCCACGTGCTGCCGAATGCCTTCACGCCGTGGCTCGTGGTGGCCACCCTCGACATGGCCCGCGTCATCGTCATCGAGTCCGCCCTGTCCTTCCTGGGCCTGGGCGTCCAGCCGCCCACCCCGACCTGGGGCGGCATGCTCGCCGACGGCCGCGTGTACCTCTCGACGGCGTGGTGGCTCGCCACCTTCCCGGGCCTGGCCATTCTCGTCACCGTTCTCGGCATCAATCTCCTCGGCGACGGGCTCCGCGACACGCTCGACCCGCGCCTGAAAATCTAGGGGTCGCATGGAATCACTCATCCTGGTGGGCGCTACGCTGATCGACGGCACGGGCGCGGAGCCGGTGCGGGGTCGCGCCGTCGTGGTGGAACAGGGCCGCATCGCTCAGGTCGTGGACACCTCGCGGGCGCCGCGCGGCCGACGGATCGACCTCGAGGGTCACACCCTGCTCCCCGGCCTCATCAATTGCCACGTCCATCTCTGTCTGGGCGCCGAGGCGGACCCCGTGCGCGCGCTCAAGGAGGAGCCGGCCGCCCTCACCGCGCTCAAGGCGCTGCGGCGCGCGCAGGAGACCGTGGAGGCCGGCGTCACCACCGTGCGGGACCTCGGCGGGCGCGAATACGTCGAGCTCGCCGTGCGCCGCGCCATCGCCGAGGGCCATTTCCCGGGCCCGCGCATCCTGGCCGCGGGACGGCCGATCTGCATGACGGGCGGCCACGGCAACTTTCTCGGACGGGAGGCGGATGGTCCTGACGATGCGCGCAAGGCCGTGCGCGAGCAGCTCAAGGCAGGCGCCGACGTCATCAAGCTCATCGCCACGGGCGGTGTCATGACACCGGGCGTGGAGCCGGGCTCGCCTCAGCTGACGCTCGAGGAGATGCGCGCGGCCATCGAGGAGGCGCGCAAGGCCGGACGACGCACGGCCGCGCATGCCCAGGGCTCCACGGGCATCGCCGATGCCATCGAGGCCGGCATCACCACCATCGAGCACGGGATCTATCTCACCGACGAGATCATCGCGTCGATGAAGGGCAAGGGCGTCTTCCTGGTGCCCACGCTGGCCGCCCCCGCCGCCATCTGCGCGGGCGGGCTGGCCGCGGGCATTCCGGAGTTCATGGTGCGCAAGTCGGAGACGGTCGCCGCCCACCACCTCGCGAGCTTCCAGCGCGCGACGCAGGCGGGCGTGTCCATCGCGGCCGGCGCCGATTCGGGGACGCCCTTCAATCCGAACGGCAGCCTGCTCCCCGAGCTCGAGCTCATGGTCAAGCACGGCATGTCCCCCCTCGAGGCCATTCGCTCGGCAACCGCCGTGGCCGCTCAGGCGCTCGGCATCGAGAACGAGACCGGCCGCATCGCGCCCGGCCTCGCCGCCGACCTCGTGGCGGTGGCGGGCGAGGCCGCCGAGCGCATCCAGGCGCTCGCGGACATCCGGCTCGTGCTTGCGCGAGGTGCGATGATCAAGTCACCATGATGACGCTGCGGCCCGGGGCCGAGCGCGGGCATTTCGATCACGGATGGCTCGACACGTATCACACCTTCTCGTTCGCCTCCTATCACGACCCGAAGCACATGGGATTTCGCTCGCTCCGTGTCATCAACGACGACCGCGTCCAGCCGGGCGAGGGCTTCGGCACCCATGGCCACCGCGACATGGAGATCATCACCTGGGTCCTCGAGGGCGCGCTCGAGCACAAGGACAGCATGGGCAATGGCTCGGTCATCGTGCCGGGAGACGTGCAGCGGATGAGCGCGGGCACGGGAGTGACGCATAGCGAGTTCAACCCGTCACGCGAAACGCCCGTGCATCTCCTGCAGATCTGGCTCCTCCCGAGCGCGCGCGGGCTCCCCCCGAGCTATGAGCAGAAGCGCTTCGAGGATTCCGAGCGACGCGGGCGGCTGCGCCTCCTCGCCGCGAGCGACGGCCGGGACGGCGCCGTGACGATTCACCAGGACGCCCTCGTGTGGACGGCCCTCCTCGAGCCGGGCCAGGCGGTGCGGCACGCGCTCGGCAAGGACCGCCACGCCTGGGTGCACGTGGCCCGGGGAGCGGTGAGCCTCAACGGCGTCGCCCTCGGCGCCGGTGACGGGGCGGCGCTGAGCGAGGAAGCCGGGCTCGACATCCGCGCCTCCGCGCCCGCCGAAGTGCTCCTCTTCGATCTGGGCTGATCGTTCGATCTGAGCTGATTGGGTCGATTTCGCCCGGTCGACCCGGATCAGCCGAGAAATCCCGCCAGGATCGACGAGCTCAGGATCGCCCGCGCGAGGAGCGCCGCGAAGAAGAGCGCGCAGGCGAGCACGGCGAGCTCCCGCCACAGGGTGGGTCGGAGCGCGCGGGGCAGGAGAGTGCGGTTGACCCACAGCGTGTGGAGCGACAGGACGACGAAGTTGAACGCGGCCACGCTGGCGCTGATCACGATGAGCAGCAATGGGTCGGCGAGGGTCATGGCGAGGCAGCCCGCCAGCGTGAAGGCGGCCAGGGACAACCAGTAGACGCCCCCCGCTCCGCCCTCGGCGCCCGCGGGCCGCGACCTGGCGCTGGCCGTCCAGAGGATGTCCGTCACGCTCCGCGCATAGCCGGCCACGATGCCCACCTGCGTGGCGGCGAGGACACCGAAGCCGGTCAGGAGCGCTCCCGTCCAGAGGACGAGGCCATAGCTGCGCCCCAGGACCTGGGCGAGGCCGACGGCGGCCGTGAAGCCGGTCCATGTCTCACCGGGCGCCACGAGCTGCGCCGTCACGAGGACGGGCAGGGTCATGCCCGCGACGCAGCCGGCCGCCCAGAGGTACCAGAAGTCCGTGCGGAGATAACGCCACCAGTGGCGCCACTTCACGAGATTCAGCTCTGTGGGCGCGAAGGTCATGCCGTCCCGGGCGAAGCGCACGGTCTCTCCGCCTACGACGACCGCGCGTCCATCGACGGTGCCGGCCATCCCGAAGCCCTTGTCGCGTAGCCAGTGCGTGAGAGAGGCATTGATCGTCCCCCCGCCGCCCGAGTACGCGGCGAAGGCGACGAGGAGCCACCAATCCATGTCCGAGGATGGGGCGGGCTCGCCGAGCACGGGAGGCAGGAAGCCGACGAGAACGGAGACCCAGGTGGTCCAGCGCACGATCGACATGGCGAGGGCGGCCAGGAAGAGCAGGGCCAGTCCCATGACGAGCCACTCGCAGAGCTCGACCGTGCGTCGCACCTGGGGGCCGAGGAAGGTGACGAAGACGGCGCCGAGGAAGATGAGATACCCCAGCGCCACGATGACCGGGCCATCTTCGGGACGGAGCGGCCGGCCGAGGAAGGCCGCCACGAGAGCGGCTGCCGCAGCCAGGGCCCAGCCGGGCCAGCCGACCTGCGCGAGATGAAGGAGCGTGTAGACGGAGGCCCAGAACCGAGGGCCGGACCTGCCCCGCATGAAGCCGGCGAAGATGGATTCGCCGGTGGCGAGGGTATAGCGCGCCATCTCGGTATTGAGAAGGGCCTGCAGGAGAACGGACACGGCGCAGATCCAGAGAAACGTCGTCCCCCACCGCGCCGTCACCACGGGGCCCAGCACCCAGTCGCCCGAGCCGAGAGAGAGGCCGAGCAGGATGGCGCCCGGCCCGATGACGCGGATGACGTTCCGGAGCGTGTAGGGAGGCGGCTGGGGCAGGTTGGAGTGCCGCCAGCTCACGCCTGGCCGGGCCGTGGTGGTGCTCACGAGGGCACCCCTCGACCGAATCGGGGTGGCCAGTAGGTCATGAGCACGACGGCCGCCGCCGCGCCGTCGAGGAGGACGTCGGCGAGGGCGCCGGAGCGCCCAGGGGTTGCCGTCTGCCTGACCTCGTCGAGGGTGGCGGTGAGGAGGCAGAGGAAGAAGGGGACGCGCCAGCCACCGAGGGCGCGCCGCCATAGTCCGCTCAGGACCGCGTACTCGAGGACATGGGCGGTCTTTCGAATGAAGAAGTGGATGGTCTCGATCTGGACGGGGGAGGCGCGAGGAAAGATCGCGCGCAGCGTGGGATAGAGCCAGCTCGACGTGTGCACGCCGCTCCAGTAGCCGCTTCCCAGCCATGCGATGAGCCCGGTCCAGCAGAGCGGGGGCAGGAGCCGGACCATCTTCTGAGGGTGGCACGACCGCGCAAAGTTGACAAGGCTCCGCCACTAAACATAGGATGAGCCATGCCGCTCCAGGATGTTCTCGACGAGCTGCTGACATCGTCCAGGACCGGCCCTCTCATCACCGCCGTGCGGCACTTCGAGGCCCGGCCCCCCGTCTACGGGCCGTTTCCGTCCTCGCTCGATCCTCGCCTCGTCGAGGCCCTGCGCGGCCGCGGCATCCAGCAGCTCTACTCGCACCAGGCGCGGGCCTTCGAGACCGTTGCCAAGGGCGAGCACGTGGTCGTGGTGACACCGACGGCGTCCGGCAAGACGCTCTGCTACAACCTGCCCGTGCTCCAGGCACTCGTCCAGCAGCCTGAGTCCCGTGTGCTGTATCTGTTCCCCACGAAGGCCCTCGCCCAGGACCAGCTCGCCGAGCTGACGGAGCTTGCGAAGTCCCTGCCCGACATGCGCATGTACACGTACGACGGCGATACTCCGCAGGACGCCCGCCGCTCCGTGCGCGCGCGGGCCAACCTCGTGCTCACCAATCCCGACATGCTCCACTCCGGCATCCTGCCGCACCACACCAAGTGGGTGAACCTCTTCCAGAATCTCCGCTACGTCGTGATCGACGAGCTGCACGCGTATCGCGGTGTCTTCGGCAGCCACCTCGCCAACGTGCTGAGACGGCTCACGCGCATCTGCCGCCACTACGGCTCGGCCCCGCAGTTCATCATGGCCTCGGCCACCATCGCCAACCCTCGCGAGCTCGCGGAGCGCCTGACGGGCGAGCCCGTCCGCGAGGTCGGCGAGAGCGGAGCGCCCACGGGGGAGAAGCTCTTTCTCTGCTACAACCCGCCCGTGATCAATCCCGAGCTGGGGATTCGCGCGCCGTATCTCGGGGAGGCGGCGGGGCTCGCCATCCGCTTTCTCAAGGAGCGGGTGGCCACCATCGTCTTCTGCCAGAGCCGCCTCTCCACCGAGGTGGTGCTCGCCAACGTGAAGCAGGGCGTCGAGGACCGGACAGGCGACGCGGGCATCGTGCGCGGCTACCGCGGCGGCTACCTGCCCCTGCGCCGGCGGGAGGTCGAGCAGGGGCTGCGCTCGGGCGAGGTGCTGGGAGTGGTGGCCACGAGCGCGCTCGAGCTCGGCATCGACATCGGTCACCTCGACGCGGCCGTCCTCGCCGGGTATCCCGGCACGATCGCCTCGATGTGGCAGCAGGCGGGACGGGCGGGCCGGCGGAGCGGCGGATCGGTCGCCGTCCTGGTCGCTACCAGCGCGCCCATGGACCAGTACCTGGCCACGCATCCGGACTATCTCTTCGGGGCGCCGCCCGAGCACGCGCGCGTCAACCCGGAGAACCCGTTCATCCTCGTGAACCACCTCAAGTGCGCGGCCTTCGAGCTGCCCTTCGCCACCGCCGAGACATTCGGGGGCGACGTCCAGGCCCATCTCCAGGCCCTCGAGGGAGAAGAGCTGCTCCACCGGGCGGGCGAAAAGTTCCACTGGACCTCGGAGACCTACCCGGCGGACCACGTCTCCCTGCGCACCGTCACCTCGGACAACTTCCTCGTGATCGACACGACGGCGCGCGACGAGAAGCAGACCAAGCGGCGGCAGATCATCGCCGAGGTGGACTGGAAGAGCGCCTTCGCCATGATCTATCCGAAGGCCATCTACATGGTCGAGGGCGAGCCCTTCGAGGTCCAGGAGCTCTCCTATCGCGAGGACGAGGAGAAGGTCGCCTACGTGAAGAAGGTCGTGGTCGACTATTTCACCGACGCCATCAGCGCCAAGGGCGTGTGGATCCTCCATCGCTTCAGCCGCCAGGAGACCCCGGGCCTCGTGGCCGAGCAGGGCGAGGTCCTGGTCGCCGAGAAGGTGGTGGGCTTCAAGAAGATCAAGATGGGCACGCTGGAGAACGTGGGCGCGGGCGAAGTCGAGCTGCCCCAGCAGGAGATGCAGACGACGGCGGCGTGGCTGACCGTGGCGCCCGCGCTCCTCGCGGAGATCTCCTCCCACCGCGACGAGCTGGTGGATGGGCTGCGCGCCCTCACGCGGCTGCTCCACTCCCTCGCTCCGATCTTCCTCCTGTGCGACATCCGCGATATCGGCGCCTGGCTCGGCGACGGCTCGCCCTATGCCGAGGGCAAAGTGGTCACGCGCGAAATCATGCGCGCCCAGCTCGTCCAGGGCGACGAGTTCACTCCCACCATCTATCTCTACGACAATCAGCCCGGCGGCATCGGGCTGGCCGAGCGCATCTTCGAGGTGCTGCCCGACCTGCTCGCGCGCGGGCTCGAGGTCCTCCAGACCTGCGCGTGCCCCGCGGGCTGCCCGTCCTGCGTCGGCCCCGTGAACGAGGTCGGCCGGCGCGCCAAGCCCATTGCCCTGGCGCTTCTCCAGCGGCTCGTCGCCCGCCGCTAGCTCCGCCGTCCTCGTGACCCAGAATTCCTCCCTCTCCGATCTGAGCCAGGTCATCCGGCGCCTCGAGGCCAAGAGCCGCGCGCCCGCGCCCTTTCGCCGCACGGGCTCGCTCGAGGACCTCCTGGGGGGAAGTGTCGAGGAAACCGACAAGGGACAGGTCCTCTGCGTCCGCCGCCGCTTCGTGGCCGGCCACTGCCACGGCCGCCAGCCCCTCGACGCCGCGCGAGCCATGGCCCACCAGCCCCTCGCCCTTCTCGCCCGCCGCGGGGAGGCACCCAAGGGCCCGCGGCTCCTCTATCTGGACACGGAGACCACCGGCCTCGCGGGGGGAACCGGGACCTATGCCTTTCTCGTCGGCGTGGGCCTCTTCGACGGCGACGAGTTCGAGGTGCGGCAGTACTTCATGCGGGATCTCGACGACGAGCCGGCGCTCCTGGCCGCGCTGGAGCCGCTGCTGCGCGAGGTGGACGGCCTCGTCACCTACAATGGCGCCGGCTTCGATCTGCCCCTCCTCGAGACACGCTTCGTGCTCGCGCGCCGTCGGTGGCCGGGGACGATTCCCCACCTCGACCTCCTGCCCGCGGCGCGCCGGCTCTGGAGCGCCCGCCTCTCCGATTGCCGGCTCGTCACCGTCGAGCTGCACGCGCTGGGCTTCGAGCGGGCGGGCGACCTGCCGGGCGCGCTGATCCCCTCCGTGTACTTCGAGTACCTGCGGCGCAAAGCGCCCGGGGAGCTTCCGCGCGTCTTCGAGCACAATCGCCACGACATTCTCTCGCTGGCGGCCCTCACGGGCTGGGTCGCCGATGCCCTCGATCGCGCCCCGGTCGCCGAGCTCGGCCCCGACGAGCTCAGCGGGCTCGGGAGGCTCTGGGAGCTGGTCGATCCGGATCGGGGCGAGGCGTGCTACCGGATGGCCCTCGAGCGCGGGCTCGACAGCCCCGCGCGCGAGCGGCTGCTCGCGCGGCTGGCCTGGGGAGAAAAGCGACGGGCGCGCTGGGAAGCCTCCCGCGCGCTATGGGAGGCGGCGGCGCGGGGCGGGCGAGGATTCGACCCGCGCCCCTGGGAGGAGATGGCCAAGATCCACGAGCACCGTCTGCGCGACTTCGCCCGGGCGCACTCGGTGGTGACGGAAGCTCTGGAGCGCGCGCGTCTGCATCGCGCGTCCGAGATCGTGCTCTCCGCTCTTGTCTACCGGCTGGAGCGCTTGACCCGCCGTCTCGGCGGGCTCGTCGCCGGCTCCTAGCGCTTTCCGAGCACCTCCGGATTGACGGGCGTGGGGGGAGTCTGTCCTTCGAGGACCGCGAGACAGTTGTCCACGGCGAGGGCCGCCATCTTGATCCGCGTATCCGAGGAGGCGCTGGCGATATGCGGGGCGAGCACGACGTTGGAAAGACCCATGAGGCCGGGATGAACCTTCGGCTCTTCCTCGAAGACGTCGAGACCGGCGCCCGCTATCCAGCCTTCCGTGAGGGCCTGCACCAGTGCCGCCTCGTCGACCACGGGACCACGGGAGGCATTCACGAGGTAGGCTGTCTTCTTCATGGTGCGGAGCGACTGGGCATTGATGAGGTGGCGCGTGTCCGCGAGGAGCGGCGTGTGGATGCTGACGAAATCGGAGTCGCGCAAGAGCGTGGCCGTGTCCGTGCGCGTGGCGCGAAGCTCCCGCTCGGTGGCGGGATCCGCCGCGACGGCATCCTGATAGAGGACGCGCATGTTGAAGCCGAGGGCGCGCCGGGCCATGGCCCGGCCGATACGCCCGAAGCCGATGATGCCGAGCGTCTTGTCATGGACGTCGCCGCCGAGCAGGACCATGTACTCCCACTGCGTGAACTTGCCGTCGCGGACATAGCGATCCGCCTCGACCACCCGCCGGGCCGTGGCCATCAAGAGCGTCCACGCGAAGTCCGCCGTGGTCTCCGTGAGGACGTCCGGCGTATTGGTGACCACGACGCCCCGCTTGGTCGCCGCCGCCACGTCGATGTTGTTGAAGCCGACGGCGACGTTGGAGACCACCTTGAGACCGGGACAGGACTCGAAGACTGTCGCGTCGATGGTATCGGTGATGAGGCACACGAGGCCCTCGCGATCCTTGACCCGCGCGATCAGCTCGGTCTTCGACAAGGGCTTGTCGCCCGCGTGCAGATCCACGTCGGCCCGGCTCCTGGCGCGCGCGATGACCTCCTCGGGCAGGGTTCTCGAGATCATGACGCGTGGTTTCGACGGGGTGGCGGGCATGGGGAAGTCTCCGTGTAAACTGCTGGGATAACTAGGATTATTGCTGCTTGACTTGACCTACCTCGTTGGCTATATTAGCACTCGCAGTCGATGAGTGCTAACCTCCGAAACGGTCACGAAGGGGCCAGGAGCCACAACATCTTATCTATCGGGAGGCGATTTGGCTATGAAGATTCGTCCGTTGCATGACCGCATTCTCGTCAAGCGCCAGGAAGAGAAGGAGACCAAGAAGGGCGGGATCATCATCCCCGACTCCGCAAAGGAGAAGCCGCAGGAGGGCAAGGTGATCGCCGTGGGAAATGGCAAGGTCACGGACGAGGGCAAGAAGGTCGCGCTCGACGTGAAGGCTGGCGACAAGATCCTCTTCGGCAAGTACTCGGGCTCCGAGGTGACGCTGGACGACGAGGAGTACCTGATCCTGCGCGAAGAGGACGTGCTCTGCATTCTTGAGTAGCCGGTAGGTCGGCACACGACCGGGCGCGCGCCCGGCAAACACCCGGCCGGCCATCCAGGCCGGTCAATTCCATACGAACGAACGAGGAGGAGAGTCAGATGCCCAAGCAGGTTCTGTTCAGCGACGAGGGCCGAGCCGCCCTGTTGCGCGGGATCAATGTCATGTCCGCGGCCGTCAAGGCCACCATGGGCCCCAAGGGGCGCAACGTGGTCATCGACAAGAAGTTCGGCAGCCCCACCATCACCAAGGACGGCGTGACGGTGGCCAAGGAGATCGAGCTCAAGGACAACTACGAGGACATGGGCGCGCAG
>DASQAK010000229.1:0-3360 GCA_035635755.1 Candidatus Methylomirabilota bacterium | reverse complement strand
GATCGACCCGCGCATCCGTCTGGAGGGCAGGAAATAGCCGAGCGGGAGGAAGAACGGATCTCGGTCGCCACCCAGTGGCAGCTCATGTGGTGGCGCTTCCGACGCCACCGGATGGCCATGGTCGGCACCGCCGTGGTCCTGATGTTCTACGCCGCCGTCGTCTTTGCCGACTTTCTGGCCTATTCCGATCCGGGCGCGTCGGAAGCTCAGCGCTCGCTGCTGCCGCCCCAGAGCATTCATTTCTTCCAGGACGGCCGCTTCGCCCCCTACGTCTACGGGCTCACGGGCAAGCGCGATCCGATGACCTTCAAGCGCGTCTACACGCCCGACCCCGAGAAGAAGATCCCCGTCCGATTCCTCGCCCACGGCTTCGAGTACCGCTTCCTCGGGCTCATCCCGACCGATCGCCACCTGCTCGGCCTCGAGGGGGCGCGGGCGGAGGATGCCCTCTTCGTGCTCGGCACCGACGAGCAGGGACGCGATCTCTGGTCGCGCCTCATGTACGGCACGCGCACCTCGCTCACCATCGGTCTCCTGGGCGTCGGCATGAGCCTCGTGCTCGGGGTCGTGCTCGGCGGGATCTCCGGCCTCTACGGCGGCGTGGTGGACACCGTGATCCAGCGCGTGATCGAGATCCTGCGCTCCATCCCCACCATTCCCCTCTGGATGGGGCTGGCCGCCGCCCTGCCGAATGACTGGACGGTAATGCAGGTCTACTTCGCCATCACCCTCATCATCTCGCTCGTCGGCTGGACGGAGCTGGCCCGCGTGGTGCGCGGCCGCTTTCTCTCCCTCCGCGAGGAGGATTTCGTGATGGCGGCGGAGCTGGCGGGCTGCTCGCGCGCGCGCATCATCGTCAGCCACCTGATCCCGTCGTTCCTGAGCCACATCATCGCCGCCACCACCCTCGCCATCCCCGCCATGATCATCAGCGAGACCTCGCTGTCCTTCCTGGGGCTGGGTCTCCGCCCGCCCGCCATCAGCTGGGGCGTGCTCCTCCAGCAGGCCCAGAACATCCAGGCCCTCGCCATCTCGCCGTGGCTCCTCGCCGCCTCCGTGCCCGTCATCATCGTGATCCTCGCCCTCAACTTCATGGGCGATGGCCTTCGCGACGCCGCCGATCCCTACGGCCACTGATGCCTCCGGCCCCGCGTCCGATCCTGGAGGTGCGTGACCTCCGCACGTACTTCTTCCCGGAGGAGGGCACGGTCAAGGCGGTGGACGGCGCGCACTTCGACGTCTATCCGCGGAAGACGCTTGGCATCGTGGGCGAGAGCGGCTGCGGCAAGAGCGTCACCGCTCGATCAATCCTTCGGATAGTCGAGCGCCCCGGCCGCATCGTGAGCGGCTCCATCCTCCTGCGCCGCGAGGGTGAGGCGGAGGGCATCGATCTCACTCGGCTCGATCCCGATGGGCGGGAGATGCGTCGGATACGCGGGGAGGACGTCGCCCTCATCTTCCAGGAGCCCATGACCTCGTTCAGCCCCGTGCACACCGTGGGCAACCAGATGATCGAGAACATCCGGCTCCACCAGGACGTGGGCAAGCCGGAGGCGCGCGCGCGGGCGGTGGACATGCTCCGCCAGGTCGGCGTGTCGAGCCCCGAGCAGCGCGTGGATCAGTATGCCTTCGAGCTGTCGGGCGGCCTGCGCCAGCGCGCCATGATCGCCCTCGCCCTCTCCTGCCACCCGCGCATCCTGATCGCCGATGAGCCGACCACGGCCCTCGACGTCACCACCCAGGCCCAGATCCTGGATCTCCTCGCGACGCTGCAGCAGCGCGAGGGCATGGCCATCATCTTGATCACGCACAACCTGGGTGTGGTGGCGGAGATGTGCGACGAGGTCGCCGTCATGTACCTTGGGCGGATCGTCGAGCAGGGGCCCGTGGACGCCATCTTCCACGAGCCCAAGCATCCATATACGCGCGCCCTCCTCCGCTCCATGCCGAGCATCAAGGCGCGCGGCCGCTCGCGCCTCCCCGTCATCGAGGGCTCCATCCCGCATCCCTACAATCGCCCCGCGGGGTGCGCGTTCCATCCGCGATGCCCCGACTTCATGCCCGGCCGCTGCGATCAGGAGGAGCCTGCGCCCCGCCCCGTGGGGACAGCGCAGGAGGCGGCCTGTCTCCTCTATGCCGAGGCGGCGCGATGAGCGCTTGCGCGAAGAGGCCCGACCGGAACCCGTGGTCCTCCAACACCACGCATACCCGATGACCGAGCGTTTGCTCGAGGTCAAGGGGCTCCGCAAGCACTTTCCCATTCGCCAGGGTCTGCTCCGCCGCGTGGTCGGCCAGGTGCGCGCGGTGGACGATGTCTCCTTCCACGTGGATCGTGGCGAGACGCTGGCCCTGGTGGGCGAGAGCGGCTGCGGCAAGACCACGACCTCGCGCTGCATCCTGCGGGCCCTCGCGCCCACGGAAGGACAGATCCTCTTCCGCGCCGCGGGCGGCCAGGTGCTCGACGTCGCCGCCCTCGGCCGGCGCGAGCTTCGCCCCCTGCGCCGGCAGATGCAGATGATCTTCCAGGACCCGTACTCTTCGCTGAACCCGCGGCGTACCCTGCTCGACATCGTGGCCGAGCCGCTCGTGGCCAACGGCATCGGGACGCGCCGGGAGCGACTCGATCGCGTGGTCGAGCTCCTGCGACTGGTGGGACTGAGACCGGAGTACATGCGCCGCTATCCGCACGCCTTCAGCGGCGGCCAACGGCAGCGGGTCGGCATCGCGCGGGCGCTCGCCGTCAGCCCGAGCCTCGTGGTGGCCGACGAGCCCGTCTCGGCTCTCGACGTCTCCGTGCAGGCGCAGATCCTCAATTTGCTCCAGGATCTTCAGGACAAGCTCGGGCTGACCTATCTCTTCGTGGCCCACGACCTCTCCGTGGTCAAGCTCGTGAGCGACCGCGTGGCCGTCATGTACGTGGGGCGCATCGTGGAGATGGCCCGGACGGAGCCGCTCTTCGCCACGCCCAAGCACCCGTATACCGAAGCGCTGCTGGCCGCCGTGCCCAAGCCCGACCCGCGCCTCCGCGCGAAGCGCATCCTCCTCGAGGGCGAGGTGGCCGATCCCTCCAATCCGCCCCCCGGCTGCCACTTCCACCCGCGCTGCGCCTACGCCGTCGAGCGCTGCCGCGTGGAAACTCCCATGCTGACCGAGATCGTCCCGGGCCATGCCGTCGCCTGCCACCGCGCCGCCGAGCTCACCCTACGGGGCGTCGAGCCGTAGGAGTCAGGTCTCACAATCCAACATTGGCTCGCCAGCCAAGCGTATGTCAGCCAGTCAGTCGAGGATGGCGATGGCGCGCACAGGGGAGCCGTCGGCGCCGTCGAGCTTGAGGGGGAGCGCGATGAAGCGGCAGCGCGG
>DASQAK010000228.1:0-7560 GCA_035635755.1 Candidatus Methylomirabilota bacterium | reverse complement strand
CTCGCGGAAGAGCTCGTAGTTGAACTGGACGAGATCCTCGTCCTCGCCGTGCACGATCATGATGCCGCCGTGCCTGGCCACCTTCTCCATGGCGAAGCCGATGCGGCCGAAGTCGATGCGGTTCGTGGGGCGCTTGGGATGCGGGGGCAGGATGCTCGTCGTGAAGACCTTGAAGGACGGGTGCCCCTGCTGGATCGCCTCGGGGATCTGCTCGAAGGTCCGCAGGGGCAGCGCCCCCGCCAGCGTGATGTGGAAGGCGTAGTCGACGTAGGACTGCCCCTTCCACCGCGCCGCCCGCTGCTCCAGCATCGGCATGATCTCGCCGCCCGGCCGGACGAAGCAGAAATCCACGTGGCTCGTCGTGCCGCCGCAGGCCATACCCTTGGTGTCTTCCTCGGGGCCGAGGGTGAGGCTGGGCTCCTCGGGATGCGACATGATGGGGTGCGCGAGGTGCGCGTGCGGCTCGACGCCGCCCGGCACCACGATCTTGCCCGTGGCGTCGATGACGCGCGACGACTCCGTGGGGAGCGAGCCCGGCGTGCCGAGGATGGCGATGCGCTCCCCCTCCACGCCCACATCGGCGATGGCCACGCCCTGGGACGTCACGACCTGTCCGCCACGGATCACGAGATCGAGCACGCGCCGAGCCTAGCCCAAGCCGCCGGGACCGTCAATTCGCCTCTCGACCCGGTACTGGGTCAAGTTGCGAGCCAGACCAACTCAGCCCTCGCCTCGGGGCGGCGCCCTCACCCGAGGGAGCCAGCGGCGCGAGGCGTACGTGGCCCTTCGAGCTGAGGGCGAAGCCCGAGGCGAGGGCTGAGTGGATCGTACGTTGAGCGTCGCTGGCGACCGAGAACGTGGCATGTCGAGCTGAGCGGCCCAGCCGCGAGGCGAGAGCTGAGTAGAACTGGCGAAGCAAATTGGCCCAGTACCCCCTCCGCTCCGGGCCAGCCTCTGCCGATAACTCCGGCGAAGGGTACTGCTCGGAGACCGTAGCTCAGGGGACAGCCTGCTTTTCAGGAGGAACGAGGAGCGCATGGGCTGGAGAGCATCGAGGCAGCGTCGCCGGCGGCTCTATATCGCATCGGGTTTCACCTCTTCCGTCGTGCTCGTCTACTTGCTCGGGCTTCTGTCCCTGGTCGCGATCGTGCCCATGGCCGCCGTCGCCCTCATGGGCGCCGGCATCGTGATCGGCTTCGCCCTCGCGGGAGCCGCCCGCCGGGCGCGGCAGGTGAATCAGCCGGTGGCCCCGCAAACGATGCTCGCGGCCGACCGGGCCCTGCTCCAGCGCATCATCGACGCCAGCCCGACTCTCATCTTCATCAAGGATCGCGAGGGCACGTTCCTCCTCGCCAACCAGTTCATGGCCAAGACCTACGGCCTGACCGCCGAGCGCATGACCGGCATGACCCACATGGACATCGGCCGACTTCTCGGGGCGCCCGAGGGAGAGATCCAGCGATTCCTCGACGCCGACCAGCGGGTCATCGACAGCGGTGAGGCGGTCTTCATCCCCGAGCAGGTCCTGACCACCCGCGGGCGCACCACCTGGCTGCAGATCAGCAAGATGCCCATCGAGGTCCCCGGGCGCGGTCGTTGCGTGCTGGGCGTATGCGTCGACATCACCGCGCGCAAGGAGATCGAGGGCGAGCTTCATCGCGCCAAGGTCGCCGCGGAGCACGCGGCCCGCGCCAAGAGCGACTTCCTGGCCATGATGAGCCACGAGATCCGCACGCCCATGAACGGGGTGCTGGGCATGACCGGGCTCCTCCTCGACACCTCGCTCACCGCCGAGCAGCGTGAGTACGCGGAGACCGTCCGCAGCTCGGGGAGCGCGCTCCTCGGCATCCTCAACGAGATCCTCGACCTGTCGAAGATCGAGGCGGGCCGGATGGAGCTCGAGCACATCGACTTCTCCGTGGCGGCCGCGGTGGAGGAGGCGACGGAGCTGCTCGCCGAGCGGGCCCACAGCAAGCGGCTCGAGCTCCTCTCCCGGGTCGACCCGAGTATCCCGGCCACCCTGCGCGGCGATCCCGGCCGCTTCCGTCAGGTGCTCATCAACCTGCTCGGCAATGCCATCAAGTTCACGGAGCGCGGCGAGGTGGTGACCACGGTCGAGGTGGCGCACGAGGGACCGGACGCCGTCGTGCTGCAGGTCGCGGTGCGCGACAGCGGCGTCGGCATCACGGCCGAGGCCCGCTCGCGGCTCTTCCAGCCGTTCAGCCAGGCCGATAGCTCGACCACGCGGAAGTTCGGCGGCACCGGGCTCGGGCTGGCGATCTGCCGGCGGCTCGTGGAGCTGATGGGCGGCGAGATCGGGGTGGACAGCGAGCCGGGACAGGGGAGCACGTTCCGATTCACCGTGCGGCTCGAGCGCGTCCCTGCGGGGGCCGCCGATCCCGCCGCCGATACCGCGGCCCTGCGCGGTGCGCGCGCGCTCATCGTCGACGACAACGCCACCAACCGGGTCTTCCTCCGCGAGCAGCTCCGCGTCTGGGGAATGGAGGCGGACGAAGCGGCGGATGGACCGACCGCGCTCGAGCGCCTGCGCGGCGCCGTTGCGGCCGGCGCCGTCCATCGGGTGGCGCTGCTCGACATGCAGATGCCCGGCATGGACGGCCTCGCCCTGGCTCGAGCCATCAAGGCCGATCCCGATCTCGCCGGTGTCAAGCTCGTGCTTCTGAGCTCCTGGGCCGAGGCCGGCCACAGCGGCGATGGCCAGGCGGCGGGGATCGACGCGAGGCTGCCCAAGCCGGTCCGCGCTTCTCGCCTGCTCGCCCAGCTCGTGGCCCTCTTGGGCCGAAGCAGCGCGCCGGCACCGGTCTCGCCGGAGCGGGCCGCGGCCGAGCCCCTCGCGTCACCTCCGACGCGGTCGGCGCGGATCCTCGTGGCCGAGGACAACGCCGTCAACCAGAAGCTCATCGCGCGTCTCCTCGAGAAGAAGGGCCATCGCGTGGACGTGGTCGGCAATGGGCGCGAAGCCGTCGAAGCGGTCACGAGGGTCGGCTACGACCTGGTGCTCATGGACGTCCAGATGCCCGAGATGGATGGCCTCGAGGCGACCCAGCGAATCCGCGCGGCCGACCGGCCCACCGTGGCCCGCATCCCCATCATCGCCCTCACGGCCAACGCCATGCAGGGCGACCAGGAACGCTGCCTCGCCGCCGGCATGGACGACTACCTATCCAAGCCCGTCAAGCCCGCCGACCTCGCCGCCGCCCTCGACCGCTGGATCTTGGATAAGTCAGGGGGGAGCGTCTTAGATGAGTCAGGGGGGAGCGTCGCCGCTCCTCCCCCGACACCCCCCCACCGGTCACTCGCGACGCCTTAGTCCGACCCTAAACACACAGTCAGGTCTTGCAATACGATAGTGGGCGTGCAAAGAGCGTAGCGGTATGCCCACTCGTCGGCGGCCCCGGAGGAGAGGCGAGATGGATACCGAGCACGAGCGCTTCATGCGGATCGCCCTGGAGGAAGCGCGCGCCGGCCGCGCCGAGGGCAACATGGCGGTGGGCGGCGTCATCGTGCGCGAGGGCGAGGTGCTGGCGCGCGGCCACAACGAGGCGGTCTCCACGTTCGACGTGACCGCCCACGCGGAGACGGTGGCGCTGCGGCGCCTCTCCACGCGGCTCCGCGTCGTGAATCCCACCTACCGCGCCGGGCAGGGTCCACTCGCCGACTGCGTGCTCTACACCACGGTGGAGCCGTGCGCGATGTGCTGCTTCGCCATCTGCGTGGCCGGCATCGCCAAGGTGGTGATCGGGGCGCGCTATGCCCGCATGGGCCTGCGCTTCGGCGACTACGCGATCGAGAAGCTCCTGGCCATGGTCGGCCAGCCCGTCACCATCGTCGACGGCATCCTCTACGAGGAGTGCGCCGCCCTCCGCCTGGAAAGCAACACCGGCCGCGCCTGATACCAGCGTAGCAAGGCCTGCATTAGCCTATCGGTTTCTCCGCGCCGCCACGGCGAAGGCGAGGAAGTAGCGATCCAGGTCCTCCAGCATTGTGGCGTAGTCAGCGCCGCCCGCCACGGCATCACACAGGAGCTCCCGCACCCGGGCAATTTCGCGTAAGCGGCCACGCCAGCGCGAGTCCGCGAGCGTGAGGTCCAGTAGCTCGAGGGCCCGGTCGAACGCGCTCAGCATCAGACGGTCGTCGCGGTCTCGCCAGCGGAGCATTCGTCCGACCTCGCTGCCGACATTGCCGAGTTGCTCGGGCAGCGAGAGCTGCCCCCACCGTCCGGCCGCCAAATCACGGTGCTGGTGATGGCGCTCGATCACCGGACGACCAACCTGTCGACTATGACCTCGATCTGGCGCCGGATGGCCGGATCCTCTACTCCTCGGGATCGATTGCGCTGAGACGGACGAATATTGATCATCGAGTCGAACTCGATCATCTCTGCCGCTGGCCGGTCGGGATATAGGTTGATGCCCCACAGGTCCGCCTGATGAGCTCCTTCATCTAGCAGCGTGGCTTCCTCGTCAGCGTGCAACTCTCCGCCGATAGCCATCACGCTGCGACCGAGGTCTACGACAGCCTTCACGAAATCTCCGAACTGATCCGCAGCAAGCCGCCTCAGATCCTCAAGTGTCACAGGAGCGTTCAGGACCTGGATCGGCATGGACAACGATCATAGCGTGTACCGGGCTCGCGTGACCAGGGTCCCCGGGACCAGTGAAATGGGCTAGGTCTCCCATTGCTACATTCGTGGCGACCGACCACTATCCTGGCCGGCCGGAATCTCTAGCACACAATGACAAACTTTGAGGAAGCGATTGCCTCGGCCTTCCGAAAGAACGAAAACGCTACGTCTGCGAACTGACCTACGTTGACTCGGATCTCCTCAGATACCGTGTCGAAGCCCTCCGAGAAGTAGACGACGATATCTCCGAACTGACCAAGCTTGGACACCGCAAGAAGCGAGAAACTTCTGACTCTCTTCGTCTGGCAGTTTCGCGAAGTTCATCAAGCCCGCGACAAAGTAGCTCATCATGTTCCTCCCAATGAGCCCAAGCGAGGCCCGGCCCTCTGGGCGGGCCTGTCCGATTGTAAGACCTAACCGGGGGCACTTCCGCCCGGCGCCTTGTCGGCAGATTTCTAATATGACCTAGACGCGCGCCATCACCTCGCGCGCGAAGGCCTCGGCAGAGCGCCACTTCTCGTCCACCCCGGTGGCGAACATGAGCTCCTGGAGCCCCTGACGCTCGAGCTCGCGGATCTGCTCGATCAGCTCGTCCGCGGAGCCGACCAGACACGTGGCGCGGATCAGATCCGCATCGATCAGCTCGGCCTCGCCCGGATGAAGGTAGGTGTAGTGGAACTCGTGGGTACGGAAGTGCCGGCGCTCGGGCGGGGTCTCCTCCACGAGGGCACAGTACCGCTTCCACATGGGCCGGAGGAAGGGCGGCGGATCGATGCCCCGCTCGTGGACCTCATCGTAGAAGTAGTAGACGCTGGCCATGACGTTCGGCCCGATCGTGCGGATCACCCGATCGGACGCGACATCCTCGCCGGGATCGAGCAGGGCGATGTTGGTGAGGGCGCAGTTGCGGAAATCCTGGAGAGTGCGGCCGGCGCGCGCCGCGCCCTTTTGCGCGTAGCCCAGGGCCTCCGCCACCGGCACCCCACGCGGCGGAATGGCGAACACGAGCCCGTCACCATACTGCCCCGCCAGCTCCATGGCCTGCGGTCCGAACCCTGACACGTAGAGGGGGATCTTCGGCTCCAGGTTCATGTACTCCTTGTCGTGCATGAGGATCTGGATGGGGCGGGTGATACCGTTGTAGGTGTAGTCCACCACCTCTCCGCGAAGGAGCGCGCTCAGGACCCGGAGGTACTCGGCGTAGTCGGCGACGCGCATCGGCCGCTGGCCCATCGTGCGCATGGCCGTGTTGCCGGTGCCGATGCCGAGATGCACGCGCCCGGGGGCCAGCCGGTTGATCGTGGCTACGCCCGCCACGTGCACGGGCGGGATGCGCGTGCCGCAGATCGCGGTGCCGGGCCCGAGACGGAGCCGCGTGGTCACCTTGGCGGCCAGCGCCAGCACCGCGTAGCAGTCGGAATACAACATCTGGCTGTCCGTGACCCAGACGGAATCGAAGCCCAGGCTCTCGGCATGGCTGAAGAACCCGATCTCGTCGATATTGGCCATGAAGCAGACACCGAAGCGCATGTCAGGAACTAGTGGGGGACCATGGCCCAGAGCGGGTCGAGGTTCCTGGGATTCGGCTTGAGCTGACCCACGCCGGGGGCGTTGACGAGCTCGACGATCTTGTCGTTCATCGGCGTCTTGACGCCGACCTGGCGCCCCTGGTCCGCCACGTAGCCGTTCAGGTAGTTGATCTCGGTGCGGCGGCCCTTCATCACGTCCTGGAGCATGGAGGGCCGGCCGCCCACGCGGCTCTTGGCATCGCGAGACATGTCGGCCTCGACCTCGGCCAGGCCGTCGCCGGCCACCGCATCCACGAAGCGCTGCGTCTTGATGCTGTAGATCGGCTCGACCTCGAAGCCGCGCGCCCGGCCCACCTGGATGACCTCGGCCGCGGTGAAGACAGCGATGCGGCGCGGCACCTGGTTGGTGCGCGCCTCGGCGGAGTCGAAGCCGGAGAGCCCCGAGATCGGGTTGACCATGCAGTTGACGGCGAGCTTGGACCACCGCTCACCCCAGAGATTGGGCGTCACCTTGCTCACCGCCACGTCGTTCATGATGCGGGCGATCTCCTGGGCCCGCGGCGTGTCCTTGCCGTCGTGCTCGCCGATCTTGAAGCCGACGCTCCCCGTGTCGGTGCGGATGGCGTGGCCCGGCTCGTACATGCCGGCGCTGATGGTGATGACGCAGCCGAGCGTCCGCTCGCGTCCGGCCACGGCGGCCACGCGCTCGTCGTTGATCCCGTTCTGGAAGTCGACCACGATGCCGGAGGGCTGACGGAGGTACACCGTCGCGAGCGCGGTCGCCCACTCGGTGTCATAGCTCTTGACGGAGATGCAGATGACGTCGAAGGGATCGCGAAGCCCCTGCGTCTCGTGGATGTGCATCGCCTTGACGGGAACGAGGTGCTCGCCGCACGTGCCCGAGAGGCGGAGGCCGTGCCGCTTGATGGCCTCGATGTGGTCCGGCCACTGATCGATGAGGGTGACATCGTGCCCCGCGCGCGTCAGCATGCCGCCGACGACAGATCCGATCGCCCCTGCCCCGATGATGCCGATCCTGGTCGCCATGTCTCCCCCTGCTGAGCGTGAATTTCGAGCGCCGCGAGCATAGCACTTCCGACCCTGTGAGTCAGTCTGGGCACTGGGGCAAGTTGCGAGCCAGACGAGGCGCGAGCGGGCCGGCAGCCCGAGGCGTACGTGGGTGTACGTTGAGGGCTTGCCGGCCCGCTCGCAACGAAGTATGGCGAAGCAAATTGCCCCAGTGCCCCGGCGTTGAGTCTCGCCCGCATTTTCGGTATAACCTAGCCCTCCACCCATGCCGACCGATCCCCTCACCCTCGCCCGCGACCGCGCCCAGGAGAACCTCTTCTGGCGACATCTGGAGGTGAACGTCGAGGATGCCGGGGA
>DASQAK010000227.1:0-20621 GCA_035635755.1 Candidatus Methylomirabilota bacterium | reverse complement strand
CAAGTCCAAGGGCCTCCTCGTCAAAGCCCTGGGCATCGTCGAGTCCTTTTCCAAGGACAAGCGGGACGACCCGGCGGTCTTCGCGAGGTTCACCAAGGCCTTCGGGGTCTTCACGCGAGAGGAGCTCCAGTTCCTGATCGCCGAGGATCTGGAGATCCTGTTGCCCGAGCTCGTCTATGTCAGCCAGGCGATCAGCGATCAGGGCGTTCTCAAGACTCCCAAGGATCAGGCGAGAAAGCGCCTGGAGGAAGCCAAAGCCTTCACGTTCAAAGACTACAGCGAAAAGATCGGCGTGCCGCTGTGGAGAGCTCAGGCGGCCGCGCCCGACGCCGACCTGGACAGCCTTACCAAGCGGGGGTCCCTGGCGCCGATTCTCGATCAGATACGCGGCAATGCCAGAGTGCACATCACGCACAACGCCGATGATTTCCTGGTCGACCGGAAATCTCTGGAGGAGCTCAAGGAGACATTGGGCGATCAGATGAAGCTCTACCCCTATGGAGGGCACCTGGGCAATCTCTGGTACCCGGAGAACAGGGAGTACGTCCTCCGGATATTCAGGACACCACCGTGAGTCAGACGATGCCGTCCGCGCCCGAGCCAGTGCAGTGGAGAGGAGTCGGCATGGTCACTGCGTCGCTGAGTCCCGAAGATCTCAAGCAGCACGTCGGCCGACGCGCCGTCGCCACCGACGTCGTCACACCCGGCCCCGCGAACCTGCTCCGCCTCGCCTTTGGCCGCCCCGAGCCGGACCTGCGGCCCGGAGATCCGCTGCCCCCGGGCTGGCTCGGCCTGTACTTCCTGCCCAAGTTCCGCCAGGACGAGCTGCGGCCCGACGGCAGCCCGCTCGACGCGGGAGTGGTCCCGCCCATGCCGCTGCCGCGGAGGATGTTCGCGGGCGAGCGGCTGCGCTTTCATCAGCCCCTGCGCATCGGGGAGGAGCTGAGGCGAGAGACCGAGCTTGCCGACCTCGCCATGAAATCTGGCGGCACGGGCACCCTCGTCTTCGCCACCGTGATCCACCGCGTCTATGGATCGGGCGGTCTCGCCCTCGAAGAAGAGCGGCGAACCGTGTTCCGCGAGGAAATCAAGGCGGGGGAGCGGAACCAGGCGCCCCGGCGCGAGGACGCCCCCGTCGACGTCCCGTGGCGGCGGCGCGTCGTTCCCGATCCCATCCTGCTCTTTCGCTTCTCGGCCCTGACCTTCAACAGCCATCGCATCCACTACGATCGCGCCTGGGCCATGGACGTCGAAGGCTATCCGGGGCTCGTGGTGCACGGACCCCTGACCTCCACGCTCCTCATCGACTTCGCGCGCGATCACAATCCCGGGCGCGCCTTTCGCACGTACACGACCCAGGCGCGCGCCCCCCTCTTCGACACGGCGCCCTTCGAGCTGCGGGGCCGGCCGAGCGCGGACGGGGGAGGCGCCGAGCTTTGGGCGGTGACCCCGGAAGGGACCGTGGCCATGAGCGCCCAGGTAGAGTTCGCGTAACGCGTGTCGTGCCGGATTCGCTGACGCTGTTCGGGCTCCTGGCGGTCACCGCCATGCTCGTCTTCTACGCCCTCGAGGATCGGAGCCGCTGGTTCATCCTGGCCTTCGCGGGCGCCTGCGCCCTGGGATCGCTCTACGGCTTTCTCCAGGGCGCGTGGCCCTTCGGCCTGGTGGAGGCGGTGTGGGCGCTGGTCGCGCTGCGGCGCTGGGCGAGCCGCGGAGCGCCGAGCCACTGAGGACCTCGGCGCGGCAGGCCGCCCACCCCGACTGATCGGCGCGCTCGTCGCGTGGGACAGCCGACCCTCGAGAAATTCTCCGAGCGTGGCCCTCCCGCACGGGCTATCGTATGCGCGATGTGGCGCTCGAAGGACGGACCATTCGCCCGCTACGCGGTCGCGATCCTGTGCGCGGCTGCCGCGATTCTTGCCAGGGCCCTGCTGCATCCCCTGTGGGAGTCCAGGTTCCCCTACCTCACGGCGTACCCGCTCATCATTGTGGCCGCATGGTTCGGTGGGCTCGGCCCGGGCCTCGTCACTACCTTCCTCTGCGCAGCGGCCGCCGCCTATCTCTGGATCCCTCCCACTCACTCCTTCATCATCACAGCCCCGAGCGACATGGTGGCCATGGGGGCCTTCCTCTTCATCGGCGTGGCCATCAGCGTCCTCAACGAGGCGCTGCAGCGCCGCGAGCGGCAGCTCGATCATCTCCTGGAGAGCATCAGCGACGGGTTCATCGTCCTGGACCGCGCGTGGCGGTACCAGTTCGTCAACGCGCGGGCCGCCCAGCTCGCGCGCCGCCCGCGCGAAGAGCTCCTGGGCCAGTGTATCTGGGACGAATTCCCCGAGCTCGTGGGCACCCCATTCGAGATCGAGGCACGGCACGCCGTGACAGACGACGTCTCCCGAGACGTGGAGTTCTTCGACGATCGGCGGAGGATCTGGTCAGAGGTGCGGATGTTTCCCTCGCGCGCAGGGCTCGCCATCTACCTGCAGGACATCACGGAGAGGAAGCAGGCCGAGATGGCGTCGTTCCATCTGACGGCCCTTGTGCGCTCCTCGGACGACGCCATCGTGAGCAAAGATCTCAACGGGATCATCCGAACCTGGAACCCCGCGGCCGAGAAGATGTTCGGATACACGGCGGCGGAGGCGGTGGGGCGGCACATCACGCTCATCATCCCGTCTGAGCGCCGGCACGAGGAGGACGAGGTCCAGGCGCGCATCCGGCGAGGAATGGCCGACCATTTCGAGACGGTCCGCATTCGCAAGGATGGGACGATGGTGGACATCTCCCTGACCGTGTCTCCCGTCCGCTCTACGGCGGGCGAGATCATCGGGGCTTCGAAAATCGCGCGCGACATCAGCGACCGGAAGCGGGCAGAAGAGGAGCTCAGACTCAGCCTCGC
The DNA here is from genome assembly GCA_035635755.1 of Candidatus Methylomirabilota bacterium. Taxonomy (GTDB): domain Bacteria; phylum Methylomirabilota; class Methylomirabilia; order Rokubacteriales; family CSP1-6; genus AR37. Next base: position 17,722 of record DASQAK010000227.1, on the reverse strand, counting down.
CCGTGAGCGGGCGGCGCGGGAGGAGGCGGAGGGGGCCAGCCGCGCCAAGGACGAGTTCCTGGCCGTCCTCTCCCACGAGCTGCGCACTCCGCTCAATGCCGTGTACGGGTGGGCCAATATCCTGAAATCGGGCGAGGTCGACGAGGCGACGGCCGCGCGGGGGCTCGACGCGATCGTCCGGAACTCCAATGCCCAGGTCCAGCTCATCGACGATCTCCTCGACGTGTCCCGCATCGTGTCGGGCAAGATGCGCCTCGACGTCCAGAAGGTCGACCTCGACCTGGTGGTGAAGGCGGCCCTCGACTCGATGAGCCCGGCCGCCGCCGCCAAGAGCATACGGCTTCACACTGTCCTCGATCCGCGGGCGGGGCCGATCACGGGGGATCCGAACCGGCTGCAGCAGGTGGTCTGGAACCTCGTGAGCAACGCCGTGAAATTCACACCGAGGGGCGGTCAGATCCAGATCCACCTGCAACGGATCGACTCGCGCGTCGAGCTCGTGGTCAGCGATACGGGGCAGGGCATCGGCCCCGAGCTGCTGCCGTTTCTCTTCGAGCGATTCCGCCAAGGGGACAGCTCCACGACCCGGCAGCACGAGGGGCTGGGCCTCGGCCTCGCCCTCGTCAAGTACCTGACGGAGCTTCACGGCGGGACCGTCTCCGCGTACAGCCTCGGGGCCGGGAAAGGCGCGACGTTCACGGTGAAGCTGCCTCTGACCATCGTGCAGGCCGCGCCGGAGACGGAGCCGGGAGAGCATCCCACGGCGGCCCGCACGGCGCGCGCGCTGGCGGGCCCGCGCCTCGACGGCCTGCGCATCCTCGTCGTCGACGACGACCAGGACTCGCTCGATCTCGCCTCCGCCATCCTGAGCGGAGCAGGAGCTGTGGTCACGACCTCTCGCTCAGCGGCGGAGGCTCTGGAGCTGGTGCGTCACGGGCGCCCCGACGTGCTGATCTCCGACATCGAGATGCCCGGCGAGGACGGCTATGCGCTCATCCGGAAGGTGCGAGGGCTGGATCGCTCGAGCGGAGGCGCCACCCCCGCCGTCGCGCTCACGGCGTACGGACGCGTCGAGGATCGCCTCCGCACGATTTCCGCGGGCTACAGCATGCACGTGCCCAAGCCGGTGCAGCCCGTCGAGCTGACCACCATCGTGGCGAGCCTCGCGGGCCGTTAGGACTTCTCGAGTCCCATCTCGCGAGCAATGTCGAGGCGGCGGCTCGATTTTCCGAGTATGTCACTTTTGCCATTCTGACCAGGTAACGTTGACGCGGCGAACCTCACGTCCTGACGTTGCGCTCACGGTAAATGAGCGCGATACAGCCGATTCTCGCTCGACAATAGCGCCGATCGGTTGGCACAAATGATGCGATGGTTGATCCGAGGACCGCAGGGTTCTCGGGTCCCATGCTCTCTAGCATCCCGAGCGGCTATCGTGATCACCCCTTGGCACTCTTACCGGGTGCGGGCTCGATCTCCGCCTGCGTCGTGACCTCCGCGCGAGTCCCGTGAAGATCCGCTCGTATCTTTTCGTCCTCACCGCGGCCGCCCTCCTTCCGCTCGTGGTGTTTTCTGCGCTCATCACCGGCGTGTTGTGGAAGACGCAGCAGTCGGCGCAGGAGCAGAGATTCAGCGAGCGTGTCAAGGGCATGTCCATCGCCCTCGACCGGGAGCTGCTGGGAAGCATGCGGGTGCTCGAGATCCTCGCCCGGTCGACCTCGCTCGACACGGCGGATCTCGCGAGCTTCTACGCCCGGGCCCGGCGGGTGCGTGATCAGGAGAAGGGCTGGCAAAGCATCATTCTCGCGGAGGCCTCGGGACGACAGGTCTTCGACCTGCGGCGGCCGTTCGGCTCGCCGCTTCGGGATCGCGTGGACGGGACGACACTCCAACAGGCCATCAGGGCTCGCCGGCCCGTCGTCTCTCGGCTCCTCGAGGGGCCCGGCCCCGGAGAGTTCCGGACCTTCATCGGGGTGCCCATCGTGAGTCGAGAGGGGATCCAGTACGTGCTCCTCGCGGAGATCGACGCCGCGTCGTGGCTCAGCTTCTTGCGGACGTATCCCATCGCGGCCGATGCCACCATGACGCTCCTCGACCAGGACGGACACATCATCGCTCAGACTCTCGACAATGCCCGGTGGGTGGGCAAGCCCGCCGCTCCCGACGTGCGGGAGCGGAGTGGCGAGAGCACCCTCGCCGCGTACCGCACGACGAGCCTCGAGGGGGAGCGGCTGTATTCGGCGCACAGCCGATCCGCGGTGAGCGGATGGACGATGGCCACAGGCGTGCCGGTCGCCGCCGTCAACAGCGTGCTGTGGAAATCGACGCTGGCCACGGCCGGCGGCGTGGTCCTGGCCATCGCCCTCGCGGGCGGGCTGGCCCTGCTCCTGAGCCGGAGGGTGGCGCGCCCCATCTCGGCCCTGGCCAGGCTCTCGGCGGCCCTCTCGGGCGGCACTCCTCCGCCGCCGGACGAGCCCGGTCTACGGATCAGCGAAGTCGACGACGTCGCCCGAGTCCTGCATCAGGCCGCGGCCGACCGACGCGTGAACGAGGCGCGCTTCGAGTTGCTGGCGCAGCTGGCCCCCGCCGGTCTGTTCCAGACCGACGCGGGCGGCGGCTACGTGTACGTGAACGACCAGTGGTGCGCCATCACGGGACTCTCCCGGCAGCACGCGACGGGCGCGGGCTGGGTCGATGCCCTTCACGAGGACGACCGTGAGCGTGTCACCCGCCACTGGGACGACGCGATCAAGCTCCAGTGCGATTTCTCGTCGGAATATCGGCTGCGACCGGCCGGTGGCGAGACGAAATGGGTGACGGCTCAGGCCAGACCGGTGCGCAACTGGCGCGACGCGGTGGTGAGCCACGTGGGGCTGATCACCGACACCACGGATCTGAAGCGGGCGGCCGAACGCCGGGAAGAGCTCCTGCAGCGGATACAGACGGCTCGGATGGCCGCGGAGAGCGCCAGCCACGCCAAGGACGAGTTCCTCGGCGTGGTCTCCCACGAGCTCCGGAACCCGCTGAACTCCATCCAGCTCTGGCTGGAGGTGCTCCGCCCCCGGGCCGGAGACCACCCCCAGATCGCCCGTGCCCTGGAGTTCATCAAGCGCGCGGCGGACACGCAGACCAAGCTCATCGACGACCTGCTCGACGTCGCGCGCATCGAATCGGGCAAGCTCCGCATGGAAGTGGCGACGGTGCCCCTCGGTCCCATCCTGACGGCGGCCCAGGATTCGGTGAGGCTCGCGGTGGCCGCCAAGGGGATCACCCTGGATCTGAAGCTCGAGGAGGGAGCCCTCGCCGTGACCGGCGATTCCAGCCGGCTGCAGCAGGTCGCCTCGAACCTCCTCTCCAACGCGGTCAAGTTCACGCCCAGGGACGGAAGGGTCGAGGTCTTGCTCAGGAAGGCGGGCTCGCACGCCCGCGTCATCGTCAAGGATAACGGGGAGGGGATCGCCCCCGAGTTTCTCCCGCACATCTTCGAGAGGTTCCGGCAGGCGGATGCCAGCAGCAGCCGGACGGCTCCCGGACTGGGGCTCGGCCTGTCCATCGCGCGCCAGCTCGTGGAGCTTCACGGGGGACGGATCTGGGCGGAGAGCCCGGGCAATGGGAGAGGCGCCACGTTCTTCATGGACCTGCCGCTCGCGCCGGGCATCGCCGTCCTCGTCGAGCCTCGAGAGCGCGGGGAGGACAAGCAGATGACGGTGGTCCAAGGTCTCCGTCTCCTGGTGGTCGAGGACGAGCCGGGAGCGCGGGAAGCTCTCGCGTTTCTCCTGCGCTCGGCGGGAGCCCGTGTGGCGACGGCCAGCTCGGTGAGGGAGGCCCTCGATCTCCTGGATCGCGAGCGGTACGACGTGATGGTGAGCGATATCGGCATGCCGGGCCAGGACGGATACGATCTCATCCGCCAGCTCCGCCAGCGGCCACGAGATCACGGCGGCGGGACCCCGAGCATCGCCTTGACCGCCTACGCGGGCGCCGACAACGAGCGCCGGGCCCTCTCCGCCGGGTACCAGATGCACCTGGCCAAGCCGATCAAGCCCTCCGCGCTCACCCGGGCCATTGCCGCCCTCGTGCGCTCGCGGTCCGACGAGCTCTCCACCGCGGAGTGAGGCTCGAGGCATGCGCTACCTCGTCCTCGCCTGTGACTTCGACGGAACGCTGGCGACCGGTGGCATGGTCTCCGACGACACGCGGGTGGCCCTTCAGCGGCTTCGCGACTCCGGCCGCAAGATCGTCCTGGTGACGGGGCGGGAGCTCGAGGATCTGCTCGCCATCTTCCCGGACGTCGAAGTGTTCGACCGCGTCGTGGCGGAGAACGGCGGGGTCGTGTACCGCCCGGCCAGCCGGGAGCACAAGACACTCGGGGAAGCCCCGTCCCCCGAGCTCATCGACGCGCTCCGCGCCCGCGGGATCTCTCCGCTCTCCGTGGGGCATTGCCTCGTGGCGACCTGGCAGCCTCACGAGACGGCTGTGCTCGAGACCATCCGGGACCTCGGGCTCGAGCTCCAGGTCATCTTCAACAAGGGCGCCGTCATGGTCCTGCCTTCGGGGGTGAACAAGGCCACGGGGCTCGAAGCCGCGCTGCTCGAGCTGGGACTCTCCCCGCACAACTGCGTGGGTGTGGGTGACGCGGAGAACGACCACGCCTTGATCCGGCTCTGCGAGTGCGGCGTGGCGGTGGCCAACGCCCTCCCTCTCGTCCAGGAGCGGGCCGACTGGGTGACGCGGGAACCGAACGGTGCCGGCGTCACCGAGCTGATGGAGAAGCTCATCGACGGCGACCTCGCCGACCTGGAAGGCCGGCTGTCCCGGCACGCCATCCTCCTCGGCACCCGCGAGACGGGCGAGGAGGTCCGACTGAACCCCTATGGCCTCGGCGTGCTGATCGCCGGCTCGTCGGGGAGCGGCAAGTCGACGTTCGCGACCGGTGTGCTCGAGCGTCTGGCGGAACGGCGCTATCAGTTCTGCATCGTCGACCCCGAGGGCGACTATGCTCAGCTCGAGAACGCCATCGTGCTCGGAGACAAGCAGCGCGCCCCCACGGTGGCGGGGGCCCTGGACGTGCTCGAGCAGCCGAACCGCAACGTGGTGGTCAACCTCCTCGGGCTCGGGCTCGACGAGCGCCCGGCCTTCTTCTCGCGCCTCTTGCCCGGACTTCAAGATTTGCGGGCGCGCACGGGCCGACCCCACTGGATCGTGGTCGACGAGGCCCACCACCTGCTGCCCGCCTCCTCCGAGCTCGTCTCGGTCACGCTGCCCCGGACGCTCTCGGGCATGATGCTCATCACCGTGCACCCCGAGCACGTGGCCCCGGCCGTGCTCTCCTCTATCGACATCACGATCGCCATCGGGAAGTCGTCCGACGACACGCTCCGAGCCTTCGGCGAGGTCGTGGGCGCCCAGCCGCCCCTCGGGCTCCCCGGCACCAAGGAGCCTGGAGAGGCGCTCCTGTGGACGCGACAGCCCCAACCCCGCGATCCCGTGTGGCTTCGCACGGCGCCGCCCCAGGCGGAGCATCGGCGTCACGTGCGCAAGTACGCCACGGGCGAGCTGGGCGAGGACAAGAGCTTCTACTTCCGCGGCCCCGCCGGGCGGTTGAACCTGCGCGCCCGGAACCTCGCCCTCTTCGTGCAGCTGGCCGCGGGAGTCGATGACGAGACGTGGCTCCACCATCTCCGCCTCAAGGACTATTCCCGTTGGTTCCGCGAGGCCATCAAGGACGAGGCCCTCGCCTCGGCGGCGGCGAGCGTGGAAGAAGACGCGAGCCTTCCTCCGAAGGAGAGCCGGGCCCTGATCAGGGCGGCCATCGAGCGGCGCTATACGCTTCCGCCCTGATCCCGGGTAGGGAGGGGGCCCGAAGACCTTGCGCGCGCGCCCCGTCTTCCACCGCTTCCAGGCATCGTCCCGACTTATGCATGGCCCGCAGACCGCGGCCCGAGCGGCCCCCTCTGCAGTGCACAATGTTGGGTATGCGACAGACATCCGGCCTTCGGCCGTATAGAGTACCCGGCGGTCTCCACAATCTGCCGGTGAACGGCGTGGGCTGAGAATGGCTCGGCGGCCGGCAAAGGAGAAGAATCTGTCCGACGCCGGCGGAAAGCCAGATCCTGGCGGGAATCGCATCCTCGCAGGTCTGTCTCGCAAGGAATACGCGAGGATCGCGCCCGACCTTCAGCACGTCACCCTGACCACCGGTCAGGTCCTGTACGAGCCGGGCGGCACCATGCAATGGGCGTACTTTCTGGGCACGGCCATCGTTTCCATCCTCTCGCAGGCCGAGGAGGGAACGTCCATCGAGGTCAGCCTGGTCGGCAGCGAAGGCGTCATTGGCATCCCCATCGTGCTGAGATCACATGCCCTCCCGTACCGGATCGTGGTGCAGGGGGCGGGCACGGCGTGGCGGATGAAGGCCGATGTGCTGCGCAAGGAGTTCGATCGCTGCGGCCCCCTGCACAGGCTCCTCCTGCACTACGTGCACACGTTGATCGTTCACCTCTCCCAGTCCAGCGCCTGCAACCGGTTCCACACCACACGACAGCGTCTGTGTCGATGGTTGCTCGCTTCCCAGGATCTCTCCGGGTCGAGCGAGCTCCGGTCCACCCAGGAGTTTCTCTCCCAGATGCTGGGGGTGAATCGCGGCAGCGCCAATCAGGCCGCCGGCTCCCTGCAGAGGGCCGGCCTGATCCGCTACCGCCGCGGCAGCATCACCATCCTCAACCGTTCCGGGCTGGAGACGGCCGCATGTGAGTGCTATCGCGTCATACAAGGAGAGTTCGACCGCTTCTTTCGCCGGTGACGCTCGCGGCCTCATGATCGACGGACTCTCTGGCTGGCCGCACTGTGTCGGATACCCGACAGACAATCCTGTTCGAGTTGAGCTACAGTACCCGACGACCTTCATTGGCTGCTCTCCGAACGCACGGTAGGTCCTTCGCGCACGCAAGAGATTCAGGTGACTATGGGGCAGGAGACGCCGAACAACGTCGTGGCCGTGAAGGTCGTCTCCCGCCGGATTCTCGTGGCCGACGACGACCTCGACGGTGCGGAGACTCTCGCCATCGTGCTCCGGGTGGCCGGGCACGACGTGCAGATCGCCCACGACGGTCCCTCCACCTTGAGGATCGCCGCCGACTTTCAGCCTGATGTCGTGTTCCTCGACGTCGGCATGCCGGGCATGGATGGCTTCGAGACGGCCCGGCAGCTACGCCAGAGCGTCCAGCTCGACAAGGCCGTGCTGGTCGCCCTCACCGGCTACGGGCGAGAAGAGGACCGCGCGCGTGCCGCGCAGGCCGGATTCGATCACTTTCTCGTCAAGCCCACGCCGCCGAAAGTCCTGAACGACATCGCCCTTCAGACTCGCCAGCCGAGCTAAGCCGCCGACCGGGAGACGCGAGCCCTCGCCTACCTGGGATACGTCCGTGGGTCGAGGAGGTCGCGCAGGGCGTCGCCCACCAGGTTGAGGGCGAGGACGATCGCGAAGATCGCCAGCCCGGGCAGCATGACGACATGCGGGCTCAAGATCACGAACTGGCGTCCCGTCGCGAGCATGCTCCCCCAGTCGGCCGTGGGCGGCTGGCTGCCCAGCCCGAGGAAAGAGAGACCGGCCGTGGCCAGGATCTTCGCGCCGACATCGAGGCTGAAGGCGACGATGACGGGTGAGAGAAGCTGCGGGACGATGTGACGGACGAGGATGAAGCGATCCGGGCTGCCGAGGGCGCGCGCGGCCTCCACGAACTCGCGCTCGCGCACGGACAGCACGATGCCGCGCGCGAGCCGCGTGTAGATGGGGAAGCCCACGATGGTGATGGCGATCATCGCGTTGCGGAGGCCGGGGCCGAGCCCGGCCACGATGGCGATGGCGAGGAGGATGTACGGAAAGGCCATGAGGATGTCCGTCAGCCGCATGACCACCGTCTCCGTCCAGCCCGAGTAGTAGCCGCCGACGATCCCGAGCACGACCCCGATCAGCATCGCCGCCCCCGCCGTGGCCACCCCCGCGAGGAGGGAGACGCGCGCCCCCCAGATGAGCCGCGCGAGCAGGTCCCGGCCGAACTCGTCCGTGCCGAGCCAGTGTCCGGCCGTCAGGGGCGGACGCAGGCGATTGGGAGTGTCCACGGCGTCGGGATCGCGGAGGGGCAGGTGCGGGGCGAGGAGGGCGGCGCCGGCTGCGGCCAGGATGACGAGGAGGGCAAGGAGGGCCAGCCGGTTCCTGACGAGCCGTCTATTCATAGTGGATGCGCGGATCCAGGTACACGTAGAGCAGATCGACGGCGAGGTTGATGAGGACGAAGGTGAGCGCGATGACGAGGACGCAGCCCTGGACGAGGGGAAAGTCGCGGGCCAGGATGCCCTGGACCATGAGCAGCCCCACGCCGGGCCAGGCGAAGACGGTCTCCGTGAGCACGGCGCCGCCCAGGAGATAGCCCGCCTGCACGCCGACCACGGTGACGATGGGGATGAGGGCGTTCTTGAGCCCGTGGCGAACCACCACCTCGCCCTCGATCAGTCCCTTGGCGCGGGCCGTCCGGATGTAGTCCTGGCCGAGGACGTCGAGCATGGTGCTCCTGGTGAGGCGGGCGATGATGGTCATGGAGGCCGCGGCCAGGGTGACCGCGGGCAGCACGAGATGGGCGGCCAGATCGCGCAGGTCGCCGCCGCCATAGGGCGCCCACATGCCGGAGGCGGGAAGCCAGCCGAGCCAGAGCGAGAAGACGACCATGAGCACGATGCCCAGCCAGAACACGGGCATGCTGGCGCCGAAGAGGGAGGTGACGGCGCTCAGCCGGTCCAGCAGCGAGTGCGGGCGCACGGCGGAGGCGAGGCCGAGGGCGAGGCCGCCCAGCGTGGACAGCAACAGGCTGCTGCCCGTCAGGACGAGGGTGGCCTGGAATCGGTGGAGCACCTCGTCGAGGACGGGGCGCTTCATCCAGAGCGATCGCCCGAGATCGCCGCGGAGGACGTGGCCCATCCAGCGGAGGTACTGGACGTGCAGCGGCTCGGTCAGGCCGAGTTCGCGCCGGAGGCGCGCGAGATCTTCCTGGGTCGCCTGGGAGCCCAGCATGATCTCGGCGGGGTCGCCCGGGGAGAGATGCAGCACCATGAAGACGACGATGGAGACCCCGAGCAGGACGGGCACGAGCAGGAGCACGCGCCGCGCTATGTAGGCCCTCAACGATCTAACCTCTCAAGCGGGCGATCTAACTTCTCAAGGGCGCGGGCTCACTTGAGCGAGATCGTCTCCACGCGCAGGTCGAAGCTCGGGTGGAGCTTGAAGCCCTGCACCCGCTTCGAGAGGGCCGCGATCTGGATCTCGTGGTCGACGAACACCCACGGCGCGTCGTCGACGAGGATGCGCTGCGCCTCCTTGTAGAGCTGGGCGCGCTTGGTCTGGTCGGTGGTGAGGCGCGCCTGCTGGAGGAGGGCGTCGAAGCGCGGGTTCTTGTAGAGGGCGCGGTTGGGGCCCACGGGCGTCCACTGGCTCGAGTGCAGGAGCGGGTACATGACCATGTCGGGATCTTCCGTGCCCGCCATCCACGACAGCGCGAACAGCTCCTGTTCCTTGGTGCGGAGCTTGGCGAGATAGGCGCCCCATTCCATGGTCTGCAGGCTGACGTTGACGCCCACGGCCTTGAGGTTGGACTGCATGACCGTGCTCATGGCCACGGGCGCCTGCATGCCCGAGCCAGACTCCGGCACCCACAAGGTCGTCGAGAAGCCGTTCGGATAGCCTGCCTCGGCCAGGAGCTTCTTCGCCCGTTCGGGGTCGTAGGGATACGCCTTGAGCGCGGGATCTGCGCCCCAGGTGCCCGGGAGCACGGGACCCCGTGACGAGGCGCCCGTGCCCTTGAGGACGTCCTTCACGATGGCATCCTTGTTGACCGCGTAGTTGAGCGCCTGCCGCACGCGCTTGTCGTCGAAGGGCTTCTTCTGATTGTTCATGCCGAGGTACCAGACGTGGGCCCCCACCTGCTTGAGCAGCGTGATCTTCGGGTTCTGCTCGAGCTGGCTCACGAAGTCGGCGGGCACGCCCACGATGACGTCGAGCGTGCCCGTGAGGAGCTCAGTCAGCCGCGCCTGATCCTCCACGATGGGGCGGTAGATCACGCGCTCCACCTTGACGGGATATTTCCAGTACGTCGGGTTCTTCTCCAGCACCACGCGCTGGCCGCGATCCCAGGAGGCGAAGCGGAAGGGACCCGTCCCCACCGGATGCGTCGGATAGTCCGGGCCCCACTTCATCACGGCGGTCGGGCTCACGATGGAAGCCGCGCCCGCGGTCAGGATGGACAGGAAGGAGGCCCGGGGCTCGTTCAGGAGAAAGGCCACCCGCTCCTCGCTCAGCACCTCGACGGCCTCACGTTGCCGAAGAAGAAGTTCGCGAAGGGGTACTTGCCGAGCTTGTAGGCGGGATGGCTGGGATTGATCTGGCGCTCGATGGAGAACTTCACCGCCTCGGCGTTCAGCGGCGTGCCGTCGTGGAAGGTGATGCCCCGCCGGAGCTTGAAGCTGTACTGCAGGCCATCCTTCGAGATGGTCCAGGACTCGGCGAGGCCGGGGACGACCTGAGTGCTCTCCTCGGGGAAGGTGACCAGGGTCTCGACGATGCGCCGTCCCACGCGATTCGAGTTGAGATCGGTGACCTGGGGCGGATCGAGGTTGACCGGCTCGGCGACGAGCCCGACCACGAGCGTCCCCGCCGGCTGGGCGGTGACAGGCGCCACCCAGAGGCCGAGGGCCATCGTGACGGTGACGATCGATGCGAGGGCACGTCTGCGCGTCATCATGAGCCTCCGTGTGAGGCGTCGGACCACTCCGCGGACCATACACTGCCCGCCGCCCCGGCACAAGTTCATGCGCGCGTCGGACGGGTAACGGGACAGGCTCGTGCGAGTTCTGAAGCGTTACTCGTAAGTTACTACTAAAATTGGCAGATCTATCTACCAGATTGGAATGCGCGCGTTGGCCGCCACTCGGTACCCCGGCGGACTCGCGAGCTCCTCGACGCGAAGGCCCGCCGCCAGGAGCTGCCCCACGCCTGCCTCCGCGATGCTCGCGGCCATCGCCTCGCCTGGGCAGGCATGGGCGCCGGCGCCGAAGGTGAACGTGCGCCGATTCTCCCTGAGCGCCTCGAAGCGCTGGGGATCGGGATTGGCCCGCGGGTCGCGGTTGGCGGCGGCCAGGACGACGAGGATCGCGTCGCCTTCCTTCATCTGCTGTCCGTCGATCTCTCCCGACGCGGCGAGGAAGCGGCGGGTGTTTTGGACGGGCGGGTCGTAACGGAGCACCTCCTGAACGACATGACCAAGGAATCCTGGATTCCCCGCGACCTGCTCGCGCACCGCCGCTTGCGACATCAAGGCCAGGAGGGTATTGCCGATGAGCCCGGCGGTCGCCTCGTAGGACTGGGAAAGAAAGCCGATGCCGTTCGCGACGATGACGTCGACGTCCTCGCGCCCGAGCCGTCGTGCCTGCGCGGCAAGGGCGCCCAGGAGACCTCCCGCCCTCCCGCCCGCCAGCAGGGAGCGGAAGAGATCGAGGAGCCGACCGGCCGCGCTCTTGCTCTGCTCGATCTGCTCGGGCGTGCTGAGCGGCGACAGGCACCGCACGAAGTCGTCGGTCCACCGCGCGGTTTCTCTCAGCCTGTCGTGAGGGACGCCAAGCAGACCCGCCATGACATAGACGGGCAGCCGGAAGGCAAACTCCGTGAGCCGACGCGGATCGGCCGCGGGCTCGAGCTCGTCCGAGAGAATCCGCGCCGAGGTCTTGCTCTGCTCGGCGGCCTGGGTCCTGTCCACCGAATCGAGAGTGGCGGAGACGGCCTGCTTGAAGGGGCAGTGACCCGCGCCATCGTTCATGCGAACGAGATGCCCGAAGATCTCTGCGGCCGGCGATCCCAGGAGGGCCCGGGGAACGGGCTCGGCGGGCGGGCGCACCCGGCAGAGATCGCTGGTCAATACCGCCGTCACCGCGGCCGCGCTCGAGGCGACCCACAAGCCTAGCGCTTCATCCCGGTGGAAGGGCTTCTCGGCGACCAGGCTCGCGTAGTAGGGATACGGATCCGGGTGGATCACGGCCGCCACGGGGTCTCGGGGAAACTCCATGGCGGTATGCTTCGCGCTCATCCCGTCGTCGCGCACGGCTCGCGCTTGACCACCCGAGTCGTCGACGCGGGATGCTTGGTCAGCGCGTCCGCGGGACGTAAGGGTCGACGGACCAGCTCACCCCCGCAATTCGGACAGCGGCCATGCAGTATCCCCTCGGCGCATGCCTCGCAGAACGTGCACTCGAAGGAGCAGATGCGCGCCTCGGGCGAGTCCGGAGCAAGGTCCCGGTCGCAGCATTCGCAATTCGGTCGCAATTGGAGCATGGGTCCTCCCGGAGGCTGGTGTCGACTCGTACGGCGAGGATAGCCCATCTCCGTGTCTATCCGCCGAGCCGTCCGGGCAGCAGGTATACTCGACGAGGCGAGCGCTGACATGAAATCGATCGAGAGACCTGCCATGCCGAAAACGGACGCTACCCCGCTGAGAGAAGACGGGGCCGTTCTCCTGCTCTCCTGCTACGAGCTCGGCCACCAGCCGCTGGCCCTCGCCTCTCCGCTCGCCTTTCTCGAGCGCGCCGGCTTCGCGCCCGCGGCTCTCGACCTCTCCGTGGAGCCATTCGATCCCGGCCGGGTGGCGCGCGCGCGGTTCGTGGCCATCTCCGTTCCCATGCACACCGCCCTCCGGCTCGGCACGCGAGTGGCGGAGGAAGTGCGCCGCGTGAAACCCGGCTGCCACGTCTGCTTCTACGGGCTCTATGCCTCGCTGAACGCCGACTACCTGCTGGCCAACGGCGGCGATTCCGTCCTCGGCGGTGAGGTCGAGGCGGCCCTGGTCGCGCTGGTGGAGGCGCTCGAGAGGGGGCGCTCCGGACCCATCGACGGTGTTCATCTGAGAGACCATCCCGCGAAGCCCGTGCTGAAACGGCTGGCCTTCATCCCCCCGAGCCGGGACGCCCTGCCTGCGCTCAAGAGCTATGCCCACCTGGAGGAGAACGGGTCGCGCCGTCTCGTCGGCTACGTCGAGGCCAGCCGCGGGTGCCTCCACCATTGCTTGCATTGCCCGATCCCGCCCGTCTACGGCGGTCGCTTCTTCGTGGTGCCGCAGGAGGTCGTGCTTGCGGATATCGACCGGCTGGTGCATGACGGCGCCACCCACATCACCTTCGGGGACCCGGATTTCCTCAACGGGCCCGGCCACTCGATGGCGGTGACGCGCGCCGTCCACGGGGCGTGGCCGTCTCTCACCTTCGACTTCACGGCCAAGGTGGAGCACATCCTGGAGCGACCGGAGCTCCTGCCCGAGCTCCGGCAGCTCGGCTGCCTCTTCATGATCTCGGCGGTGGAGTCGCTCAGCGACACCGTGCTCGCGAACCTCGAGAAGGGCCACGCGCGGGCGGACATCCTGCCCGCCCTCCGGATCGTCAGGCAGGCGGGCATCGCCTTCCGTCCCACCTGGGTGGCCTTCACGCCCTGGACGACGCTCGAAGACTATCTGGACATGCTCGACTTCATCGAGGGGGAAGGGCTGATCGATCACGTCGATCCCGTCCAGCTCACCCTCCGTCTTCTCGTGCCACCCGGCTCTGCGCTCCTGAGCCGCGAGGCGATCAGGCCCTCTCTCGGGCCGCTCGACCGCGCGTCCTTCAGCTATCGCTGGCGCCATCCGGACCCGCGCATGGACGATCTCCAGCAGCAGGCGAGCCGCGCCGTGGAAGCCTCCGTCAGCGAGGACGCCGGCGCGACCTTCTACAAGGTCAGGGCGCTCGCCCGTTCGGCGGCGGGGCGACCGCTCGATGTCGAGCCGGCGCTGGCCCCCGACCGGCGGCGCCCCCCCAAGCTGACCGAGGCGTGGTTCTGCTGAGCGGAGCCTACCCAGGGCCAGTTCGGCCCTCTTCGACCCATGGTCCACGAAGGCGTCGCCGGCGTCATCACCTGAGCACCTCCGCGCTTCGTGACCTACTCATGCTAGATTTGCCGACATGAAGTTCGGGATCTTCTACGAGCACCAGCTACCGCGACCCTGGGCCTTCGACAGCGAGCATCGGCTCCTGCAGGACTCGCTGACCCAGATCGAGCTGGCCGACCGGCTGGGCTACGACTATGCGTGGGAGGTGGAGCACCACTTCCTCGAGGAGTACTCGCACTCCTCGGCGCCGGAAGTCTTCCTGGGGGCGGCCAGCCAGCGCACGCGCCGCATCCGTCTCGGCCACGGCATCATCCAGCTTCCCACCAATCATCCGATTCGCGTGGCGGAGCGCGTGGCCACCCTCGATCTCCTGAGCGGAGGCCGCGTGGAGCTGGGGCTCGGCGAGGGGCAGGGGCCCGTCGAGCTCCATCCCTTCGGGCGGCGCGTGCGCGACAAGCGCGACGTGTGGGAGGAAGCGGTGCGGGTCCTCATCCCGTGCTTCACCCAGGAGGCCGTCGAATTCCACGGGCAGTTCTTCGATTTCCCCGCGCGGAACGTCATTCCCAAGCCCTTCCAGAAGCCGCACCCGCCCCTCTGGGTCGCCTGCTCGAACATCACGACCATCGGCAGCGCTGGGCAGTGGGGCATGGGCGCCCTCGGCTTTCAGTTCGTGACGCCCGAGGCCGCGCGCGCCTGGGTCAGCGAGTACTACGCCAACCTCATCGATCGCCCGGCCAAGCTCGCCGACTATCCGACCAATGCCAACGTCGCCATGGTCAGCGCCTTCATGTGCGCGCCCACCGACGAGGAAGCGCAGGCCAAGGCCGCGGGCTGGACCTTCTTCGTCTTCTGCCTCTCGCACTACGGCAAGCACGGCATGGCCGAGCCCGGGCGCGGCAACATGTGGCAGCTCTACCAGGAGTGGCGACACACCCCCAAGGCGCAGGAGACGCTGCGCGCGGGCCTGATCGGGTCCCCCGACACGATCAGACGACGGCTGCGCGAGTTCGAGGCCGCGCACGTGGACCAGGTCATCCTCCTCAACCAGACCGGCCGCACCCCGCACGAGGACATCTGCGCCAGCCTCGATCTCTTCGCGCGCGAGGTCATGCCCGAGTTCCACGGGCGCGAGGCCGCGCATCAGCGCTGGAAGGACGACGTGCTCTCCGGGCGCTCCGGTCTCGAGCGTCTCGACACCTCGACCCACAAGGTCTACGCGCACCAGAACGAGGACATCGTCCGGCTGACACCGGAAGAGCTCAAGCGCAAGATGGCGGAGAAGGAAGCCGCGCGAGCTGCGAGCGAGGGTTCGTGAATCCTCCCGCGTGACCGGTGGGGGGTGTCAGGGGGGGAGCGGCGCCGCCACCCCCGCTCCTCCCATGCTAGATTGACCCGCACATGCGCGCGCGTGACTGGCTCGATCCGCGCCTGCGCAACACGCTCGGCGGAGACCAGCTCTGAGAAGCCGAGCGGACCGGCTGACCATCGTCGCGCTCCGCCTGGCCGTCTTCGCCCTGGTGGCCATGGCCGTCGTGTACGTGGTCGAGGATGTCCGGGTGCGATACCGGATGCGTCGAGCCGAGACAGAGGAGGTGATGGGCGCCGAGACCTTCTACTACGCGACGCTCCGCAAGGACGGCCGGGTCGAGATCTTCTGGGACCAGCCCCAGACGGAGATCTGTGTCCGGTCGCTCCTGCCTCATGCGGGCTACCGGCCCTGCTGGTATGCGCGCCGCAGCCCGGTCAGAACGATCGGCTAGCCGGTCCGCTCAGCCCGTGGCACGGCGGAGTGGCGAGCGCCGCGGCCGTTACGCGTCGCGCCCCTACCCGCATCGCCATGCGCTCATCGCGCTGATTCCCCCGATGGCGCAAACGAGCAGGAGGAGCGTAGCGGGCGTTGGAACGACGACAGGCCAGCTGACCACGGATCTCGCCAGCGGGAAACACAAATGCAAAGGGGATCGCTACATCTGCGGTTGATCCTTTGCAGGTTTCTCACCCGCGGCGCGCAGGGCTCACGTCCCCTGCGCGCCACGTTCTCTTCGCGGCACCGAGCTCTAACGAGGCAGCGGCGGTGGTGGCGGCGGAACCACGGCGCCACTGCCACTGGGAATCCACACCCAGTAGTACGGAGACGCGGCCGTGCCGTTGCCGTAGAGCTGATACTGGCCGGCCGGCTGAACCGTGGTCTGAGTTGCGGGAAGCGGCGGCGGAGCCGGCACGGTGGCTTCCACCGTGGATCCCGCCGGTATCCACACCCAGTAGTGGGGGGAGGCGGCGGTACCGTTCCCCTGGAGTTGATACCGTCCTCCCGGATACGCCACCGTCGTAGTAGAAGTAGTCGTGGGTGGCGCCGGCGCTGTGACTCCCGTCGGTACCCACACCCAGTAATAGGGCGAGGCGGCCGTGCCGCTTCCGTAGAGCCTGTACTGTCCGCCCTGATACACCACCGTTTGAGTCGCGGGGACCGAGGCCGTCGTGACGACCGGGGTTTCCGTGGCGCAGGCCCCGAGGAGACCGGCCATGAGGGCCAGGGTCACGATCCAGCACGCGCGGATCCTCCCAGCAAGGTGAGCCATGGTTGACGTCCTCCTGATGGCAGTCGAGCATTCCTCGTGCCACCGAAGAGCTTGGGGCAAAACCGTGCTCGATGAATTGAATCTGGGCAAGTATTGAGGCGGATGAAACAGAAAAGCGCGATCGATCAGCCCGTTTCTACCGGGTCATCGCTTCCGCGTCGGCCGGAGCTCCAGCTGGATCGGCGCCGTCGGCGCGCCCTCGACGGCCAGGAGTCTCGCCTTCGTCGCTCGTCCCCCGTGAGCGGAGAATCCGCCCGGTTTGCCGCCGGCGGCCACCACCCGGTGGCACGGGATGATGAGGGCGATGGGATTCTTTCCCAAAGCCTGTCCCACGGCCTGCGCTTCCCGGGGCTGACCCAGGGCCCTGGCGATCTCGCCATACGTTCGCGTCTGTCCGGCCGGGATCTCTCGAGCGGCCTCGTAAACCTGCCGCGCGAAGTCGTCCGCTCCCGTCAGGTCAACGACGATGTCGCGAAGATCCTGCGCGTCGCCTTCGAGATGCTTGCGCAGGCGTTCGATGATCTCGGCGATCGGGGGTGGAGGTGCGCTCGGTCCGGGCGCACTGGAGGCGCGGGCCATCCTCGACGCCGTCCTCTCCGTCGTGACTTCCGGCAACTGAAGGAGCGTCACCGCGGGCCGCGCAACGGATGGCCCATCGTCGCGCCAGGCGATCCCGCACCGGCCGAGCGGCGTGTCGAAGAGGCAGTAACCGGCGTCACTCATGACGTCATGGCCTCGCGCCGCCATTCGCGAATCTGACCGGCATACTCCCGATAGTGCTGCGAGGTGCAGTTTTCGATCATGCCGCGGCCCGCTGTTTCCGGTGCGAAGTGCTCGTCGCAGAGCGCCCGGGCTGCCGCCACGAAGTCCCGGTGAGATGCCTCGAGCTCCGCCACCACGTCGGCCAGCTTCACGCCTCGTCGGGCCTCCACGAACTTCGCATTCCACGCGTCGAAGTCGTCGTAGGACACGCCCTCGGGGTAGGGCGACTCGCCGCGGCCGATGCGCTCGAGGGCCGGCGTCATCTCGAGGAGCCAGCCCGAGGCGTGGATCAGGATCTCCCGCACGCCCCACGTGTCAAGCCACGGCTCCCCGGCGCGGGCCTCGTCGAGGCCGGCGATGCTCTGCTGCAGCTCGAGGTACCCCTCCTGCGCTTCCTTCAAGAGAGTCTCTTTGTCGCTCATGGTC
>DASQAK010000226.1:0-6117 GCA_035635755.1 Candidatus Methylomirabilota bacterium | reverse complement strand
AATGGGCGGCGAGGCCGGGAATGGACATCACGAGGTGGAGATAGCCTCCGAGCTCGTTGATCTTCCGCATGTCGCGAGCGATGAAGGCCGACCGCTCCGCCTCGGTCAGATCGAGCCCGGCAAGCGCGGCGACGGCATCGGCGGTGAAGCGCGCGCGAAAGTCCGGCTCCTTCTTGAGCCGGTATAGCAGGCTGTTGACGGCGTAGCGGCTCACGGAAGGCTCCACTCCACGGCGGCCATGTTGATGCGACGGAGCTCGCCGAAGTAGCGCACGTCCGCGCGGGCCGGGGTGACGGCGCCGATCAGCACCATCCAGTTGCGGAACTCGTGCTCGCCCGCTTTGTGCAGCTCCCCCGTGGTCAGCTCGAGGAGCGGCTCGTGCTCGCCGCTCTCCATCCAGTGAATGAGCTTGCGGTCGAACACGGTGTCCGTCTCGCCCACCCGCGGCAGCGACAGCTCGGGGAAGTGGGAGAGGCCTCCCGTGGCGATGATGCCGACATTCCAGGGGCTCCTCGCCACCACGCGGGCGATGTGCTGGCCGAAGGCGAAGCAGCGGCGGGCCGTGGGCTGCGGCGCCACGAAGCAGTTGACCCAGATGGGCACGAGGGGCGGGATCGGACGCGCGCCGTGCATGGTGTTGACGGGGCTCAGGAAGGCGTGATCGACGGGCGCCTCCCACGAGAGGGCGAGATCGAAGCCCGCCTCGAGGCCCTGCTCCAGGATCGCGTTGGCGAGGTCTTCGTGGAGCGGGTAGCGCTCCGGCATATGCTCCAGCACCTTGTCGAAGGCCTCCGCGTGGTCCTGGGTCATCCGCTGGACGTCGCGTCCGATTCGCACGCAGAGCGCGGGTACGGCGTTGAACGAGAACGCGTTGAGGTGATCGTCGGCGACCACGATGAGGGCATCGGGCTTCCTGGCCGAGAGCCGCTCGCCCATCCTGGCGATCTCCGCCATCACGGCCTCGACCGTCTGGCGGCCCACGGCCCCACAGGCCCGGTCATAGTATTCGGGGTCCAGCACGTGCGACATCGCGCCCGCAAAGACGATCTTGCCCATTGGCTCTCTCTCTGCCTCCTGTGGTTCCGGATGACGGCTCCCGACCGAGTCGCAGGAATTCTACCGGAAAAAGCGTCGACACGTTTGTTGACTCCCGCCCGGTTGCCGTCGCACCATGACCCATGGCCGCACTCCCCTGGCCTTCATCGAGGACGGAGGGCTGGGCCGGGACATGAACCCCGACGTCGTGAGCGCGATCGCCCGCCTGCGGCGAGACAATGTCCTCGGGAGCGCGCAGGCCGCCCTCTTCGACCGCGCGGCGCGACGGCGCCTCGTCTCCGTCCGCTTCGAGATCAGGGCGCTTCTCTACGCGGGCGTCCTCCTCCTGACCTCCGGAGTAGCGCTCCTCGTCAAGGAACACCGCCAGGACATCGGGCCGTGGGCCATCGCGGGCGGGATTGCCCTCGCGGCAACTGCCTGCCTGGTCTGGGTGATTTGCAACGCGGTGCCCTTTTCGTGGGAAGAGGTCCCCTCCCCGAACGTGGCCTTCGACTACATTCTTCTCCTGGGCCTCCTCCTCTTCGCCTCGGACCTCGCGTACGTCGAGGTGGAATTTACGCTGCTCGGGCCCAAGTGGCCGCATCATCTCCTCGTCGTCGGGCTGGTCTATGTCCTCGGCGCCTACCTGTGGGACTCGCGGACGATCCTCGGTCTCGCCCTGACCACACTGGCCGCGTGGCGGGGCGTCTCCATCAGTCTGATCCCTGGGTCGCTCGGGGCGGGCGACGCGGGCAACCTGCGCGTCAGTGCCATCGTGCTCGGCGCGCTCTACGTGGCGACCGCGGCGCTCTCCGTCCGACTGAAGCGAAAAGCCCACTTCGAGGAGGTCCTCGCCAACGCGGGGCTCCTCTTGCTCCTGGGCGGGCTCGTCTCCGGCGTCCTTGGCAGCGAGCTGAACTGGGGTGTCTGGCTCGCCGCGCTCCTCGTCGCGGCCGGTCTGGTCATGTGGCTCTCCTTCCAGCTCGGCCGCTCCCTCTATTTCGCCCAGGGAATCGTCGCCGTCTATGTCGGGCTCCTGCGACTTCTGTTCGAGCCGTTTCGCCACCACGTGAGCGGCCTCCCCTTCTTCCTCGCCGCGGTCTTGGGGCTGGGCGTGCTCGTGCTCATCCTTGCCGCTCATCGAAGGATGAGGGAGCGATGAGGCCGGACTCGATCGCCTGGGAGCGGGCCGCGGAGGTGCGCGAGGCCGCGCAGGGGTGGCGGCGGGTCGGAGCCATCGACGCGCCGACCGAGCAGGCGATCCGGGAGGCGTACCCGGATCCGTGCATCACGCCGTCCGTGGTGTGGCGGGTGCTGACGGTCTGCATGGTCGCCGCCGTCGTTCTCTGCACCTTTGGCGCATTCTCGCTCGCGTTCCGACCCGACCAGGCGGGGCTCCAGGTCCTGATATTCCTGTTTGCCGGCGCGTCCCTCGTCGCGACCGAGGTGCTGGAAGCGTCACCCCAGTCCGCGAGGCGGGGCGCGGCAGGAGCGACATCGCTCCTTGGAGTGGCGTTCCTCCTCGTCGCCTTCAGCCTCTTCCTGCTGGAAACGCTGAACCTGCGTGTCGACGACGCCATCGACATTGCCCTCGTCGCGAGCGTTCTCGCGTTCGCGGTGAGCTCCTGGCGCTGGGCGAGTCCGCCCTTTCCGGCCGCGGCGGCCATCTCGCTCTTCCTCTTTCTCGGGCGGTTGCCGCACGGGCGCGTTCTCTGGGCCCTGGTCGGGGCGGCCCTGGCCGGTCTGGCCGCCCGTCGGCTGGACGAGGCCTCCTGGGCGCCGTCCCATCGACGCGCAGCGGCCATCCTCGTCGTGGCGGGAATCCTCGCCGCGTACGCCGCCGTCAACGTCTACTCCTTCGATGCGCATTTGGTGGAGGATCTCGGGCGATCCGGCGCGGCGCGTGTCGCCCCCTCGCCGAGCCTAATCGTTGTCTCCGCCCTCGCCACCGCCCTTGTCCCCCTGACCGTCCTGGCTTGGGGCGTGAGATCACGTCGGACATTCGTCCTCGACACCGGGGTCGTGCTGCTCGCCCTGTCGCTCGTCACGCTCCGGCACTATGTTCACGTGGCGCCCCTCTGGGTAGTCTTGACGCTCTCCGGCGCGGCGCTCGTCGTCCTCGCCCTCGCCGTCGAGCGGGCGTTGCGGCGAGCCCCGGAGGGAGAAATCGCGGGCGTCACCGCCGACCCGCTCTTCGCTGACGAGCGGCAGCAGCGCGCGTTTCAGATCGTCCCCGTCGTTGCCGCCTTCACGGCGCCCGCGACAGCGCCCGAAGAGAAGGGCTTCGCCGGTGGCGGCGGCAGGTTCGGCGGGGGCGGCGCGGAAGAGAAGTTCTGACGTGGGCATAATGGACCCATGGCCCTCCTCTCCGACCTGGCGACGCTGCGGGCGCGAGTGGCGGCCAGCTCCGGCCGTCTCGAGAAGCGCCGTCTCGTCGCCGAGTACCTGCGCGAGCTGTCGCCCGAGGATCTCCCTCGGGCCGTCACCTATCTGAGCGGCCGCGCCTTCCCCCTCTCCGACCCGCGCGTCCTGAATGTGCGCAGCCTGCCCGCGCCGGCTGCGACCGCGTCGCCGGCGACGCCGCTCTCGCTGGCCGACGTCGCGCGGGCCTTCGGCGACGTGGCCGAGGCGAATGGCGCGGGCGCGCGCCGCCTCCGCGAGTCTCGACTCCGGGAGCTGGCCGAGCCGGCCTCGGAATCCGAGCGCGACCTGCTCCAGCGCATCATCTACGGCGAGATGCGCATGGGCCTCTCGGAGGGCCTCGTGCTCGAAGCCATTGCCGAGGCGGCGGGCGTCGCCCCCGCGACGGTGCGGCGGGCCGCCCTCGTCACGGGCGACCTCACCGCCGTCGCCGCCCTCGCCCTGGGCGACGGCGCGCAGGCGCTGTCGGCCGCGCAGCCGCGAGTGTTCGTTCCCCTCCTGCCCATGCTCGCGGAGATCGCCAGTGACGTCGGCGAGGCGCTGGCCGCTCATGGCGGCGTCTCCGCGATGGAATACAAGTACGACGGCGCGCGCATCCAGCTCCATGGCGACAGCGAGCGCGTGGCCATCTGGAGCCGCCGCCTCTCGGAGGTGACCCGCAGCCTGCCCGACATCGTGGACATCGCCCGACGCGACCTGAAGGGCGCGCCCTTCATCCTGGACGGCGAGGTGGTGGCGCTCGACGCCGCGGGCCGTCCGCTGCCCTTCCAGGAGCTGATGCGCCGCTTCCGCCGGGTGCGCGGCGTGGAGGCAGCCGTGGGCGCGATGCCCCTCTCGCTCCATCTCTTCGACTGCCTCATGGCCGAGGGGCGCTCGCTCCTCGACGAACCTTACGCGCGGCGCTGGGAAGCGCTCGAGCGAGTGACGGGCGGACGCCGGCTGGCCGAGCGCGCGGTGATCTCATCGGCGGGCGAGGGTGAGGCCTTCATGACCCGGGCGCTCGCGGCCGGTCACGAAGGCGTCATGGCCAAGGAGCTGCAAAGCACGTATGAGCCGGGGGGCCGGGGCAAGCGCTGGTTCAAGCTCAAGACCGCCCTCACCGTGGACTGCGTGATCGTGGCCGCCGATCGCGGCTCCGGTCGACGGGTGGGCTGGCTCTCGAACTATCACCTGGCCGTGCGCGACGGCGACGGCTGGGCGGAAGTGGGCAAGACCTTCAAGGGGCCGACCGACCGCGAGTTCACGGAGATGACCGAGCGCCTGCAAGCGCTGGCCACGGAGGACGACGGCTACACGGTGAGGGTGCGACCCGACGTCGTCGTCGAAGTGGAGTACAACGAGATCCAGAAGAGCCCGACCTATCCCTCGGGGCTCGCGCTACGCTTCGCCCGCATCGCCCGTCTGCGCGAGGACAAGTCGCCCGCCCAGGCGAGCACCCTCGAGGAGCTGCGCCATCTCTACGAGCGCCAGTTCACGACCAAGGGCCGCGCCTAGCGTCAACCGCCTCGCGAGCTTCCCGTCTCGGGCACGGTCATGACCTCGAGCAGGTGTCCATTGGGATCCTCGAAGTAGAACCCGCGGCCGCCTCGGCGCGTATTGACTTCCCCGTTGGTGTGGTCGTCGGGCTCGCTGCCATAGGCGATGCCCTTGGCCTTGACCCGACGGAAGATCGCCTCGAACTCCGCCTCGCCAACGTGGAAGGCATAGTGAAGGCTCCGGCCAATCCCCGGGTCGAAGCCCGGCCCACCCCAGTCCTCCGGCTCGTCGGAGAAGTCGAAGGTCAGGCTCTCGTTGACCTGCACCTGCGCGAAGTAGCTCGGGCCCGGCTTGACGGCCAATCCAAAGATCTCGGCGAAGAACCTGGCCGAGGCGATCTTGTCTTTCGTGGGCACGATGGTGTGGTCCAGTCGAATCGTCATCGTCCGCCTCCCCGTCGTCTTAAACTATTGCCGGTTGGGATGCCGGACATGCCGGCCAGGGATTCTCTACGTCTTGCGCAGCGGCGGGAAATGGGCCGCCAGGTCTGCGGCCTCTACCTGGAAGAGGGCCTGCGGCTCTCGCAGGCCGCGGAGCCGATGCGAGCCCAGGCTGCGGAAGCGCGTGCCGGCTGGCCGCGACCGACCCACGGCATCCCGGGCCGCGCCCGAGAACAGGATCTGGCCGCCGTGACCGGCCGAGCAGATCCGGGCGACGGTGTGCACGGCCAGACCAACGTAACCGGCATCGGTCAGCGTGGGGCGGCCGCTATGGATGCCGATGCGGACACGCACACCGACATCATCGGGCCAGGCCCGGCCCTGCACGCCGCGCTCGATCTCGAGGGCGGCCTCGAGCGCCGCGGGCGCGCGATCGAACACGGCCAGGAACTCGTCCGCGCGAGCGTCGACCTCACGCCCCCCCACTCGACGGAGGGAGCTGCGGATGATGACGCGGACCTCGGCCAGGAGAGGGGCATACCGGTCGCCCAGTTGCTGGAGGAGGCTGGTCGACCCCTCGATATCGGTCAAGAGGAACGTCACATGCCCGGTCGGCAAGGTTCGCGCTTCACTGGCCTGGGCCTCGACCTGGCCGCGCAGCCGCTCGTTCTCGACGGCCAGCTTGGCCGCGGCGGTCACCGTCTTCACGAGATCCGGGTTCGCCAGGACGGCCCGGTCGTGCACG
>DASQAK010000225.1:0-4401 GCA_035635755.1 Candidatus Methylomirabilota bacterium | reverse complement strand
CGCCCTGGACAAGGCGCTCGAGCTGGCGGGCTATCAGGCGCTCCGGGACGAGCAGGCGAGGGCGCGCGCCGCGGGTCGCTGCTTCGGCATCGGGGTGGCGCTGGCCGTCGACCCGTCCGTGTCCAACATGGGCTACGTGGCAACGGCCCTCGATCCTCAGCTCCGCGCCAAGCCCGAGTACCTGCCGAAGTCGGGCGCCGTGGATGCCGCGACGATAAGGGTGGATCCGCTCGGGCGCGTCACCGCCGTCCTCGCCACCACGCCCCAGGGGCAGGGACATCAGACCGTCGTCTCGCAGATCGTGGCCGACGAGCTCGGGCTCACCCCCGAGGACGTCACCGTCGTCGACGAGATGGACACCTACACGCGGTTCTGGTCCATCTCGTCCGGCACGTACTCGAGCCGCTTCGGCTCCGTGGGCACCAGCGCGGTCGCCCTGGCCGCGCGGAAGCTCAAGGCCAAACTGATCGAGTACGCGGCCCATCTCATGGAGCGGCCGGCGGCCGAGCTGACGTTCCACGACGGCGCCGTGCGGGCCAGGGTCGGCACGGGGCCCTCCTACTCGGTCAAGGACCTGGCGGGGCGCGCCCACTGGAACACGCAATCGCTGCCCGAGGGGATGGAGCCGGGTCTTCAGGCCACCGCCGTCTTCGGCTTCACGGGGTCCGACGCCGTCGACGAGAACGACTGCGTCAACTCGTCGAATACCTACGGCTTCATCGCCGAGGTGATGGCCGTCGAGGTAGACCCCGAGACGGCGGCCATCAAGATCCTGCGCTACGCCTCGGTGCACGACGCGGGGACGATCATCAACCCGATGATCGCGGAGGGCCAGATCTACGGCGGCGCGCTTCACGGCCTGGGCGGCGCCCTGTTCGAGGAGCTGCAGTACGATGACGACGGGCAGTGTCTGACGGGCTCCTTCATGGACTACTTGGTGCCCACGGCCTGCGAGGCGCCCGTCATGGACATTGCGCACGTCGTCTCCCCCTCGCCGCTGACCCCCCTCGGCTCCAAGGGGCTCGGCGAGTCCAGCTCCATGACCGTCCCCGCGGTGATCGCGAATGCCGTGAGCGATGCGCTGGGGCCGCTCGGAGTACGGATCACCGAGCTCCCCATGTCGCCGACACGGCTCTGGGAGCTCATCGAGCGCGCCAAGCAGACCAGAGGCGTTCCGCGCTCGTGAAGCCGGCACGGTTCGACTATCACCGGCCCGCGACCGTGGAGGAGGCCATCGCCCTCCTCGCGCGCTACGGAGGCGAGGCCAAGCTCCTGGCCGGCGGCCAGAGCCTGATGCCCCTCATGAACTTCCGCGTGGCCCGGCCCGCCGCGCTCATCGACCTGAACGCCATCGCGAGCCTCGCCTACATCCGCGAGGACGACGGCCACCTGCGGCTCGGGGCCATGACGCGCCAGCGGACGATCGAGTTCTCGCCCGTCGTCCGACGGCGGCTGCCCCTGCTGGCCGAGGCAACCGCGCTCGTGGGCCACCTCCCGATCCGCACACGCGGGACCATCGGCGGCAGCCTCGCCCACGCCGATCCCTCTGCCGAGTACCCGGCGATCCTGACGGCGCTCGAGGGCACCGTCGTGGCGCGGGGGCCGCGCGGCGAGCGGACACTCGGGGCTTCCGAGCTCTTCGAGACCTACCTGACCACGAGCCTCGACCCTGACGAGATGCTCGTCGAGGTGCGCGTCCCCGTCATGCCGGAAGGCGCCGGGTTCGCGTTCGAGGAGTTCAGTCGCCGCCACGGCGACTTCGCCATCGTGGGCATCGCGGCCATGCTCGTCGTCCAGGGGGAGCGCTGCACGGCGGCCCGCCTGGTAACCGCGGGGGCCGGACCGGTGCCGACTCGCCTCCGCGAGGCCGAGGAGATTCTCGAGCGCGACGGGTATTCGGCGGCTGCCATTGAGGCGGCCGCGCGCCGGGCCGCCGAGCTGGTGGAGCCCGACACGGACATCCACGCCTCGGCCGCCTATCGCCGCAACCTGACCCGCGTCCTGACCGGCCGCGCCTTGCGCCGGGCGATCGCGCGATTGGGAGGCCGCTGAGTGGCCGATCTCGTTGCGGTCCGGGTGACGGTGAACGGCCAGACGCGGGAGGGCCGCTGTGAGACGCGAAAGCTCCTGGTCGACTTTCTCCGGGAAGACCTGGGGCTGACGGGCACTCACGTCGGCTGCGAGCACGGGCTCTGCGGCGCCTGCACCGTGCTCGTGAACGGCGAGGCGGCCCGCTCGTGCCTGATGCTGGCCGTTCAAGCGGACGGGGTAGAGCTACTCACGATCGAGGGCCTGAGCACGGACGGCACGCTGCACCCGCTCCAGGAGGCCTTTCACGAGCACCACGGCCTTCAGTGTGGCTTCTGCACGCCCGGCATGCTGCTCACGGCGCTCGATCTGCTCCAGACCAATCCCCGCCCCACCGAGGCCGAGATCCGTCAGGGCCTCTCCGCCGTGCTCTGCCGCTGCACCG
Source organism: Candidatus Methylomirabilota bacterium (assembly GCA_035635755.1). Classification (GTDB taxonomy): domain Bacteria; phylum Methylomirabilota; class Methylomirabilia; order Rokubacteriales; family CSP1-6; genus AR37. The sequence continues at coordinate 1,928 of DASQAK010000225.1, read as the reverse complement.
GCTACCAGGGGATCGTCAAGGCGGTGGAAGCCGCTGCGATCAGGCTTCGCAGCTCCCCGTAGCACGTCGTAACCTGCCAGGAAAGATGACACTCCGCTCCTGGTCCGCGCTATACTCGCGCTCGCCCTCACTCCGGCCTTTCAAGGTTGACGCTCTTGAGCGCCGAGACCCAGGTGGGTGGCTTGGTCCTCCATCCAGTCGCACACTGGGGGGCCGCCATGAAGATTCGCGTGCAGCGCATCGACGGCAGCACCGACACCATCGAGTTGGCCGATTCGGGATGGCATCTCCTTCACGTCGCCGACCTGAACTGCCTCGTAGGCGCCGGCCTCACGCATTCGTTCACCTCGGACGGGTTCTACTACGGCACCGCGGAGACACCCGCGATCACGTACACGGACCCGGGCGAAGAGGGCCGTCAGGCAGCTCCGCTGACCAGGCGCAAGGCCTCGGCGAGATAGGGCCGTACTTCAAGGCTCCGAGGCTTCCGCAGGCTAACCGCTGTTGTCGAGGTGCGCAGAGCACTCAGATCTGCGCCATGCCGCCATCGACGAACAGCTCGACGCCGGTGACATAGCTGCTGTCATCCGAGGCGAGGAAGAGCGCGGCTTTCGCGATCTCGTCGGGATCGCCCATGCGACCCATCGGCACCGTGGCGACGATGTTCTTCTTGAACTCCTCGGTTTGCTCGCCGGTCAGCCCCATGTTGTTGATGCCCGGCGTGTCGATCGGTCCAGGGCTGATGGCATTGACACGGATCCCGCGGCCCTTCAGATCGACCGTCCAGGTCCGGGCGAATGACCGCACGGCCGCCTTGGTCGCGCTGTAGACGCTGAAGGCTTCCATGCCTTTGGACGCCACGATGGAGGCGTTCAGGATGATGGAGCCGCTGTCCCGGAACAGGGGGAGGGCTTTTTGCACGGTGAAGAGGAGGCCTTTGACGTTGACGCCGAAGATCCTGTCGAAGTGCTCCTCGGTGATCGCCCCGAGGGGCGCGAGCTCCGCGGTGCCGGCGTTGGCGAAGAGAATGTCGATGCGGCCGTGCTGCCGCTTCACCTCGGCGTAAAGGCGATCGAGATCCCTGAGGCTCCCAACATCGCCTTGAACGCCCGTGGCCTGCTTTCCTATCTGCTTCACGGCCGCGTCGAGCTCGGCTTGCCGGCGGCCCGTGATGAACACGTGGGCGCCCTCCTCGGCAAAGCGTCGGGCCGTGGCGAGGCCGATCCCGCTGTTACCTCCGGTTACGACGGCGACCTTTCCTTCCAGCCTCTTCATGGCGATTGCTCCTCTCCATCGAGTTTGCGGACCCGGTGACGGCTCCCATCTTCTGCCCTTCACGGTAGAGACGTCGTGGGGGAGGGTGGGGATTCAAGGCATGACGGCTGACCGTTGAAGCGCCACGAGCGCCGGAAGTGGCCCGGCGCTCGTGAACGAATGACGCTCCCTCTTGCTCGCTACGCTTCGTAGATCTTCTTCAGCTCCCCCTCCGCCCACTTCACCGCGTCCGCGGGGGGCGTCCCCTGGGCCGCCTTGGCATACATGTCGGTGATGATGTACTTCGTGTAGACCTCGGTGGCCTTGGCGGTGGGGGGCCCGGCGTGGCCGAGCATCCGGGTGCCGCGCGGGGAGGTACGGAATGGCTTGAGCGAGTCATCGAGCCGCTCCCACATCGGGTTGTTCTCCCAGGACGTGGTGGCGCCGACCGCGTATCCGTTCTCGATCTCGAACCACTTCCCGAACACGTCCTTGCCGTGGAACCACCTCAGGAACTCCTTGGCCGCCTTCTGGTTCCTGGAGTACTTCATCAGCCCGTGCGAGAAGGCGACGGCATACGGCGGCGTGCGGCCGCCGGGACCGTCCGGGATGGCAAAGTGACCGATGTCGGGCCACATGGGCTCGCCCTTGTCGTTCTTGACCTTCTCCGGGTT
>DASQAK010000224.1:0-5095 GCA_035635755.1 Candidatus Methylomirabilota bacterium | reverse complement strand
GACCCGGATATCGAGCGCTCGTACGGCCGGGTCGACTTCGCTGTCGATCACCACCGAGGGCTTGTCGACGAGCTCCGGGCGCACGGCGATCCATTCGGGATCCACGTGCACTACCACCGCTGGGATGAGCGACGACAGGTTGTGTACTCCGATCACGCCAATGTGGACTGGATCACGCACTGTTTCGACGTCGCTGCGGACGCTTTCAAGCGGTGCTTCGGCGAGCCAGCGCGTCGGTCCAGTCAGGGGGGATACTTTCTGCACGACAGTGTCGTGGATCGCGCGGTCGCCGCCGGCATCGAAGTGGACGTTACCGCGGAACCGGGTCTTCGCGGGAAGAGCGCAGACCCCTCCTTCGGCGACTATGCGACGGCCCCATCATCTGATTTTCGGGACTTTCCTCGCCGCCCCTACTATCCATCGCAAAGCGCCCTTGGTGTACCCGCGAGATCCTTGGCCACCTCGCGCCCGATCCTGATGGTGCCCCTTACATCCTACGACTATCAGACCGCCCTGACCCCATGGCCGAGACGAATCGCCAAGAGAGTGCTGCTGCACCCGCGTCAGTACCTCCCGCTCAATCCATGGAAGGCGTGGCCGCACCCGAAAACCTACTGGGATCTCGTCGCGCGAGCGGCGGACGAGGGCCCTGCGCGCTATATCGCGCTTGCCGTTCGGACTGACGGGCCGGACTCGCCGACACATCGTCACGCGCGGGGGCTCCTCGAGTATCTGCCGAACCATGCCATCGCCCGCCGGTTGCGCTTCGTCGATCCCCTGTCACCCCAGATCAGGGCCCTCGCCCATCCGGCAATCGGTATTGATCACACGTGAAGCGGCAAGGTCGAGACCACGAGAACCGGGGGTGTCACCTAAGTCGCTGAAACCAGACGGGACCCTGGCCCAACCGGCGACGATCGAGTCAGGGTAACCCGCTGATTTTTCAGATGGTGGAGGGTAAGGGATTCGAACCCTCGACCTCGGCGTTGCGAACGCCGCGCTCTCCCAACTGAGCTAACCCCCCGAAGCTGCATTCAGAAACAGCCCGACCATTCTACCCGCGCCGTCCCGCGCCTACAAGCGCTTCGGCGCGCGGAGAAGGCGCGCCCTCAGGCCTTGGGCGCCTGGCTCTCCCCGAGCGCACGCAACAGCGGCGCGAAAAGATCGATCGGCAGCGGGAAGAAGGTCGTGGTGTTCCGTTCCGAGGCGATCTCGCGCATGGTCTGGAGATAGCGGAGCTGGACCGCGATCGGGAAGCGGGTCAGGACGTCGGCCGCCTCGGCGAGCTTGGCCGCGGCCTGGAACTCGCCCTCAGCGTTGATGACCTTGGCCCGCCGCTCGCGCTCGGCCTCCGCCTGTTTCGACATCGCGCGTTGCATGTCCTGGGGCAGGTCCACGTTCTTCACCTCGACGGCGGCCACCTTCACGCCCCACGGGTTCGTGTGCTGGTCGATGATGCGCGTCAGCTCTTCGTTGATCTTCTCGCGCGAGGCCAGCAGGTCGTCGAGCTCCTGTTGACCGAGCACGCTCCTGAGCGTCGTCTGCGCCATCTGGGATGTCGCGTAGAGGTAGTCCTCGACGCTGATCACGGCCTTGTTGGCGTCGAGCACCCGGAAGAAGATGACGGCGTTGACCTTGACCGAGACGTTGTCCCGCGTGATCACGTCCTGCGGCGGCACGTCCATGACGACGGTGCGCAGGCTCACCTTGACCATCTTGTCGACGAAGGGGATCAGCAGGAGGAGACCAGGACCGGAGCCGTCACCGCCGGGATTGACGATGGCGGGCGCCTGCCGGCCGAAGCGGAAGATGACGGCCCGCTCGTATTCGCGGAGGATGCGCACGGCGTTCAGCAGGACGAAGAACGCGATGATGACGACCGGGATCAGCCCCAGCGTCCAGTCCAGACCAAGCATCGTGGGAGCCTCCTAGGGAGTTTGGGCCCTGTCGCCCGCGCGGCTGACCCTGAGAGTCAGCCCATCCACCGCCGTCACGCGCACTTTTTCGCCGGCCGGAATCGCCCCGCCTTCGGCGACGGCGCGCCAGATCTCTCCGTCCACATTGACCTGTCCCTCGGGCCCGAGCTCCCCGCGCGCCACCGCCAGGCGGCCCACCATGCCTTGAGCGCCGGTGACCTGGGGCCGCCTCATCGCCCTCACGCCCGCCGACACGGCCCAGACGAAGAGGCCCGCCGTCGCGCCCACGGTCGGGATGATGACGGCCCAGGAGACGCGAAAGCCGACCTCGGGCGCGTCGTAGAGCATGAAGGAGCCCAACACCATTGAGATGACGCCCCCGATGGTGAGCACCCCATGACTCGCGATCTTAATCTCAGCGATCAGGAGCGCGATTCCGAACAGGATCAGCAACACGCCCGCCCAGTTGATCGGGAGGCTCTGGAAGGCGAAGAAGGCCAGGATCAGCGAGATGCCGCCGATGACGCCCGGCAAAACCACGCCGGGGTTCTGCAGCTCGAAGAAGATCCCGAGCATGCCGACCATCATCAGGATATATGCGATGTTGGGATCGGTGATGAGGGCCAGGAAGCGGTCGCGGAACCGTATCTCGATGCGCTTGACGGGCGCATCCCGCGTCTGAAGCGTCACCACGCCGCGCGCGGTCTTGACCACACGCCCGTCCACCTTGGCCAGGAGGTCCTGGAGGTTGTCCGCGACGAGATCCACGACCTTGAGCTTGACTGCCTCCCGCTCCGTCACCGAGACCGAGGAGCGCACGGCCTTCTCCGCCCACTCGACGTTGCGTCCCCGCTCGGCGGCCAGGCTCCGGGCAAAGGCGGCCGCGTCGTTGGCGACCTTCTTGCTCATCTCCTTGCCCATGTCGCCGCCGCCCGCGGTTACCGGATGCGCCGCGCCGATATTGGTGGCGGGCGCCATGGCTGCCACGTGAGCCGCCATGGTGATGAAGACCCCCGCCGAGGCCGCCCGAGCCCCAGTCGGCGCGACGTAGACGATGATGGGGATCCCGGCCTTGAGAATGGTCTGCGCCATGGTCCGCATGGAGCGTTCGAGGCCGCCCGGCGTGTTCAGCTGGACGACGAGCGCCTGCGCCCCGTCGGCCTGGGCACGTTCCACCGCGGTCGTCAGCAGCCGGTCGGTGATCGGCGTGATGGCGCCGTCGAGATCGATGATGGCGACGGGCGGCGCTGCGTGGCCGGGAGCCGCCCCGGCCAGGGCCGCTATCAGAAGCGCCGCGACAGCGACAACCGTCCTGCCCATCTCGCCCTCACTCGCGATGGAAGACTCCGGGGACCCGGATCAGAGCGCGCCGCGAAGGTCGCCAACCGACTCGGCGAGGCGCTCGATCTCGGCGGGCGTATTGTAGACCGAAAAGCTCGCGCGAAGAGTGCCGACGATGCCGAGGCGCTTCATCAGCGGCTGGGCGCAGTGATGGCCGGCGCGCACGGCGATGCCCCGCTCGTCCAGAATCGCCGCGCCGTCGTGCGGGTGGATCCCCTCCACGTTGAACGCCACGACCGCGCCCTTGATCTCCGCGTTGCGCGGGCCGTAGATCGTCACGCCCGGGATGCGCATGAGCGCGTCCAGGCAGCGCGCCGTCAGGTCGCGCTCGTGGGCCGCCACCCGCGCCATGCCGAGCTTGTCGAGGTATTCGACGGCGGCGTGGAGCCCGACGGCACCCGCTATCGGCGGCGTGCCCGGCTCGAAGCGCCAGGGCAGGTCGTTCCACTGGGCGTGGTCGATCCAGACCTCCTTGATCATCTCGCCCCCACCCCAGGCCGGCTCGAGACGCTCGAGCGTCTCGCGGCGGGCGTAGAGGACGCCGATGCCCGTCGGTCCGAGCATCTTGTGCCCGGAGAATGCGTAGAAGTCGGGTCCCATCGAGGCCAGGTCCAGGGGCAGATGCGGGGCGCCCTGGGCGCCGTCCAGCAGGACGAGGGCGCCCGCTTCCCTCCCGCGCCGGATGATCTCGGCCACGGGATTGATGGTGCCCAGCACGTTCGACACGTGGGCGAGGGCCACCACGCGAGTCCGCGGAGACAGGAGCCGCGAGAAAGCCTCCATGTCGAGGAATCCCTCTCCGACCACCGGCACCGCCTTCAACGATGCACCGCGGTCGCGGCACGCCATCTGCCACGGGATCAGGTTCGAGTGGTGCTCCATCTCACTCACAAGGATCTCGTCGCCTGGGCCGAGCGTCCGTCCCACGGCCTGGGCGACGAGGTTGATGGCCTCGGTCGTCCCTCGGGTGAAGACGATCTCTTCCCGCGAGGCCGCCCCCACGAAGGCGCGTACCGCGTCTCGCGCCCCTTCGTAGAGCTCGGTCGCTTCCTCGCCCAGGGTGTGGATGGACCGGTGGACGTTCCCGTGGCTTCGCTCGTAGTAGCGCGACACAGCCTCGATTACCTGGCGAGGCCTCTGGCTCGAGGCCGCGGAGTCGAGGTAGACGAGCGGGGCGCCGTTGACCAGCCGGCTCAGAATGGGGAAATCCGGGCGGCAGCTCTCGCCGGGGGCGCTCATCGCGCGACCTCCCGCCCCTCGAGCGCGCCCTGAAGCACCGTGAGCGGCAGGGTGACGCACTTCATCCGAGAGGCCCGCACGTCGGCCTGCAGCCGCTCGAGCAGATCCGCCGCGGTGAGGGTCGAGACCGAGTCGACGGATTGCCCGATCACACTCTCGAGCAGGACATCCGCGGAGGCGGCGCATATGGCGCAGCTGTCGCCGCGGTGGCGGGCATCCGTGACCATGCCGCCGGCGATCCGGCACTCGATGCGAATCCGGTCGCCGCAGAGCGGGTTGACATCTTCGAAGCTGGCGTCGGGTTCCGGCAGGCTCCCGCGGTAGCGCGGCGCCCTGAATCGCTCACGGATAACGCTGCTATAGACCACGCGCCTACTCGGGCAGCTCGCCCCGCGCCGCGCTGGCGCGGTAAGGCGGGAAGCGCCAGGCGCTGTCACGGGACAGCAGGCCGCCGTGGCCGAGAGCCGCCAACTCGCCCGCGCCCATCTCTTCGCCGGCCAGAAGACGCGGAAGCACGAGATCGAAGGCCGTCGCCTGGGAGAACATGCCGCACGCGGGCATGCCGAGGACGGGCCGCTGCCTCCAGCGCGCCAGCCAGA
>DASQAK010000223.1:0-5263 GCA_035635755.1 Candidatus Methylomirabilota bacterium | reverse complement strand
GAACTTCTTGTTCTGCGGCGTGTCCACCACCTGGTAGTAGTTCCAGGCCGCGAGGTGGCCGACGAGGGCGGAGGTGTCCATGCCGCGCAGCTCGTCCTCGGCCACGGAAAAGGCCATGATGGGCGCGTTCTCCGAGCGGAGGCCCTGGTTGGAGAACTCCTTGTAGAAGGGCACGTTGCTGTCGCCGTTGATGGTCGAGAGCACGGCCGCGCTGCCTCCGGAGGCGAAGCGCTTGATCTTGCCGACGATAGTCTGATAGTCCTGGTGATTGAAGGGCGTGTACTCCTCGGCGATGCTGTCCGCGGGCACGCCCTTGGCGAGCAGGAAGGCGCGCAGGATCTTGTTGGCCGTGCGCGGGAACACGTAGTCGGTGCCCAGCAGGTAGAACTTCTTGTAGCCACCGCCCTCCTTGGACATCATGTACTCGGCGGCGGGGATGAGCTGCTGGTTGGGCGTGGCGCCCGTGTAGAAGACGTTCTTCGAGCACTCCTCGCCTTCGTACTGCACGGGATAGAAGAGCAGGCCGTTGTTGTTCTCGAACACGGGCAGCACGGACTTGCGGCTCACGGACGTCCAGCAGCCGAAGACCACGGAGACCTTGTCCTGGAGGAGGAGCTGCTTGGCCTTCTCCGCGAAGAGGTCCCAGTTGGAGGCGGGGTCCACCACCACGGGCTCGATCTTCTTCCCCATCACCCCGCCCTTGGCGTTGATCTCGTCGAACGCCATCATGCACACGTCGCGGAGCGATACCTCGCTGATGGCCATGGTGCCGGACAGCGAGTGAAGCACGCCGACCTTGACAGTGCCGCCGCCCTGCGCCCGCAGCACGGCGGGAAAGCCCAGCCCCGCCGCCGCGCCGACGCCGACCGCCGCTGTCCCCTTCAGAAAGTCCCTTCGCGAGAATCCTTGCATGCCCGTCTCCTTCTGACTTCGGGGTGAGTGGTGGGCCCTCCGTCGGGCCAGTGATCTGGGGGCAGAACCGGCGCTCGGCCTCAGACCCCGCTGTCTCGGCGCGCCGCCCTCGGGGGAGCAAGCCCCATGCCCGTATACAGCCCCAGCCTTTTCCGTTAGTTACGTGGCTCAGGCTGAGAAAATCCAAAGGGCCGATGCCTAGTTGGTAGGCAGCGGCCCTTTGATGCCTCAGAATTCGGCAGATCTATCGCGTCGTGCGAAGCGGTCCCATCGTATTGGTCAAGAGCAGGGCCTGCGCGACCTCGGCCATGGTCTTGCGCGTATCCATGGCCGTCTTCTGGATGCGGCGAAAGGCCTCGGGCTCGGTCAGTCCCATGCGCGTCATCAGGATGCCCTTGGCCCTGTCCACCAGCTTCCGCGACTCGAGCTTCTGCTTGAGCGCCTCGTTCTCTTTCCGTACTGCCTCGATCTCACGGAAGCGCGAGACGGCGACGTCCAGGGCCGGGGCGAGCTCCTCGGGCCGGAGCGGCTTGACGAGGAAGCCCAGCACCCCGGCCTCCACGGCGCCCGCCGTGATGTCGGCATCGGTGTGGCTCGTGAGCAACACGATGGGACACGGCAAGGCCGTCATCACGCGGCGGGCCGCCTCGACCCCATCGCCATCCGGGAGACCGACGGCGAGCAGCACGACGTCCGGGCGATGCTTGTCGACAAGCCGCACGGCGTCCTCGACGCGGCTCCCGTTGCCGACAACGGTGCCCCCCCGAGCGCCGACGGCCTCGGCCACGGCCGCCCGGGACGGGGCGTGATCATCCACGATCAGGACTCTCCAGCGTGTGGTCTTCATGCCCGTCGGAGGCAGCAAGGACGATGCCATGGAGCGCGCCCGCAAAATCGCGCAATTACGAACCTCCGAGTAGTTTGCCCCTGCTCAGCGGCCGCGCATATCACTCCAAACGCTCACTGGTTGAGCAATCTCACGGCCAAGCGTTCGAGATGTTGACTTCGCTAGGGAGCCGGTGGGATGCTCTGCCCGTGAACCGGCGACCCCTGCCCGTCAAGCTCATGGCCACGCTCTGGCTGGCGACCTATGTCGTCTGCATCGGGCTCGTGTGCTCCTTCATTCTCTTCGAGGTTCTCGACGTCGATGGCTCGGACTTCCCCACTCCGCCCACGACCTCGACGCCGATCAAGCTCGCCGAGCCCGCGCACGAGATAAAGCGCGCTATGCTCTCCGGTCCGGCGCAACTGTGGATGCTGCTCTCGATTGTCGTCCTGGTGCTCGAGGCCAGCGGCCTCCGCCAGATCAGTGCGCCCGCGCATGCGCCGGCCCAGCCCGGCCCCCGCGGCCGGCGTGGCCCTCGCCTGGCCCTGCCCCGCGCTTCGCTCGCAGACTCCGCTCCGTCTGCCTGACCACCTCCTCGCCTTCACCGGATCAATCACCTCGCATCGAGGGAAACGCTTATGGTCAGGATGGTCATCGCCGTCTGCTGTCTCGCGCTACTCGGCGCCGGGGCAGCGGTCCATGCTCAGGAGCGCCTGTCCGCGCTCACCCTGGAGCAGGCGCTGCGGCTGGCGAGCGAGACCAATCCCAACGTGCGCGCCAAGGAGTTCGAGCTCAAGGCCGTGGGCGCCGGGGAGATCACGGCCGGGCTCAGGCCCAATCCCACCGCCAATTTCCTCGCCGAGCAGTTCGGCGGAGCCTCCTCGGCGTCCCAGACCCAGTACACCATCAACATCGGTCAGCCCATCGAGCTGGGCGGCAAGCGCCAGCGCCGCATCGACAGCGCCACCGCTCAGACGAAGGTCACCTCCCACCAGCTCGCCGATCTTCGGCGGCAGATCGACTTCCAGGTCAAGAAGAGCTTCACCGATATCCTGGTCGCGCGGGAATCAGCGGCCCTGGCCGAGCAGAACCTGGCCGCCCTGGATGACCTCGAGAAGGTCCAGCGGCTCCGTGCCGACAAGGGCGATCTCTCCGGCCTCGAGTTGCTCAGGATCCAGGTCCAGCGATATGGCCTGGAGCGGGACGCCGCCGACGCCCGGCAGGCGCTCACGGCCGGCAAGATCGCCCTCCGCGCCCTGGTAGGGCCGGACAAGGTCGTCGAAGAGTTCGACGTCACGGGCGCTCTGGACTACCGTGCCGCCGCCTTCACGCAATCGGAGCTCTACCGCCGAGCCCTCGACGCCCGACCGGACGTACGGGCCGCGGAGGCGGCTCGCGAGAAGGCGAGGGCGGACATCAATCTGGCCAAGGCCAACGCGTGGTGGGACATCACCCCGCAGATCGAGTACCAGCGCATCGGCCCTGACAACACCATTGGCTTCGGCGTGGGTCTGCCCCTCCGGATCTTCGACCGCAATCAGGGCGAGATCGCTCGCACCCAGGCGGATGCCCTGCGCGTCGACGCCGTTCGCGACGCCGTGGCCGTGCAGGCTCTCTCGGAGGTGGATACCGCGCTCGCCGCCGTCCAGACCGAGCGGGGCAAGGTACAGGCGCTCCGCGACACGTACTTGCCCAAGGCGACCCAGGCGCGTGACACGGTCGAGTTCGCGTACCGGCGCGGCGGCGTGAGCCTGCTCGACTACATCGACGCCCAGCGCACGTATCGGGAGACCGCCCTGGAATACGTCCGCGCCCTCGGCAACTACCGCTCGGCCATCCATCTGCTCGAAGCCGCGGTGGGCGGCTCCCTGAGGGACTAGAGATGCGTGCCATCGTCGTCATCGTCCTCGCCGCCGCATTGGCCGTCGGCTGCAAGGACGCCAAGTCCGCCCAGACCGGCCCCCCTCCCTCTCCGGGGGCGACGGCCGGGAGCCCCGTCAAGATCGTGATGCCCGAGCATCGCACGCGCACCGCCCTCCTCGAGACGACGGGCAAGGTCCAGTTCAACGAGGAGCAGCTCGTGCGGGTCAACGCGCCCGTCACGGGGCGGGTGCTGGAAGTGCTCGCGCGCCCGGGTGACGCCGTCGAGTCCGGCCACCGGCTCTTTGTCCTCGACAGCCCCGAGCTCGGCCAGGCCAAGAGCGACTACGCCAAGGCCACCTCGGACCTGCAGCGGTCGGAGAAGGCCATCAAGCTGGCCCGCGAGCTTTTCGAGATCAAGGCCACCGCCGAGAAGGACCTGCGCGACGCGGAAAACGAATACAATAAGGCCCTCGCCGAGCGAGACCGCGCCGCCTCGCGCCTCCGGACGCTCGGGGTGGGAACGGAGCAGCTCAAGGGCGTTGCCGCCCGCTCGGATGCCGCGACCACCATCACGGTGACGGCGCCCCGTAGCGGGATCGTCGTCGAGCGCACGATCAGCCCCGGGCAGGTGGTGGCGTATGGCCAGTCCGATACGCCCGTGAGCCTCTTTGTCATCGCGAACCTCTCCGCCATGTGGGTCCTCGCCGACGTCTACGAGCCCGACGTGCCCAGGGTGCGGCTGGGCCAGACCGTCCGCGTGACTCTTCCCTGCTGTCCCCAGGAACGCTACGAGGGAAAGGTCACCAACATCGGCGCCGCGATCGACAAGGAGAGTCGGACACTCAAGATCCGAGCCGTCGTCCCGAACGATCGCGGCACGCTCAAAGGCGAGATGTTCGTCAAGGTCGCCATCGAGACCGGAGCCTCGCAGGTCCTGACCCTGCCCCAGAGCGCCATCCAGCGTCAGGACGGGCAGACCTTCGTGCTCCTCGAGAAGGCCGCGGGCGAGTACGCGCGCCGCACGGTCAGGACGGGGGCCGAATTCGACGGCGTGGTGGAAATCCTGGACGGCGTGACGCCCCAGGACCGCGTGGTCAGCACGGGCGGGGTCCTCCTCAAGCGCGACGCGAGATGATCGAGCGCCTCATCGCCTTCTCGCTGCGCCAGCGCTTCATCACGCTGGCCCTCGCCCTCCTCCTGACCGTCATGGGCGTCGCCTCGTTCCGGAACCTTCCCATCGAGGCTTATCCGGATGTCGGCGATGTCCGGGCCGAGGTCATCACCCTGTGGCCGGGGCACGCGGCCGAGGAGGTCGAGCGCCTCATCACTATCCCGCTCGAGAACGAGCTCAACGGCATCGCGCGCGTGACCGTGATCCGCTCGGACACCCTTTTCGGCCTGTCCAACATCCGTGTGGTGTTCGCCGACGGGACCGACGACTACTGGGCCCGGCAGCAGGCGCAGGAGCGTATCGCCCAGGCCCAGCTACCCGCCGATGCCAAGCCAGGCCTTGGCCCCATGTCGAGCGTGATCGGCGAGGTCTACCGCTACACCCTCGAGTCCAAGACCATGTCGCTCGTCGACCTCAAGGCGCTTCAGGACTGGGTCCTGGAGCGCGAGTTCCGCCAGGTCCCGGGCGTGGCCGACGTGGTGTCCTGGGGC
>DASQAK010000222.1:0-11167 GCA_035635755.1 Candidatus Methylomirabilota bacterium | reverse complement strand
CCCGCCGACCGGGTGGTGGTCACCGTGCTGTGCGATACTGGTGAGCGCTATCTCAGCGTGCAGTTCTGAAGGCGTCTCGTTCCGAACGGCAAGGAGAGCAATGATGAGCGTCGAGGTGTACATACCCACGCCCTTTCGCCGGGCGACCAACAACAAGGACAAGGTGTCCGTGGACGCGCAGGACGTGCGCGGCCTGCTCGACGAGCTCGAGGACCGGTTCGGCGCGCTCAAGGGCCTCGTGCGCAACGAGGCGGGGGAGATCCACGATCACGTCAACGTGTACGTGAACAGCGAGGCGATCGAATCGCTGGACGGGCTCGGCACCAGCCTGAAGGACGGGGACGAGGTCTCGATCATTCCAGCCCTCGCCGGGGGGGCTGGCCGGCCCTCGCTCGGGGGGGCACTCGTCTGACGATGGTTCTCACGCCCGTGGAGTACGCGCGGGTCGAAGCGCAGGCCGTCGCTGAGTACCCATCGGAGTGCTGTGGAGTGGTCTTGGACAGGCCGGAGCCGTCACCCGAGCGAATCTTGATGCCCTGCCGGAACATGCAGAACGAGCTTCACGCCAAGGACCCCGCGCGCCACCCACGCGATGCGCGTACCGCCTACTACATCGATCCCGCCGACTTGATCGCCATCGGCCGCCGCGAGGCGCAGGGCTTCCGCGTCGCCACCATCTATCATTCCCACATCGACACGGGCGCCTACTTCTCTCCCACGGACAAGCGCAACGCGCTCGTGAATGGAGAGCCCGCGTATCCGGATGCGGCCTACGTCGTGCTGTCAGTGATGGAGGGGCGGGTGGTCGAGGCAGGCGCCTTTCGCTGGGACCCAGGCGCGGGGGACTTCGTCGCCTTCGACTGGAAGCGCCCGCAGCCCTGACCGGTGCCATGGCGGCCTCTCACTCGGAATCGCTCTTCGGCCGGGCCCAGCGTGTGCTCCCCGGCGGCGTCAACAGCCCCGTCCGCGCCTTTCGCGGCGTGGGCGGCACCCCCTTCTTCGTCCGGAGCGCAGAAGGCAGCCGCATCACGGATGTCGACGGCCGCTCCTACATCGATTTCCTCGGCTCCTGGGGCCCGCTCATCCTGGGGCACGCCGCCCCCGCCGTGATCGAGGCGGTGGGGGAGGCCCTCGCGCGGGGCACGAGCTATGGCGCGCCGACCCCGGGCGAGGTCGAGCTGGCCGATCTCATCGTGTCAGCGGTGCCGTCCATGGAGATGGTGCGTCTGGTCTCCTCGGGGACAGAGGCGGCCATGAGCGCCATTCGTCTCGCGCGGGGCGCCACCGGCCGTGACCTCATCATCAAGTTCGAGGGTTGCTACCACGGCCACGCCGACAGCCTCCTCGTCAAGGCGGGCTCGGGCGGCGCGACCTTCGGCGTGCCCGACAGCCTGGGCGTGCCGGAAGCCCTGGCCCGGATGACGCTGACCGCGCCCTTCAACGACCTCGGCGCCGTCGAGCGGCTGATGGACGCGCGCGGGGGCGAGGTCGCGGTGGTCATCGTCGAGCCCGTGGCCGGAAACATGGGCGTGGTGCCCCCCGCCACGGGCTTCCTGGAAGGGCTCCGGCGGCTCTGCGATCGTCACGGCGCCCTGCTCCTCTTCGACGAGGTCATCACCGGCTTCCGCCTTGGCTATGGCGGGGCCCAGGCCCGCTACGGAGTGCGTCCGGACCTGACCTGCCTCGGCAAGATCATCGGCGGCGGCCTGCCCGTGGGCGCCTATGGCGGCCCGCGCGCGCTCATGGAGCGCATCTCGCCTCTGGGCGGCGTCTACCAGGCGGGCACGCTCTCGGGGAATCCGCTGGCCGTGGCGGCAGGCCTGACCACGCTCCGGGCTCTCGCCGATCCCGCCGTCTACGAGCGGCTCGAGCGCGCCGCCGCCACCCTCGAAGCCGGGCTCGTGGACGGCGCGCGCGCCTCGGGCATTCCCCTCACGGTCAACCGCGTGGGCTCCATGCTCACCGCCTTCTTCACCGACGGTCCCGTGACGGACTATGCCTCGGCCAAGCGCGCGAGCACCGAGCGCTACGCGCGATTCTTCCACGCCATGCTCGCGCGCGGCGTCTTTCTTGCCGCCTCGCAATTCGAGGCGGCCTTCGTCTCGCTCGCCCACAGCGACACGGATCTCGAGGCAGCCGCGCGGGCCGCCCGCGAGGCTCTGGCGACGCTCCGCTGACCCGCGGCCGCGCGGGCGGCCGCTCGCCCGGTTGGCATCGCGAGAATCGGCAAGATGACTATTGACCCTGGTTTTTCTGCGTGATACGGTTCACAAGGCCGTAGCCCGGAGAGTTCGTCCACCGGCCATCCCGGAGCGCATCGCACGCGCGGCATCTGGATCGGCGCGCAAGGAGCGGATGAGCGTCAATGGTGGGTGAGCCCGCTGTGGTGCCTTCTCAGCCCTCGCCTCCCCGCCTGCGGAATCAATCCAGCTCTCGTCTCGCGCCGGCCTCAGGCCGTCGCTCAACTCGAACAACGGGCAGCGTCTCGGCTCGAAATTCCGTCACGGCTTTCGCTTCCGCGGTCCCAGATTTTCCATGCCGGTGTTTCTCCATCCCTTCTCGTCTCGACCTCGATCCCGCATGACCCGGCGGAGCGCCGCATGAGCGAGCCGGGCGAGAGCGGACCAGGCCCCACGGGAATGAACCGGCGCGCGTTCTTCAAGATCGTTGCCACCTCCGGCGCCGCGGTGGCGGCTGCGGGCTGTGGCAAGGAGGCCGAGGAGCTGCTCGGCCAGGCGCCCACCAAGCTCATTCCCTACGTCGTCCCTCCCGACGGCATCGTGCCCGGCGTCGCCGCCTACTTCTCGACGGTGTGCCGCGAATGTCCCTCGGGCTGCGGCCTCGTGGCCAAGAATCGCGACGGCCGCGTCATCAAGCTCGAGGGCAATCCCGATCATCCCGTGAATGCGGGCGCGCTCTGCATCCGCGGCCAGGCCCAGCTCCAGGGGCTCTATCATCCCGATCGATTCCGCGGCGCGCAGTCCGGCGGGAAGGCGGCGGCCTGGGACGATGTCGAGAAGCAGGCGGGCGACAGGATCGCCACCCTCGTCAAAGGGCGGCAGGGGCGCAGGATCGCGCTGGTGAGCGGCCTCGAGACGGGCAGCCTCGGCCGCCTCATGGACGAATGGACGCGGGCCCTGGGCGCGCGCCCGCGCATCGCGTACGAGCCCCTGGGCTACGAGGCCCTGCGCGCGGCCAATCGCGCGACCTTCGGGCGGGACGCCATCCCGCACTACGCCATCGAGGAGGCGGGCTACCTCCTCTCCTTCGGCGCCGATTTCCTCGAGACGTGGATCAACCCCGTGGCCTACGCGGGCGCCTTCGCCCGCATGCACGCCCTCGGCCGCGGTCGCGCGGGCACCTTCGTCCACGTCGAGCCGCGCCAGTCCATGACGGCGGCCAATGCCGACGAGTGGCTGCGCAACGCGCCCGGCACGGAAGGCGTCCTCGCCCTCGCCATGCTCCAGGTCATCCTGGAGGAGGGACGGCACGCCAAGGAAGCCGACGCGGGCGCGCTGCGCGCCGCCGTCAAGGGCGTGGATGTCGCCAAGGCGGCCGAGATCTCGGGCGTTCCCGCGGAGACCATCAAGCGCATCGCCCACGATTTCGCGCAGGCCAAGGGCGCCCTCGCCATCGGCGGGGGCGTGGCCATGACGGGATCGCAGGCCACCGACACCCTCATCGCCGTCAATCTCCTGAACAGCGCCGTGGGCGCCGTGGGCAAGACCATCCGCTTCGGAGCCGACGCCGCGCTGGGCAAGACCGGCTCGTATGCCGACATGGCCAAGCTGACGCAGGCCATGGCCGCCGGCGAGATCGACGTCCTCGTCCTCGCCGACGTCAACCCCGTGTACAACATGCCCGCCAAGTCCGGCTTCGGCGAGGCCCTCGCCAAGGTCGGCCTCGTGGTCAGTCTGGCCAGCCATCCGACGGAGACCACGGCCAAGGCCACCGTGGTCCTTCCCGCCCTCCACTCGCTCGAGTCGTGGGGTGATTACGCCGCGCGCGATGGCGTCATCGGCCTCATGCAGCCGACCATGGGGCCGGTGACCATGGACGGCAAGCCCGTGGACGGCAAGTCCACCGGCGATATCCTGCTCTTGCTCGGGCGGCGGGCGCTCGGCACCGAAGAGGGGAAAGGCTCGCTCAAGTGGGGAAGCTTCGAGGAGTATGTCCGCGAGCAGTGGCAAGGGCTCGCGCGCCAGCACGGCGGCGGCAAGACCTTCGCCGATTTCTGGGAGGAGTCGCTCCGGCGTGGTGGCGTGTGGGGCGCGCCCGCCACGGCGGCGATGGGCAAGGCCAACATCGGGAGACTCACGGGAGGGCCGGCCAAGCTCGAGGGCGACGGCACGCATGCCCTCCTCCTGTACCCCTCCGCGCGCTTCTACGATGGCCGCTCGGCGGACAAGCCGTGGCTCCAGGAAGCTCCCGATGTCATGACCCAGGTCGCGTGGGACGGCTGGGTCGAGGTGCCCGTCGAGACGGCGGACAAGCTCGGACTCGGCCGCGGAGACATGGTCAAGCTGACCTCCCCGCACGGGAGCATCGAGCTGCCCGCCTGGCCCTCGAAGACGCTGCACCCCGGCGCGGTGGCCGTGGCCATGGGGCTGGGGCACGATTTTCCGGGCGCCTTCGCCAACGGCGGGCGCATCAGGACGAACACGGAGCACGACGTCTTTCTGAACGGCGGAGCGAGCCCGCTGCGCCTCCTGCCCGCCGCGCCCGAGGCCGCCTCGGGCGGGCTGCCGCACCTGGCGGTGAAGGTGAGCCTCGCGCGCACGGGCGCGCGCCGTCCGCTCGCCATCCCGCAGGCGACCTTCGACGACGAGAACCGTGAGATCGCGGAGATCGTCGGCCTCGCCGCGGCGCGCGAGATGGAGCTGCGCGGCAAGTCGCCTGAGGGCGCGAGCCTTCCCAGCATGTATCCCCCCGTCAAGTATCCGGACTACCGCTGGGGGATGGCGGTGGACGTGGACGCTTGCACGGGCTGCCAGGCCTGCGTGGTCGCCTGCTCGGCCGAGAACAACGTTCCCGTGGTGGGCAAGGCCCAGGTCGCCTACGGCCGCGCCCAGCAGTGGATCCGCCTCGAGCGATGGGAGAAAGGGCAGGGCGGGAAGACCAACGTGTTCCTGCCCATGTTCTGCCAGCATTGCGCGGTGGCGCCGTGCGAGCCCGTCTGTCCCGTCTACGCCGCCTACCACACGGCGGAAGGTCTCAACGCGCAGGTCTACAACCGCTGCGTGGGCACGCGGTACTGCGGCAACAACTGCCCGTATCACGTCCGCCGCTTCAACTGGTTCAACTACACGTGGACGGCGCCCCTCGACCAGCAGCTGAATCCCGACGTCACCGTCCGCCAGCTCGGCGTCATGGAGAAGTGCACCATGTGCATCCAGCGCATCGAGAAGGGCAAGAACGATGCGCGCGAGGCGGGGCGCGCGGTGAAGGACGGCGACATCCAGACGGCCTGCCAGCAGACGTGCCCGACCCAGGCCATCAGCTTCGGCAATCTCAAGGAAGGCGCGACCCGGGTGGCCAAGCTCTCCGTGAGCCCGCGCAGCTATCACGTGCTGCAGGAGCTGGGGACGAGGCCGGCCGTGACCTATCTTGCCAAGGTCGTCCGTGGCGAGACGGGGGGTCACGGGACGGAAAAGGGGCACAAGGCATGAGCGTGGCGACCCAGCCCGGCCAGCCATCCTGGGCGGACGTCAACCGGGACGTCGCCCGCACGGTCAGCATGCCGGGCAACACCTACTTCGCCTGGATGTGCCTGGTCGCCCTCATCCTCGGGTGCGGCGTGCTCGCCTGGGCCTTCCAGATCTGGACGGGCATGGGCGCGGCGGGCAAGCGCACGCCCCAGATGTGGGCGATGTACATCACCACCTTCGTGTTCTGGATCGGCATCGGGCACGCCGGCACCCTCATTTCCGCCATCCTGTACCTCTTCCGCGCGAAGTGGCGGACCTCGATCTACCGGGGCGCAGAAGCCATGACTGTCTTCGCCGTCATGACGGCCGGGCTCTTCCCCCTCATCCACGCCGGGCGCATGTGGTTCGCCTACTGGCTGACGCCGTATCCGAACCAGCGCTATCTCTGGCCCAACTTCAAGTCGCCCCTCGTGTGGGACGTCTTCGCCATCTCGACGTACCTGACCATCAGCGTGGTCTTCTTCCTCGTGGGACTCGTGCCGGACATCGCGGCCCTGCGGGACCAGTCCACCGGGGTCAAGAAGAAGATCTACGCCGTGATGTCCCTGGGATGGGAAGGCTCGGACTCGCAGTGGCGGCACTACCGCCGGGCCTACGGCCTCCTCGCCTCCCTGGCCACCCCTCTCGTCCTCTCCGTGCACAGCGTGGTGTCCTTCGACTTCGCCATGGCCCTCGTGCCGGGCTGGCACTCGACCCTCTTCGCTCCCTTCTTCGTGGACGGCGCCATCTTCTCGGGCTTCGCCATGGTGCTCTTGCTGATGCTCCCCATGCGCTACCTCTTCAACTGGTATGACTACATCACGGACAAGCACCTGGACGCGATGGGGAAGCTCATCCTGGTCACGAGCCTGGTTCTGACCTACTTCTACGCGTGTGAAGCCTTCACGTCGTGGTACAGCGGCGAGCACTTCGAGCGGGCCTCGCTCTTCTACCGGGCGACCCGGCAGTACGCGTGGGCCTTCTGGCTCCAGTACTTCTGCAACAGCCTCGTGCCCCTCGTGCTGTTCTGGAAGAAAGCGCGCACGCACGTGGTGACGCTCTACACCGTCTCGCTCTTCGTCCTGGTGGGAATGTGGTTCGAGCGCTTCAACATCATCGTACTGGGGCTCGGCTTCGATTTCTACCCGTACACCTGGGGCACGTACTATCCGACGGTCACGGATTCCACGATCATCGTCGGTTCGTTCGCGTGGTTCATGCTCCTCTTCCTCGGCTTCATCCGCGTGATGCCGTCGCTGTCCATCGTCGAGGTCAAGGAGGTGCTACCCCATCCGCTCAAGCACGCGCATGGCGGGCACCGCTAGCATGGCCATGGCGAGCGTGCTCGGCATCTTCGCCCACGTCGACACGACGCTGGACGCCATCCGCAAGCTCCGCGAGAAGGGCTTCTCGGAGCTGACCGTCTACACGCCGGTGCCCGTGGAGGAGATCGAGGAGGAGATCGAAAGGGTGCGGCCGCTCTCGAAGGTGCGCCTGTTCACCCTCGTGGGCGCCCTCACGGGCACGAGCACGGGCTTTTTCCTGACCATCTGGTCCTCCCTCAAGTGGAGCCTGGTGACGGGGGCGAAGGACCCGGTGTCGTTCCCGCCCTTCATCATCATCGCCTTCGAGCTGACCATCCTCTTCGGCGGCCTCGCCACCGCCCTCGCCATCCTCCTGCTCGGCCGGCTGCCCAAGCTCTCGCCCTCGCCGACGTACGATCCGCGCTTCACCCTCGATCGCTTCGGGGTGGCGGTGAGCTGCCCACCGGAGACGGCGGCCACGGTGACCTCGCTGCTGACCGCCTCCGGCGCCGAGGAGGTGCGGCGATGATGAAGTACGTCTTCGTCCTCATCCTTCTCCTCGTGGGCGGGGCGGCGTCGGTGCAGGGGATCCTGCTCGTGTACCGGTGGAACCACAACATGACGGTGACCCAGCGGATCATGCCGGGTGAGATGTCGTTCGCCATGGCCCCGGGCAGCCTGCCCCGCGATGGCGGGCAGCTCTACTACTCGAAGGAGCAGCGCGAGGCCGCCTCCGCGCGCAAGAACCCCGTGCCCTCCAGCCCGGAGTCGATCAAGGCGGGCGAGAGGCTCTACGTGGTGTACTGCACGCCCTGCCACGGTCTTTCCGGCAAGGGTGACGGGCTCGTGGCGACCAAGTTCGTGCCCGCGGCCGACCTGAGCAATCCGGGGCTCCAGAAGGCCCGCACCGACGGCTACTGGCAGAGCTATCTCTCGGTGGGCGGCGCCGTCATGCCGTCCTACGCCGAGGCGCTCTCTCCGGTGGAGCGCTGGCACGTGGTCAACTACCTGCGCACCCTGGCCCAGAAATGAGCCCCGACGCGACCGCCGGCGACTCCACGAGCAAGGGGACGGGGCTGCTCTGGCTCCTCGCGCTCCTCGGCGCCGCCGCCTTCCTCTTCGGCGTGTTCAGGGCCGATCCCAAATCGACCTGGGGCATCTACCTCGTCAACCTCATCTTCTGGTCGTGCCTCGCCATCGTCGGCCCGACCCTGGCGGGGGCGATCCAGATCACCGAGGGACGCTGGTCGCCCTCCGTGAAGCGCATCGCGCTCACCACGGCGGGCTTTCTTCCCGTCTCCCTCATCCTTTTCGTGATCCTGTTCTTCGGGCGGGCGACCCTCTATCCCTGGGTGACGGCGCCCATCGAGAACAAGGCGGTCTGGCTCAACGTGCCCTTCATGGCGATCCGGATCGCCATCGGCACGGCGGCTCTCTACTGGGTGGCCCTGACCTTCGCCAAGGCCGTCTTCGCCCAGGACAAGAGCGGCGCGGACACCCCGGAGGCGGAGGCGCGCCGGAACAAGCTCGCGACCACGCTCCTCATCCTCTTCGTCCTCGTGGTCTCCCTATGGGCCTTCGATCTCGTGATGACCCTCGACCCCATCTGGTACAGCGGGCTCTTCGGCGGCTACTACGTGATCAAGGC
This sequence comes from Candidatus Methylomirabilota bacterium, assembly GCA_035635755.1. GTDB lineage: Bacteria > Methylomirabilota > Methylomirabilia > Rokubacteriales > CSP1-6 > AR37. The sequence continues at coordinate 2,528 of DASQAK010000222.1, read as the reverse complement.
GCTGTACACGGGCTTCGGCCTCGTGACCTTCCTGACCATTCGGGCCAACGCGCGCGGGGTCACCAACGTCGCGCCCTCGGGCATCCAGGACATGGCCAAGCTCACCTTCGCCATGTCGGTCATGTGGATGTACTTCTTCTTTTCGCAGTACCTCGTGATCTGGTACGGCAATGTGCCGATCGAGACACGCTTCTTCATGGCACGCTTCTTCAACCCGCCGTGGGGCGTGGTGGCGTGGCTGGTCTTCATCTTCGGCTGGCTGATCCCCTTCGCCTACCTGCTCAAGCGCCTGACCGGGCGGCCGCCCACGCGGCACAAGGTCCTCGTGGTCATCCTCTTCTTCGGCTGGATCTCGATCTTCGTCGAGCACGTGCTCGTGGTCTTCCCATCCCTCGACCGGGCGATCGGCTTCCCCCTCGGGGTCAAGGAAGTCCTGATCACCGCGGGCTTCTTCGCCCTCTTCGCGCTCAGCCGCCGCCGCTTCCTCCAGACCTACAATCCCGTCCTCCGCCAGGCCAAGTAGCGCCGCCGTCGAGACTACGACGAGGCCGAGCCCGGGGCGCGCGATCGCCGCCGCCACTGTGCTCAATCTTCCGCTCGGCTCGCTCTACGCGTTCAGCGTGTTCCTGAAGCCTCTGGAAGCGCTCCTCGGACTGAGCCGCGCCGAGCTGGCGCTCGTCTTTGCGCTCGCGTCCGCGGGATTCGGTGGCGGCGCGAACCTCACGCCGTACGTCTATGAGCTTGCCCCCACTCCCGTTCTGGTGCTGGCCTGCGCGACGTCGACCATGCTCGGCATCACGCTGGCGGCGACGGCGCGCAACCTGCTCCAGCTCGCCGTGGGCTACGGTCTGTGCTTCGGCGCCGGGGGCGGCGCCGCCTATATCCTCTCGCAGCAGGTCGTGAACCTCGCCGTCACGCGACACCATGGCCTGGTGAATGGGTACCTCGTGGGTCTGTATCCCGCGGGCGCCGTGATCGCGGCTCCCCTTTTCGGATGGGGCATTCGCGCGTTCGGTGTCCGCGCCACTCTCGGCGCGCTCGCCACGGCCCTCGGCGTGACGGGCCTGATCAGCGCGTGGCTGATCACGCGCGCCGGTGTCACACTCTCGTCCGGCGCGGCGGTGGCGACCCCGGAAGAGCACGAGCGGCGTCGGCCCGTCTTCTGGACGCTGTCGCTCGTTTTCTTTCTCGCGGCCTCTGCCGGGCTCATGGTGCTCAGCCAGGCGGCCGGGATGATCGCCGCGTACGGCGGGGCCACCGCGGTCGCCATCTCCGGCACGACGTTCATCGCGGCGACGATCGCGGTCGCCCGTCTGGGCGGCGGATGGCTGGTGGACTGGTTCACGGTCCCGACCGTCGCGGCCGCCGCCCATGCGGTCGCGCTCGCCGGCAACGTGGCGCTGACGGTCTGGCCCACGCCCGCAATTGCGGTCGTATCGCTCGCCCTCGTCGGAACGGGCTATGGCCTGATGTCGGGCGTCACGGCCGCCGCCGTCGCCGTGTACTGGCGGCGTGAGCTGTACGGTCGCATCGCCAGCCGGATCTACCTCGCGTGGTGCGCCGGCGCCATCGTCCTGCCGATCACCGCGGGCCACCTGTTCGACGTGACGCGGAGCTACGGGGCGGCGATCTTGATCGCGGCGGGCGGCAATGTCCTGGGGCTTTTCGCGGCGTGGACGCTCCCTCGCGAGCCCGTGGAGCGGCAGGATAAGAACGTCTGTTAGCCCGATTCGCACCGCGACGGACTAGATCGGACGGTCTGGGCGAGAGGATGCAGGACGTCGATCGCCCAGCCCACATTCAGGCCTTCTCCGAGCCAACTCGGACACCCCGTCCGCGCGTGGACACGAAGGCCCTGTGAGTCGTGACGCGCTCGGAGAGCCCTGACAGGATCATCAGGTACTGGCACTGGCGGCACCTCCGGGAGCGGGCGCCCGTCCGGCCGCCGGAACCGAAGCGCCCCGTCGGGTAACCGCGCGACCTCGTAGCCCTCCTCGTGCACCGCCCGGTGATGCCGGCGGCAGAGCAGGGTGAGGTTGGAGAGTGTGGTCGGGCCGCCGTGGGCCCAGTGGCGGAGATGATGCCCCTGAGTGAAGCGCAGTCCGCACCCCGGGAAGCGGCATCCTTGATCCCGATGGTGGAGGGCACGGCGTAAGGCGGGCGGGATCGTCCGGGTCCGGGCCCCGATCTCCACCAGGCGGCCCTTATCGTCGTGGCGCATGACCACCCGGCTCGCGTCGCACGCCAACCGCTGAGACGTTTCCGCGGAAACGTGTGTGCCCCCTTCGAGGACGGACTGCCCCGGCTGCTCCGGATCGGCCAGCACCGGGGCGTCGATGTTGACCACCACCTGGTAGCGCTCGCCCGGTATGCCGGGATCGAGCCCGTGATGCAGCGCCGTCTCCGCGAGGAGGGCCAGGGCATCCGCCCGCTGCTGCGTGACCGTGGGCGTGTCCTCGGAAACGTGTTCGAAGCCTGTGGCGGCCCGGGCCCGCTCTCGGGCCCGCTGATAGAGGCTCTCGCGGGCC
>DASQAK010000221.1:0-2303 GCA_035635755.1 Candidatus Methylomirabilota bacterium | reverse complement strand
TCCACTTGTCCCTCGACGAGGTCCGCGACGTCCGGGACAAGATCCTGGACCGGCTCGACCTGATGGAGGGCTTCGCCGCCAACCCGACCCTGGATCGCCTGATCGAGGGCATCAACCACCAGATCGCCAAGGATTTCGTAGACCGCTTCTTCGACTTGGGGCTCGGAGACGAGCGGAGCGGCACCGATCTCGGCGTCCTCCGCGCCCTGCTCGCGGAGATCTCCGCGCGCGCTGACCGGCCGGGCCCGTACCAGTCGCCGTGGAGCGCCTTCTTCTCTCCCGGCGCGGAGGACGCAGACGCTGGCTATTTCTTCTCGAAGGACAAGCGTCTTCTCTTCGTCCTCGCCGACCCGATCAGCGGCGCGCGAGGCGCGACGAGCGACCAGGCGGCCATCGAGGAGATCCGCCGCCGCATCACGCACCTTCGCACGGAGTTCCCGGCGGTCAAGGTTGGCGTCACCGGCGGCCCGGCCCTGGCGAGCGACGAGATGACAACGGCGCTCGTCGACGGCCAAATGGCAACGCTCCTGGCCGTCGTCCTCACCCTGGGCGTACTGCTCGTCGCGTTCCGGCAGCCGGGTCAGCCCCTCCTAATGCTGGGGGCCCTCGGCGTCAGCCTCGCTTGGTCACTCGGCATCATCGCGGTCGCCATCGGCCATCTCACGGTCTTCTCTGTGATGTTCATCTCCATCGTCGTGGGCCTGGGCATCGACTACGGCATCTACTTCCTCTTCCGCCACAAGGAAGAGCTGGGGCGGGGGCGGACCGTCGGTGACGCCCTCGGGAGGACGGCGGCAGGGAGCGGGCCGGGCATCCTGCTCGGTGCCCTGACGGGCGCCGCGACCTTCTACGTGCTCATGCTCGCAAAGTTCCGCGGCATTCAGGAGTTCGGCTTCGTCGCCGGGACTGCGCTCATCATGGCATTGACCGCCACGCTGACCCTTTTCCCTGCGCTGTTGGTGCTCGTCGCCCGGTGCCGCGCGCGGCGATCTCCGCACCGTTCCCAGACAGAGAGCCGAGCCGGCCGCCGCGATGTGCTTTGGCTCGAGACGTTCGTGCGGCACCCTGCCCCGGTGCTGCTCGCGGCGGGGTTCGTGACCGGGTTCTCCCTGTGGGGAGCGCGCGGGGTCGACTTCGACTACAACCTCCTTGACCTCCAGGCCAAGGGCACCGAGTCCGTCGTCTGGGAGCGGCATATCCTCGCCACCGAAGGGCGCTCGAGTTTCTCCGCTCTGGCCACGGCCACCTCGCTGCCGGAGCTCCGCCGGAAGCACCAGGCCTTCGAGCGTCTCGACGCCGTCTCGGACGTGGACAGCGCGCTGCTCCTTGTGCCGGACCAGCAAACGGAGAAACTCGAAGTCATCCGGGAGTTCGCGCCGCAGGTGGCCGCCATCCGCATCCAACGCCCGCAGCCTTTTCGCTTGGAGCGCCTGGTCGATGCCCTGGCCAGCCTGGGCCGACGCTTCGACCTGGCCGCCGCCGAGGCGGGCCCGGGCGGGCCACCTCCCGAGGTGCAGGCGGTGCGGGCCCAAATTGGCGGCCTGCTCGAGAAGCTCCGCGCGAGTGAGCGCCAGCGTCTCGAGACAAACCTCGGCGGCGTACAGGCCCAGCTCCGCGCCGACTTCGCCCGCACGATTGCCGACCTGCAAGAGAGCGCGAAGGCCCGGCCGGTCACGCTCGAGAACCTACCACCCGAGATCCGGAGCCAGTTCATCGGCAAGAGCGGCCTCCTGCTCATGCAGATCCACCCGAAAGTGGATATCTGGGAGCGGGGCGGCGCGACGCGGTTCGTCGAGGAGCTCCGCTCCGTCGACCCCGAAGTGACGGGGACCCCCGTTATCAAGTACGAGGCGCTCCAGCTTATGGAGCAGGCATACCGTTACGGAACAGTGTACGCGATCCTGCTCCTGGCGTTCCTGACCGCTCTCATGATCCGGCAGCTCCCGGAGACGATGCTGGCCCTCGTCCCACCGCTGCTTGGCACGGTTTGGGCGATTGGTCTCATGCGAGTCTTCGGCATCAAGTTCAATATGGCGAACGTTTGGGGACTCCCGCTCATCATCGGCGCCTCGGCGGAATACGGCGTGAACGTCCTGATGAGATCCGTCGAGGCCCGAGCCCACGGTGGGCCGCTGCTGGCCCGGAGCACAGTGGCCGCCGTGCTGTTCAACGGTCTAACGACCATCGCCGGATTCGGGAGTCTCCTGGTGGCGCATCATCACGGCATGTGGAGCCTTGGCCTGCTCCTCACCATCGGGAGCGCGACGAGCCTCGTCGCCGCCCTGCTCGTGCTCCCGGTGCTG
>DASQAK010000220.1:0-15953 GCA_035635755.1 Candidatus Methylomirabilota bacterium | reverse complement strand
GAGCGGGTAGGGGGCAAGCTGCAGAACACCGTCATCTACACCTACCCGGCGGTGAGCCAGTTCTGGAAGTACAGCCCGGAGGAGTTCCTGAAGCAGCCTGTCTACTCGCGGGATTTCCCACCGTGCCGCCATTGCTGAGGCCCCCATGCAGATGCTCGATCTCATCGTGCCGACCTTCGGCATCATCGTCACGGGGTGGCTCGTGGGGCGCTGGGGCATCCTGCCGCCGAATGCCTCCGATTCACTGATCCAGTTCGCCTACTACATCGCCATGCCGGCGCTGCTCTTCGTCACGGTGGCGAAGGAGCCGCCCGGCGCCCTGATGGATTGGCGCTTCATCGCCAGCTTTGGCGGCGGTTCCGTCATCGTCTTCCTGGCCGTCCTGGCTGTGGCGTGGCGCTTGGGCAAGGGCGATCCGGCCCGCAGCACGATGTGGGCCCTGATGGCGTCGATGACGAACACGGGATTCGTCGCGCTCCCGCTCCTGCATTCAATATTTGGCGCCCGCGCGGTGCTGCCCACGGCCATCGCGACCCTCTTCGTGGCCGTGATCCTGTTTCCTCTCGGCGTGGGTCTCCTCGAGATGCGCGGCACGCCCCAAGTCCTCGGCCGCTCACATGCGATGTCGGGCATGGTCACGCACTCGCTGCGCAATCCCCTCGTCTCGGCGACGCTGCTCGGTCTGGCCTTCGCCGCCTCGGGGCTGACCCTGCCGGGCATGTTCGACGACTATCTCGGCATCTTCGCCGCCGCGCTGGCGCCCTGCGCGCTCTTTGCCATCGGGCTGGGTATCGAGCTCGCGGGTCTGCGCGCTCAGCTCCGTCCCGCGCTCGGCCTTTCCGTCGTCAAGCTGCTGGCCTTGCCGGCTCTGGTCTATGCCCTGGGCCGCTGGCTCGGACTCGATCCGCTCTCCATGATCGCGGCCACGATCTGCGCCGCGGTGCCCACGGCAAAGACCGTCTATATCCTGGCCGCGGAGTACGAGATCGACCGGGAGCTCGTGGCGATGACCGTCACCCTGACCACGGTGGGCTCCATCGTCACACTCTTCGCCTGGCTGACCGCGATGGCGCACGTGCTCCCCGGCGCCTTTCCGCGGTGACCGCGTCCGGCGAGGCTCGGTGTCCCTCCCTTCATGAATTGCCTGGACGCTCGCGATCTGACAGGATCGGCGCCATGGTCGTCCCCGGCCACCTGACGCTCAACGGGCCCGTCTGATGTTGTCCGGAGGAGCCATGTCGAAGACGACAACCTGCATCATCCTCACGCTGATCCTGTTCGCCCTCGCGATGGGAGGAGCCGCCTTGGCGCCCACGCCTGCGGCGGCCCAGGCGAAGCCCATCGTGTGGAACCTGCCCACGGTGGCGGCGCCGACCTACTACCACACGGTCAACTACAACGCCTGGGCGGCCAGGGTGAAGGAGAAGTCGCAGGGCCGGTTGGAGATCCGCGTGCACCCCGCCTCCTCGCTCTATCCAGGCCCGGAGCTGATCCCCGCCGTCCTCGACGGCCGCTCGGAGATCGGCACCGTGCTCGCCTCGTACCTGACCGACGTGCTCCTGGAAATGGGCCCCCTGGAGCTGCCCTTCATGACGAGCGGCATCGAGGAGCACAAGAAAGCGGCCTTCCAGCTTCGGCCCTTCTACACGGAGATGCTCGCCCGCAAGGGCCTCAAGCTCCTTGCCATCAGCACGTGGCCGTCGCAGCAGATCTTCTCCTCGGTGCCCATCCGCACGGTGGCGGACTGGAAGGGCAAGAAGATCCGCGTCTACGGCGCCGACTCCGCCAACGCCGCGCGCCTGCTGGGGGCGGCGCCTGTCAACATCGCCTTCGGCGAGGTGTATTCCGCCCTCGAGAAGAAGACGGTCGACGGCGCCATGACCTCGGCCACCAACGCCGAGCCCATGAAGTTCTTCGAGGTGGCGAAGTATCTGGACTACTGGTATCTGGCGGGCGCCGCCCAGGAGTGGCTGGTGGCCAACCAGAAGGCGTGGGATGCCCTTCCCAAGGACCTGCAGCAGGTCGTGCTGGACTCGATGAAGGACGTCAATCTCGAGGAGAAGGAATGGCAGGACGCCATGGCCGCCGACGAGAAGGTTCGCAAGCGCCTGCCCGAGCTGGGCATGACCGTCATCGACCCATCCAAGGAAGAGATGGACAAGGCGCGCAAGATCGCCAAGGGCGCCTGGGACATCTGGCTCCAGCGCACGGGCGCCGACGGCAAGCGCGCGCTCGAGCTCGCCCTCAAGGCCCTCGGACGCTGACCGAATCGGCAAAATGCGAAGGCTGATTGAATTTCGAGCCGAAACGCTGCCCGTTGTTCGAGCTGAGCGGCGGCCCCGGGCCGTCGCGAGGCGAGGGCTGAATTGATTCCGTGAGCACCGAGTACATCCGCACCCTCTACCAGTACAGCGCGTGGGCGAACGGGCGCATCCTGGACACGGCGGCCGGCCTCGCTCCCGGCCAGCTCACGGAGGGCGCCGGCGCGAGCCATGGCTCCGTGCACGATACCCTCGTGCACACCATGAGCGCCCAGTGGATCTGGCTCCAGCGCTGGAAGGGCGTCTCCCCGCGCGCCATGCTCCGCGCCGGCGATTTTCCTGATCTGGACGCCATACGGACTCACTGGGCCGCGCTTGAGCGGGAGACGCGTGACTTCGTCGAGGGATTGGGTGAAACCCAGCTTGCCCTGGTGCTCAGCTACACGAATGCCAGGGGCCAGGAATGGGCCTATCCCCTCTGGCAGATGCTGATCCATCAGGTCAATCATGCGACCCAGCACCGCAGCGAGGCGGCCCTGCTCCTCACGCAGATGGGCCACTCTCCCGGCGACCTCGATCTGCTCGTGTACATGGACGCCGTGAACGCGCGGAAGGACACGCCGGCTCCGCGAAGCGCCTGATCCGTCCATCTGAGCGTTGCTCGGGGCCGTCAGCCGCCACGAGGATCTGCCCTGCTCGTCTTACCAGGTCGTACCCGCACATTGGACTTGACAGCCCCGCCGTCCTTGGTGAATACTTATGTTCGATCATGAATATAAATTCTATCAGCCTGGTCCGGCGACGGCGCGCGGCGATCCTCGAGCTGGTGCGGGAGCACGCCGTGCGCTCGCAGGAAGAGCTCCAGCAGCTCCTCCGCCGGCGAGGCTTCACCGTCGCCCAGCCGACCCTGTCCCGCGATCTCAAGGACCTGGGACTGGCGCGGACGCCCGCGGGCTATGCCGTCCCGGCGCCGCCGTCCTCGTTCGTGCCGGGGGCGCGCCGGGAGGCGGCCCTCGACCGTGCCCTCGCGCATTCCGTCCTCGCCGCGCAGGCGGCGGGGACCCTCGTGGTCGTCAAGACGCCCCCCGGGGAGGCGCAGCCGGTGGCCCGGGCCGTGGACGAGAGCGGCCTGCCCGGCGTGGTGGGGACGATCGCGGGAGACGACACGGTCTTCATCGCCACGCCGAGCCCGGCCGCCGCCCTCAAGGTCGAGCGCCGGCTCCGTGTCCCGCTGTCCGCCATCCGTCAGACCCGGCGCGCGCACGCCTGAGCGCGCCGACCCACGAGGAGAACGATCCCATGCTCCACGAATGCCGCCCCGCCGAGCTGTCGATCATCACCGACCCGTCGCGGCTCGACCTCGACGTGATCCATGGTTTCCTCTCGCGGTCCTCGTACTGGGCCGCGGGGATTCCGCGCGAGCTGGTGGCCCGCGCCCTCCGCCACTCCACCTGTTTCGGCGCCTTCGATGGAAACGAGCAGGTGGGCTTTGCCCGCGTGATCTCGGACCACGCCACCTTCGCCTATGTCTGCGATGTCTTCGTGCTCGATTCCCATCGGGGCCGCGGCGTGGGCAAGCAGCTCATGGCGGCCATCAAGTCGCATCCCGACCTCCAGGGCCTCCGGCGCTGGGTCCTCTTCACGCGGGACGCCCATGAGCTCTACCGCCGGTTCGGCTTCAGCGAAGCGCGCCATCCCGACCGGCTGATGGAGATCCAGAGCGGTCCATACCCGGCCGCGGCGGCGGGACGAGAGGGAGGACCCGCGGCATGAGCCACGATCTCCGGCGGATCATGAAGGTGGCCGATCGCCCACCCCTCGTCATGGTCGAGGGCAAGGGATCCTGGCTCTGGGACAGCGAGGGCAGGAAGTACCTCGATTTCGTGCAGGGATGGGCCGTGAACTGCCTCGGCCATTCGCCCGACGTCATCCTCGACGCGCTGAACGATCAGGCCCGGCGACTCCTCAACTGTAGCCCCGCGTACTACAACGAGCCCATGGCCAGGCTGGCCACGCTCATCGCGGACAGCACGGGGCTCGACGAGGTCTTCCTGTGCAATAGCGGCGCGGAGGCCAATGAGGGCGCGATCAAGCTGGCCCGGAAGTGGGGAAGCCGGCATCGGGGCGGCGCCTTCGAGATCGTCACCATGGAGCATGGATTCCATGGGCGGACGCTGGCAACCATGGCCGCGTCCGGGAAGCCGGGCTGGGATACCTTGTTCCAGCCAAAGGTGCCCGGCTTCCCGAAAGTGCCTCTGGGCGATCTCGAGGCGGTGCGCAAGGCCGTCACGCCCGAGACCGTGGCCGTCATGCTGGAGCCCATCCAGGGCGAAGCCGGGGTCTTCGTGGCCGCCGACGACTGGCTGCGCGATCTGCGGAAGCTGACGAGCGATCTCGGTATCCTCTTGATCCTCGACGAGATCCAGACGGGGATCGGGCGGACGGGGCGCATGTACGGATACGAGCACGCCGGCATCGAGCCGGACATCGTGACCCTCGGCAAGGGCCTCGGGGGCGGCACCCCCATCGCCGCGCTCGTCGCGTCCGCGGGCGCCAGCGTCTTCGAGTATGGCGACCAGGGCGGCACCTTCAACGGCAACGCGCTCATGGCCGCGGTCGGGTGCGCCGTCGTGACGGCCGTGCGGGCCCCGGGTTTCCTGGATTCGGTCGCCACGAGCGGCCGCTATCTCGCCGAGCGGCTGGGCGCGCTCGCAGCAGAGCTCGGCCATGGCGAGGTCCGGGGCCGCGGGCTCCTCGTGGCCCTCCAGCTGCAAGGGCGCGATGCCGCGAAGGTCGCTCGAGCCGCCCTCGATCGCGGGCTGCTCATCAACGCTCCGCGCCCCGACACCCTACGCTTCATGCCGTCGCTGACCGTGTCGCGCGAGGAGATCGACGAGATGCTCGAGCGGCTCCGCCAGAGTCTCGACTCCGCTACTTGATGTAGTAGCCCGAGATCCTCCACGAGCCGTCTTTGTCGAGCATGGGCGTGACGGTCTCGATGGCGGAGGCCTTGTTCTCGAAGGCCGTCTCGTACTGGATGACGACGTATTCCCCGTCGGGCGCGCCGGGCAGGGTGCGGGCGAAGGTGGCGGACTTGAGGGTGCGCGACTTCAAGGCGCCTAGCGGTGCGCGCGCTGCGCGAATCGCCTTCTCCCAGTCCGCCTTCGTGATTGCTGTCTTGAAGAGCGTCGAGGCGCCATTCCAGCTTTCCGCGTACTTCCCGCTGTCCGTCAGGGCCAGCCATGCCTTGGCCGAGACCTGGGCCTTGGGGACGGCATCGGATTCGGCGGCGTGGGCGGGGAAGCCGACGAGAACGAGGATCGCGACGAGCACGGCGTAGGCGTATGTCACGGGTGGCTCCTTTGCGGAAAGGATAGCCCGTCGACCGGCCGGGGCCCAAGATTTGGCGCGGGCCATCGGGGAAGCTCCGCTCGCCGCGGGGTAGGTGGCCGTTTGACCCGTCACCGCCAATCTGGCACGATCGGCGCCGTACCTCATTCTCGTCGACGGCGCTTCGATCTCGTCACCTGCATTCCCCGTGCGATGATACGGGGACGAGAAGCAGCCATCTGGAAATAGGCGGAGGTTCTCATGGCGACGACGGAGACATTCGAGATCACCAAGCCCGAGCCGGAGTGGCGCCGCCTCCTGACGCCCGAGCAGTTCCGGGTGCTGCGCCAGCACGGGACGGAGCATGCGTGGTCGAGCCCGCTCGACAAGGAGTACGGGCGCGGGTCCTATGCCTGCGCGGGCTGCGACCTGCCGCTTTTCGCCTCGGACACGAAGTTCGACAGCGGCACGGGCTGGCCGAGCTTCTGGGCCCCCCTCGAGGGCGCGGTGCGGACCTCAACCGACCGCAAGCTCTTCATGGTCCGCACGGAAGTGCACTGCCGCCGGTGCGGAGGGCATCTCGGCCACGTCTTCGACGATGGCCCCAAGCCCACGGGCCTTCGGTACTGCATGAACGGCGCCGCCCTGAAGTTCGTCCGCGCCTGAGCGCGCGCGAGCCGAGGCGGGCATGACTTCGCGCCCCGTCGAGAGCGGACCCTTCAACAACGTCGTCCGTTACGAAGCCTTCCTGGAGATCGCTCGGAATCGCATGACCAACCGCGCGTTCGCGTCGTACGAGGTGCCGCGCGCGCATTTCGAGCTCATCCTGGAGGCGGCGCGGCATGCCCCTTCCGGAGCGAACGCGCAGCCGTGGCACTACATCGTGGTGATGGATCCCGACGTCAAGCAGACGATCGGCCAGTGCTTCGTGGACGAGCAGCAGCACCGGGCCCGGATGCACATGGGCTTCCCCACCCCGAACTATCACGGCGTGAAGACGGCCCCCGGGCTCATCGTGATCGCCGCGGACTTTCGGTTCATCCGAGCCTTTCCCGTCCTCAACGACGGCTCGGATCTCGATCGGCTCTACAAGCAGAACGCCGAGCGGATCCTGCTGCAGTCGGTGGCGGCGTCCACGATGTCCGCGCACCTCGCGGCGGCGGCCCTGGGCTATGCCGTCTGGTGGATCACGGCGATCGGGCAGGAGGACATCCAGAAGAAGATCAAGCCGCTCCTCGGCGTGCCGGACGAGCTGGCCATCATCGACGTGATGTGCTTCGGGCCGCCCTTGAAGCCCTCCTACAAGCGGTGGAAGAAGCGGCTCGACCAGATCATGAGCTGGGACCGCTTCGATGCCGCGAACGGCATGACGGACGCGCAGATCGACGAGTGGGTAAAGACCCAGCGCCACAAGGTCATGTACCGCGACGAGTCCAAGATCGACTGAGTCCTCTTCCCCGTGTGAGCGTTCGCTGTGAATGCCGGGCGGAGCTGGGGGTGCCCGGCGGCGGGTAGCCGTCGTCCGCTCAACCTCCTCGCCTCGCGCGCCACACTAGCGAAGGCGCCTCCGCCTGGCCCCCCATCCCCCGAGACGGGGGTCGCTCGCCGCCTGCTCCGCAGGCCGGCTCGCGCGGCGGAGGCGCCCTGCGCTTCGGGGCGCGCTACGGCTCGTCGGATTCGCTCCCGACGGCTACCCGCCGCCCGGGCACCCCCAGCTCCGCCCTCCCCGCTGCGTTCACGAACTTGTGTTCGCGAAGCTCGCGCGCGCTGTCGCGGCAATTGTGATCAGCGAGCGGCGGCGGGAGGGGGCGGGGGGCATCCCCCGTGGACCCGTATCTTCTGCGCGTTGCCGAAGCGCAAGACCGGAATCTCGTGGCCCGTTAAGAGTGCTCAAACGGGTCGCGAGTCAGCGTGGTCCGCGGGGGATGCCCCCCGCCCCCTCCCGCCGCATTGCCGGCACGGAGATTCTAGGGGGTGGTGGAGGCGAGGGCGTCGGCGATGTGGCCTTGTACGTCGGCGGGAGCGAAGGGCTTGGACACGATGAAGCGCACGCCGAAGCGCGCGGTCTCTTGCGGGTCGAGCCGGTCGCCCCAGCCCGTGACGAACCCGAGCGGGATGTGAGGAAAGCGCCGCTGGCACGCGGCCGCCACGTCCCAGCCCGACATGCCCGGCATGGAGATGTCCGTGAGGATCACGTCCACCATCTCACTTTCCAGAAGCGCCAATCCCGCTTCCGCGCTGTCCGCTTCCAGAACCGAGTGACCACAGGGCTCGAGCATGTCCCGGAGGACGCATCGGACCTCCGTCTCGTCGTCGATGATGAGGACGCGGCCGCTGCGCCCCTGGCGGGCGGGCGACGCCGAGGCCTCCGGGGCCAGGTCGTCCACGCTGATGGGCAGGCGGATCATGAAGACGCTGCCCATGCCCAGGGTGCTCTCGATCTCGATGGTGCCCCCGTGGCGCTTCACGATGCCCCACGAGACGGCCAGGCCGAGGCCGGTGCCCCGCGCGCCCTTGGTGGTGAAGAAGGGCTCGAGGACGCGCCGCCGAGTCTCGTCCGACATGCCACAGCCCGTGTCCTCCGCGGCGATGATCACCGACGCCGCGTCGCTCGAGACGCGGAAGACGAACTGGCCTCCTCCGGGCATCGCGTCGATTCCGTTGATGAGGAGGTTCATGAACACCTCGCGGAGCTCCGCGGAGATGCCGGCCACCGGCAGCACGGGGCCGCCTTCCACCACCACGTCGTAGGCGAGCCCGCGGCTCTGGGCCTCGTCCTTCCATCGCGCCCGCGTCAGCTCGACCACGTCACGCAGGAGCTCGGGGATGTCCACGCGTCCCGCGGGGCGCGTCTGGCGTGTCCGCGTGAACTCCTGGATCCGGCGAACCGTGTGGGCTCCGTCCCAGGCCGCCGTCCGGATGATCTCGATGTCCCGGGCCACGTTGGGGTCCTGCCCCTTGGCGAGCAGGATCTCCGCGCGTCCGACCACCACGGCGAGCAGGTTGTTGAAGTCATGGGCAACGCCGGCCGCCATCTCGCCGAGCGCGCTCAGGCGCTCGGCCTGCACGAGCTGCTTCTGAGAGGCCTCGACTTCCTGCAGGGCGGTCCCGAGCTCCTGGAACAGCCGCGCGTTCTGGATGGCCACTCCCGCCTGGGAGGCGAGGGACGCGGCCAGGTTTCGATAACGCTCGGGAAAGGGCAAGACGTCAGCCTGCATCCCTTCCCGCGAGGCGAAGGGCCGGAGCGGAATGCGCTTGCAGTTGATGAGCTGGAGCACGCCGATGGTCTCGCCCGCCGGCGCCTTCATGGGGACCACGAGCATCGAGGTGGTCCGGTAGCCGACCTTCACATCGAACTCGGTATTGAAGCGGAAGGGAGAGTCCGCGGGCAGGGCATAGACATCGTCGATCATCAGGATCTCGCCCGCCAGGGCCACGTAGCCCGCCACGCTGTCCGCGCTGATGGGCAGCGTCGACTCCTTGAACTCCACGTGCACGCTGTCGTTCTGGGCCAGCTTGAAGCGCAGGCACCGTTCTCCTTCGGGCGGCGTCTCCACCACGTAGAGCGACCCCGCGTCGCTCCGCGTGATCTCGCGGCCCTTGGTCAGGATCAGCTCCAGGAGAACGTCGAGATCCCGCTCGGCGGAGAGACCGATGCCGATGGCGTTGAGCTCCTCGAGCTGCATCCTCATCTCGAGGGCGTCCAGCATCACATGGGCGTGCACGCACGCCTGGCGTAGCACGGTGGCCAGCGTGACCCCGGGCACCGAGGGATTCAGATAGGCGTAGCACGGCTGATCGCAGATGGACTCGGACGCTCCCTCATCCACGAGCGCCACCACGGGCAGTCCCGCGCGCTGGGCGGCGGCCATGGCGCGGCGGCTGGCCTCACCGCCGGGCAGATCGATGAACAGCACGCCGGGCGCCTCCGGCCAGCCCGCGGGCGTCAGCTCGGAAAGAGGACGGCGCTCGAGGTCATCCGGGAGGTCCTGCAGACGCGAGGCGGCCACGGAGCCCGGCACATGCCAGACGATCGGACGGGACATCAGCGACGCACCTCGAGCGATGGCACAGTCATCCTCTATGCCGATATCCAGCACGGCGGGCACGTGGAGCAAATGGACCGATCGCGCCGGGCTACTGAAGCGTCGGGAGCAGCCGCAGCCTGGGCAAGACAGGGGCGAGCCCGTTGCCCGGCCCATTCGCCGGACCCTGCAGGCGGATGGCACTGCCTCCGCCCACGGCACTGATGCCCACCAGCCCCACGGCCGACGCATTGGCTCCGCCCGGACCGGCGCCGAGGCTGACGGGGATGGCTCGGCCGTCACCCGCATCGGAGACGATTCCGATGGGGTCACGCTCGGGCACCGCGTCGATGGCTCTGCCCTTCTGGGTCGCCTCGATGTTCGCGGCAAACTTCGCGACCCGAGCCTTGCCGGGCCCGCCCCCCACCAGGGTGGAGGCCGTGGCCACGGCGAGGGCCCGCTGCTTTTCGCCGATGGCGGCCACGAACTTGTCGGAGGGGCCGGGCAGTGACGGTCGGTTCATCTTCAAGTTCGCGGTGACGGCGGCCACCGACTCCGGGGTCAGGGGACGGACCCTGCCCAGCGCGAGGTTCGACGCCGTCACGCTCTGCAGGCTCTCGAGCTGGATGGGAGGCGCCGTCGGATTGCTCGCGAGGGAGACGTCGAGCTTGCCATGGAGCAGGTGGACATCGGTGGACGCCGCGCTCGCCTGATTCTCGGCGCCCGGAACGATCTCGACCACGAGGACGGTGCCCCGGACCGCCGCCACCGCGTGCGGCGTGCGGATCTCGATGATCTCGCCCGGCTTCATCCGCTGTCGCACCACCGCCAGCCCGACCTTGCCGGACTGGAGATCAACCGTGGCGCGCCCACCGTCTTCCGTGATGGTCAGCACCGAGAGCTCCCGCACGGTGAGCAGGGCCTTGCCCCCGAGCAGGACGTGCACGAGGGAGCGCTCCTTGGTGCTGATCCGGTCCTGCATGAACACGTCGTCGCGCGTCTTGAGGGCGAGGGGCTGGGTCGTGGTGCCCCGCGCCACGGTCGCCTCACCGATGAGGGTGCTCACGACCCCGATGCCCGGCTGGTCCTGGGCGAGGGCATATCCAGGTACACCGCCGACAAGTCCCAGGACCGCCAACACTCTGATCGCATTCCGCACGCTCATGGTTTCCTCCTCCTATCCGGTTATCGGGCAGTGTCGCCCGCATTCGTAGCCGTGTGGACCACCTGACTCACATTGACCCAGCGAAGAAAAAGCAACCGGGGTGCCAAGCGCGACGCGACCGCGACGCGCGGAGCGACTTGCTGAAAAGACTGCGCTGTCATGAGGCTGACAGTGCAGAAGGTGCGCGGGGCGGCCGCGAGCTACGAACTGTCGCCCCGAGATTGGAAGTGCTCCTCCATCCCGGAAGGCGGGCGCGAGAAAAAATCGAAAAACGGGACGGAGGCAGCGCCCAAAAACTGGACTGTTCCGAGGGAAAAATTCCCCTCGGTGGCGCCGATCTATTCGCCGCTCGCGAGGGACAACCGCGCGCGCGGCCGCCGCCTACTTCGCGGCCACGCCCGCGATCTCGACGAAGTACTTGGGCGCGGCCAGACGCGCCTCCACGGTGGCGCGCGCGGGCGGATTCGCGGGATCCATCCAGGCGTCCCATACGGAGTTCATGTCGTCGAAGTAGCGCATGTCGGCGAGCCAGATGGTGGCGGAGAGGAGCTTGGACTTGCTCGTGCCCGCCCCGGCGAGGAGATCGTCGATCTTCTTCAAGATCTGCTGGGTCTGGCCCTTGACGTCCGCGGAGGGATCGCCGGCGATCTGGCCCGCCAGGTAGACGGTGTCGCCATGCACGACGGCGGCGCTCAGGCGCTTGCCCGGCTGGATGCGCTGGATGCTCACGGGGTTCTCCTCTGGACTGTGCCCCTCACCCTGCCCTCTCCCCCGATGGGGGAGAGGGCAGGGTGAGGGGGAAGGTGATGAGGGGGCGTAGTTGGACTCACGACGGCTTGGCGTAGTTGCTCAGGATGAAGCCGGCGATGCTGTGGCGCGAGGGACGATTGGGGAGCTGATCGCAGGGGAACCAGCGGGCGTCCTCGAGCTCCGCGCGGTCCACGCGCACCTCGCCGCCCGCATAGGCGGCCACGAAGCCCAGCATGATCTGGCTCGGAAACGGCCAGTTCTGGCTGCCCACGTAGCGGATGTCCTTCACGTCGACGCCGACCTCTTCCTTGACCTCGCGGGCCACCGCGCCCTCCAGCGACTCGCCGTTGTCGACGAAGCCCGCCACGAGGGCATAGCGCCCCGGCGCCCACTCCGCCTTGCGCGCGAGGAGGACACGGTCGCCGTCGCGGACGAGAATGATGACGGCGGGATGGAGATGGGGGTAGTGCTCGTAGCGGCAGCGCGGGCAGCGCTTGCCCCATTCTCCCTCGATGCGGGTGGTCGCCTCGCCGCAGCGCGGGCAGAAGCCGCTCGTGGATTGCCACCAGAGCGCCTGCATGGCCATGCCCCCGAGCGACAGCAGGTCGTCGGGCAGCTTCGTGCCGCGCATGGGGACGAGCGTCTCGCGGGCGAGCCCCTCCGGAGGGGCGGCGTCCTTCGGCACGGCGGCCGTGAAGCAGGGCGTGCCGTGGAGCGTCCCGAGCCAGAGCGGCTCCGTCACCGCGGACTCGAGGCCGGCGGGCAGCGCGCCCTCGGGCAGGCGGAAGGCGCCGCCGTCGGGGAGGACGAGGAGATCCTCGTCCTGGACGAGCAGCCAGTAGCCCTTGGGCTCCGGAGTGCCGCCGCCGCTCTTGGCGGGCTCGAAGGCCTGGCCCAGTACCTCGCGGTTGAACGGCAGATAGACCGACAGCGGCGTGGTCAGCGGCGCGCCCTCGAGAAGGTCACGGGCGTGAGAGCGCCGGGGCGACGGCGCTCGGCTCCCGATCGAGCGCCTGGAGGGCGGGCATCACCTCGGTGGCGAAGAGGCGCATGTTGCGCGCGGCCTCGGCGGACGGCATGCCGGCATAGGAGAAGACGCCGACGAAGTGGTCGTTGCCCACGCGCCGGCGGATGTCCACGATCCGCTCATAGCATTGCTCGGGAGTGCCCCAGACCTGCAGGTCCACGAAGAAGTCGATGACCTTTTCGTCGCCGTAAATGTGGATCTTGTCGGTCATCTTCGCGTAGTACTCGTAGCCTTTCGTCTTGGCCATGTGGTCGCCACCGAACTGGTAGTGGTCGAGGACGGTGCGGAAGTAGCCGCCGATCCACCGCCGGGCCTGCTCGCGCGCGCGATCCGGATCCGGATCGCAGAAGGTCCAGCCCGCGGAGACGGGCGGGGGCGGCGCGGTGCCGTTGAGCTGTCGATACTGCTCGTGGTAGTCCTTCAGCTCTTTCGCGACCTCTGGCCACGGCTTCTGCGGGATGATGAGGATGCCCACACCGAGCTCGGCCATGATGCGCGCCGACTCGGGCGACACGGCGGCGGCATACGTGCGGCCCCGGAAGCTCTTGAAGGGCGCGGGACGGATGGCCGCCCGCGGCTGGGAGACGAAGCGGCCGTCGAGCTCGCAGTAGCCGGTCTCGAGCCCCTCCAGGATCATCCGCGCCGATTCCACGAAGCGCTCGCGACTCTCGTCCATGGGCACGCGGAAGCCTTCGAACTCGACCTTGCCCGCTCCGCGGCCGAGCCCGAGGATCATCCGGCCGCCCGAGATGTTGTCGAGCATGGAGATCTGCTCCGCCACGCGCATGGGGTCGTGCCAGGGCAGCACCACGACCATGGAGCCGAGGGCCACGCGCTGCGTCCGCCCCGCCATGTAGGTGAGGAACTGCAGCACGTCGGGGCACATGGTGTAGTCGGTGAAGTGGTGCTCGACGCTCCAGATGGAATCGAAGCCGAGCGGCTCCGCGAGATCAGCGAGACGGAGATCGTCCTGGTAGACGTCGAAGTCCCGGCGGGCTTTGCCCGGATTCTGGAAGACGGCGGCCATGCCCACCCGCATCGGTTGATTCTCCTTTTGGAACGACGAGGCGGGCCAATCTTGCCCCACGCCGGTGCCCCGCGCAACCCTGGGCGCGCCGGGGCCGGCGGATTGACAATGGCGGCCTTTCGACTAGGCTAGAGCGGGCCCGGCCGGAACGGCCGCGTCCGAGCCTGAATCTACCCGGAGGTTTCGCGATGAAGCACCACAAGGTGTACCGAACCGAGCTCAGCCCCGTGAGCTTTCTCCAGCGCAGCGCCTATGTCTTTCCGGGCAAGCCGGCCGTCGTCCACGGCAAGCGCCAGTACACGTACCGGCAATTCGAGGAGCGCGTCAACCGGCTCGCCTCGGCGCTGCGCAAGGCAGGGCTCCAGAAGCACGACCGTGTCGCGTTCATCTGCCCGAACATTCCCGCGATGCTCGAGGCGCACTACGGTGTCCCGCTCGCGGGCGGGGTGCTCGTCGCCATCAACATCCGGCTCTCCTCCGACGAGGTCGGCTACATCCTCAAGCACTCGGGGTCCAAGACGCTCTTCGTGGACGCCGAGTTCGAGCACGTGATCAAGCCGCTGGACCTCACGGGCGTCAGGGTCGTGCGCGTGGACGACACGGGGGCGCCCGGTGATCCCTACGAGGATTTCCTCACCACCGGCGCTCCCGGTCCCGTCGAGCCCGTGCTGGAGGACGAGGAAGAGCTCATCGCCATCAACTACACCTCGGGCACGACGGGGCGGCCCAAGGGGGTGATGTACTCGCACCGCGGCACCTGGTTCAACGCCATGGGCGAGGTCGTCGAGACCGGCATGAACTTCGAGACCAAGTACCTGTGGACCCTGCCCATGTTCCACTGCAACGGCTGGTGCTTCACGTGGGCGGTGACGGCGGTGGCGGGCACGCACGTGTGCCTCCGGCGCGTGGAGTCCGGCCGCATCTGGGAGCTCATCGAGTCCGAGGGCATCACCCACTACAACGGCGCGCCCACCGTGCAGATCGGTGTCATCAACGACCCCAGGGCCCATCGCCTGACGCGCCCGGTCACCGTCACCATCGCGGGGGCGCCGCCGTCGCCCACCCTCCTGGGCAAGCTCAAGGAGCTGAATTTCCGTCCCGTGCACGTCTACGGCCTCACGGAGACGTACGGCCCGCACACCGTCTGCGCCTGGCACAAGGAGTGGGATGCCCTGCCGGCAGACGAGCAGGCCACCCTTGCCGCGCGGCAGGGGCAGGGCTACGCGCTCTTCGACCTCGTCCGGGTGGTGGATGGAGAGATGAACGACGTACCGCGCGATGGCGAGACGCTGGGCGAGGTGATCATGATCGGCAACAACTGCGCCATGGGCTACTTCGATCAGCCCGACGCCACCGCCGAGGCCTTCCGGGGCGGCTGGTTCCACTCGGGCGACATCGGGGTGTGGCACCCCGACGGCTACATCGAGCTGCGGGACCGGAAGAAGGACATCATCATCTCCGGGGGCGAGAACATCTCGACCATCGAGGTGGAGCAGTGCGTGGCCAAGCACCCCGCGGTGATGGAGTGCGCCGTGGTCGCCGTTCCCGACGAGAAGTGGGGCGAGCGGCCCAAGGCCTTCGTCACCCTCAAGCCCGGCCAGAACGCCAGCGAGAAGGACATCATCGAGTTCTGCAAGCAGCACATCGCCCACTTCAAGGCGCCCGCGGCCATCGAGTTCGGCGATCTCCCCAAGACCTCGACGGGCAAGGTGCAGAAGTTCGTGCTGCGCGACAAGGAGTGGAAGGGCAAGACCAAGCGCATCAACTAGCAGGTGGCTGAAAAAGGCCCATCTGCTTCGTTGGCGCCCTCGGCCGCAGGTTCAACGTACAGAGAGTACGCCTCACCTGCGGATCAACTCAGCTCTCGTCTCGCGACGGCCAGGGGCCGCCGCTCAACTCGAACGGCGGGCGCCGCCTCGCACCTGGACCTTTTTTAGCCACCTGCCAGCTGTCAGAACGTGGCGCTCCGCGGGGCGTGTAAGATAGTGGGGCTGGCCGGCGGGTCGAAGAGCCGGCCGCTTCTCTGAGAGAGGAGCCGTTCATGCTGGATGCCCCGCTTCGCTTCGGAATCTTCCTGGCGCCGTTTCACCCCATCGACGAGAATCCCGCCCTCGCCCTCGAGCGCGATTTCCAGCTCGTCGAGCACCTCGACCGGCTGGGCTATGACGAGGCGTGGATCGGCGAGCACCACTCGGCGGGCTACGAGACCATCGCCTCCCCCGAGGTGTTCATCGCCGCCGCCGGCGAGCGCACGCGCCGGATCCGGCTGGGCACGGGCGTGTCCTCGCTGCCCTACCACCATCCGTTCATCCTGGCCGACCGCGTCCAGCAGCTCGACTACCAGCTGAAGGGCCGCTTCATGTTCGGC
>DASQAK010000219.1:0-3798 GCA_035635755.1 Candidatus Methylomirabilota bacterium | reverse complement strand
AAGAAAAGGGGGCTCGTGATTCGACCGCTTCGCATCGCTCAGGTCTCGCCTCTGTACGAGCGCGTGCCCCCGACGCTCTACGGAGGCACCGAGCGCATCGTCTCCTATCTCACCGAGGAGCTCGTCCGCCGAGGACATCAGGTCACCCTCTTCGCGAGCGGGGATTCGAGGACCAGGGCCAAGCTGGTGGCGCCCGCGCCGCGCGCCCTGCGCCTCGATTCCGCCGTCAACGACGAGCTGGCTTTTCACGTCTTGGAAATGGCCCAGGTCTTCGAGCACGCCCGGGACTTCGACGTGATCCACGCCCACGTCGGCTACCTGGCCTTTCCTTTGTCCCGGCTCACGGGGGCCGCGTGCCTGCACACCCTCCATGGGCGCCTCGACCTGCCCAGCATCTACCCGGTGTTCCGCCACTTTCGGGACGAGCCGCTCGTCTCGATTAGCCACGCCCAGCGCCTGCCCTTGAAGGGCCTGGGCGTCACCTGGGCGGGGACCGTGCACCACGGGCTGCCCCTGGCCGACTATCCGTTCTCGCCGCGCGGAGGACAGTACCTGGCCTTCCTCGGCCGCATCTCTCCCGAGAAGCGCCCCGATCTGGCCATCGCCCTCGCCAAGCGCGTGGGCCTGCCTCTCAAGATCGCCGCCAAGGTCGACCCCGTCGATCGCGCCTACTTCGAGCGCGAGATTCGGCCGCTCCTCGGCCATCCCCTGATCGAGTTCGTGGGAGAGATCGGGGAGGAGGCGAAGGCGAGCTTTCTCGGCGACGCCCTCGCCCTCGTGTTTCCCATCGACTGGCCCGAGCCGTTCGGCCTCGTGATGATCGAGGCCCTGGCCTGCGGTACGCCCGTGATCGCGCGCCGCTATGGCTCGGTGCCCGAGATCATCGTGTCCGGGCGTACGGGCTTCATCGCCGATACCCTGGAGGGCATGGAGCTGGCCGTGAGAAGGCTCGACCGGATCGACCGCGCCAAGTGCCGCCGCGAGGTGGAGACGCGCTTCAGCGTCGAGCGCATGGTCGACAGCTACGAGGCGATCTATCGCGGCCTCGCCGCCCAGGCCCGTAGCGCATGAGCGATCCGGAGCCTGGAGATCTCATCGCCGTCGGCGATCATTACTATATCCTCGCCTCCACCTTCACCGCGGACCTGCCCAAACTGGTCCTCAAGCACGACGAGGCTTTCTTCGTCGCGGATCGGCGCGGGGATTTCCCCGACGTGCCCGACAGCGAGTTCGGCTTCTATGTGGGGGGTACCCGGTTCCTCCACCGCTTCGAGCTGCGCGTCCACGGCCAGCGGCCCCTCGTCTTGAACGCCGCGGTATCCGACGACAATCTCCAGGTCGCCGTCGACCTCACCAATGCCGATATGCGCGAGGGCGATACCATGCTCCTGGCGGGTCGCACCCTTCGGCTCGCCCGCCGGCTGACCCTCTACGGAGGCCAGCTCTGCCAGGCTTTGACCATCGAGAGCTTCGCGGCCGAGCCGGTGCACGTGGAGCTGTCATGGCAGTTCGAGGCCGATTTCGCCGACGTCTTCGAGGTTCGGGGCGTTCGACGGGAGCATCGAGGCGACCACCTGATGCCGGTCTGCCGGACGGCCACGGTCCGGCTGTCCTACCGAGGGCTCGACGAGACGGTGCGGACGACGTGGCTTCTCTTCGACCCTCCGCCTCCGCATCTCACACCGGAAGCGGCCCGGTACCGGTTGACCGTCATGCCGGGGGGCCGCCAAGATCTCGTCGTCACCGTGGCCACCGCGGAGTCGCACGAGGAGATCGAGGCGCCCCCTGTAGGCTCATTGAGCCTCGTCGAGATCGTGCGCAGGCGCCGCGAGGAGAACGAGGGACGGCAGCACCTGATGGCCCGGATCGCCACCTCCCACGAGCCGCTCACGAGCTGGTTGCGACGCTCCCGGGGCGACCTCCACATGCTGCTGACGGAGACCTCGGAGGGACCGCTGCCGTACGCCGGCATCCCGTGGTTCGTGGCGCCATTCGGACGAGACAGCGTGATCACGGCGCTTCAGACGCTGCCTTTCGAGCCGGCCATCGCGCGGGGAACGCTTCGCTTCCTCGCGCGCTACCAGGGCAGGCGTGACGACCCCTTCACCGAGGAGGAGCCGGGCCGTATCTTGCACGAGTATCGCCGCGGCGAGATGGCGGCCTGTCGCGAGATCCCGTTCATTCCCTACTACGGCTCCGTGGACGCGACACCGCTCTTCGTGATGCTGCTCGCCGAGTACCTGCGCTGGACGGGCGACCACGCCATGACGCGCGAGTTGTTGCCAACTCTGGAGCGGGCGCTCGCCTGGATAGTCGGGCCGGAGGAGCGCGGCGACTACCTGACCTACGGATGTCGCTCGCCCATGGGTCTGGGCAATCAGGGGTGGAAGGACTCTCGCGACGCCATCATGCATGCCAACGGTGACTTCGCCC
The DNA here is from genome assembly GCA_035635755.1 of Candidatus Methylomirabilota bacterium. GTDB lineage: Bacteria > Methylomirabilota > Methylomirabilia > Rokubacteriales > CSP1-6 > AR37. The sequence continues at coordinate 1,365 of DASQAK010000219.1, read as the reverse complement.
AGCCGCCAATCGCGGTGGTCGAGGCGCAGGGATACAAGTACGCCGCGCTCCTGGGCGGAGCCGAGCTGCTCGAATCCCTCGGCCAGGCGGAGGCCCCCACCGCGCTGCGGGACAAGGCACGGCACCTGCGCGCGCGCTTCGACGCCGACTTCTGGCTGGACCGCGAGGCCTTCTATGCCCTGGCCCTGGACGGCGAGGGCGCGCCGTGCCGCGTGGTCGCCTCCAATCCCGCGCACTGTCTCTGGACCGGCATCGCTGCCGGTAGCCGCGCCCCAGCCGTGGGCGGCCGGCTCATGGGCGAAGACATGTTCTCGGGCTGGGGCCTTCGCACGCTCTCGGCGGGAGAGCGGCTCTACAACCCCATGAGCTACCACAATGGCTCCGTCTGGCCGCACGACACCGCCATTGCCGCGGCGGGCCTCAGGCGCTCTGGCCAGACCGAGGCATTCCTGAGGCTGGCCACCGCGCTCTTCGAGGCGGCCCTCGAGTGGGAGGGCGAGCGGATGCCGGAGCTCTTCTGCGGATTCCCGCGCGTGCCAGGCTTCGGACCCACGCGCTATCCTGTGGCGTGCTCGCCCCAGGCATGGGCGGCCGGCGTGCCCTTTCATCTCCTGAGCGAGATGCTGGGTTTGTCCCCCGATGCCCGCGATAATCGCCTCAGCCTCATCAACCCGGTCCTGCCGTCATGGCTCGACTGGGTCGAAGTGCGCGACCTCCGTCTTCGCGACTCGAGTCTCGATTTCGTCGTCTCGCGCGGAAGCCAGACGGCGGCCGTGGAGTTGCTCGCGCGGCGCGGAGACGCGGAGCTGGTGGTGAGACGGTGAGCGATGCCCCTCGGGCGCAGGAGACTGGCCGGCACTACCTCCTCGTCGGCGGCCACGGCGGTGGCGGCGCCGGTTTCCACCCGGCGCTTCCACTGCCGGATCACGGTGGGCTGGATGTCGAGCTCCTGGCTCACCTCGGCCAGGGTCTTCTCTCCTTTCAGGATCTGCTGGACCACCCCGCGCTTGAACTCCGCGGTGAAAATCCGCCGGCCGTCGGCTTTCCTCGGGAAATCGCCCATGGGGCCCCTCCTTCCTGCGCGTGCAGGATAGCCCCATCGGTGTCTAGGTCAATTGGGGAGCAGACCACCTCAGTCTAGCGAGACTGTCCCGCTGTAGCCCGCCTTCGTCACCAGCACTGACCCTGCTCGGCAGGGTCAGGCCGAAGCATTCCACAACCCCTTGAGGCTGTTGAAAAACAACTTTTCACGTGGCGTTCTCCGAGTCTGCGCGTAGGGTGGAGGCAAGGAGGACGCCCCACGATGATGGGTCAGCAATCACAGAAGGAATCGCTGTTCTATTATTTCCGCCTCGAGGACCAGAT
>DASQAK010000218.1:0-5074 GCA_035635755.1 Candidatus Methylomirabilota bacterium | reverse complement strand
GTAGCCTACTCGCGGGCCGCGGGGAGGGCGGCCCCAGGACCAGACTAGCTTCCCAATTCCGGGTAGGTCTGAGGGGAGAGCTCATCGGCGCCGCGCCCCGCCCAGTCGTACTTCGTCATGCGCGGCCACATGCGCTCCCCTCCTGCCTGGAGGGCGGCCAGAATCGCTCCCTCGTCAGCGCCGAGCACGCGACCGCCCTCCACCACCACGCGGCCGCTGACGTACACGCGGTCCACGTCCTCGTCGCTCGCGTTGTAGACGATGTTCTTCACGGGGTCGCGCAGTGGCGTCATCCGCCACGAGCTGGCCTTCCACAGCACGAGGTCGGCCTTGGCCCCCGGGGCGATGCGGCCGAGATCCTCGCGGCCGAGCGCGCGCGCCCCGCCCAGGGTGGCCGCGTCGAAGGCGTGCGCCGCCGTGGTCGATTCCGTGTTCCGCTCCATCATCTTGGACACCACGGCCGCCCAGCGCATGGCCTCGATGACGCTCTGCGGATTGGTATCGGTGCCGAGCGACATGTTCACCCCCGCCTCGCGATAGCGCGCGAAGGACTCCATGGCCACCCCCCGCCGCGCGAAGACCCACACGGCATGGGCGACCGAGCAGCCGGCCTCGGCCATGAGGCGGATATCGCCCGCGGGGTAGTTGGTCCACGACGAGCCGCCGATGATGATGGCGTGGCCGAGAATCGTGTTCGAGCCGAGCACGCCCAGCTCCCGCATCCACGCGATGGGCGTCTTGCCGTACCGGGCCACCATCTCGTTGAACTCGACCACGGACTGGGAGGTGTGCACCTGGTAGGGGCGCTTGACCTCGTCGGCGAAGCGCTTGGCCTCCTTTAACAGGTCCGGCGTACAGGTGTCGATCTGGGAGGGCGAGACGAAGCAGCTCACGAGACCCCCGTGCGCCCCGTCCCAGCGCGTGTGGAAGTCCATCGCGCGCTTGAGCCCCTGGCGGCCTTGCTCCTCGTTCCACTCCCATTCCACGCGCTTGCCGTCCTTGGTCAGCCACCGTCCCGACCGGAAGGCCTGGCCCATGTAGACGCGAAGCCCGTAGTGCGGGGCCCGCTCGACGACGTAGTCGCCGAGGGTGCCGATCTCCATCACCGTGGTCACTCCGCCCCGCAAGAGCTCGGCCATGGAAAAATCCACGCAGGCCCGTCCCGCCTCCTCGTCCTGCGCTAGGCGAAGCACGGGCAGCATCTCGAAGAGCCCCGAATACCAGAACTGCGGGTTGCCCCGGTCTTCGATGAAGGAGCGATCGAGCGGCGAGCCGCTGATGTGCGCGTGCGTGGAGATGAGCCCGGGGGTGAGCACACGGTCGGGGGCGTCCACCGTCTCGTCCACGCGCCCGTCGAAGCGGGGTCCCACGTGGAGGATGCTCTCGCCCTCGATGACCACCACGCCGTCGCGCAGGAGGCGATGGCCCCGCCCGTCGAAGGCGATGACATACCCCGCCCGGATGGCAATGCGTCGCGGACCGGCCATGAGCCTGATCTCCTCGTGCCGTCTAGACGACGTAGGTGTCCTGAAGCTTGTAGATGCCGTGAATGGGATGGTACTTGAGCCCGCGCACGCGGGCGCGGTTGCCGAAGATCCAGCGGATGTGCTGGATGGGCACCACCACGGCCTCGCCGACCAGGCGCTGCTCGATGCCCTGGAAGGCCTTGACGCGCTCGGCCTCCTTGAGCGTCACCTGCGACTGATGGAAGAAGGTGTCCGTCTTGTCGTCGCGCCAGCGCACGGTGTTCGGGCTGGGGATGGCCGCGGAGACGAAGAAGTACAGGAAGTCGGGCGAGGAGTAGATCATGGGCAGGAAGCGCGCGTCGTGCTCCCCTGCCCGCGTGGCCGTGGTGAAGGCGGCCGCCTCGAGCCGCTTGATCTGAAGATCGAAGCCCACTTGCCGGAGCTGCGCCTGCACGGGCGTCACGATGCGCTCGTGCAGCTCGGTGAAGACGTAGAGCGAGGCCTGGAGCGGCTTGCCGTCTTTCTGCCTCATGCCGTCGCTTCCCGGCACCCAGCCCGCCTCCGTCAGGAGGCGCTTCGACTTGTCCAGGCTGAAGTCCGTCATGAAGGGACGCATCTGCTCCTTCGGCGTGGCCCCCGGCACCAGGGGGTGGAGAAAGCCGTGCGAGACATCGGCCTGTCCCTTCATCACGAACTGGACGATCTCCTGTCGGTTGACCGCGTGCCCCACCGCCTTGCGCACGCGCACGTCCTTGAAGATGTCCTTCTCGATGTTGAAGCCGATGTGGTTGGAGGACAGGCGCGGGATCGAGGTGATCTTCACGCCCTTGCCCTCGAGGCGCGCGATGTGCTGAGGCGAGACGTCGATGTCGAGGTCGATCCCGCCCGCCTCCAGCTCGGCCGCCCGCGCGGCATCCTCGGGCAGCGTGCGGAAGACGATGCGATCGACCCAGGGCGCGCTCGTGTTGTCATACGCCGGAGAGCCCCACGCGTATCCCTCGTGCCGCACGAGCTCCATCCGGTCATCCTTCGTCCACTCCTTGAGCTTGAAGGGCCCCGTGCCGCAGATGCTGGCGGGCACCACGCCATAGTCCTGCCCGTACTGCGCCACGTGCTTGGCATGGGGGACCGAGGCATAGCCCCATTCCGTCTGGCTCACGTTGTTGAGAAAGACCAGCGTGGGATTCTTGAGCTTGCAGACCAGCGTGTGCTCGTCCACCACGCGCGTCTCGGCCAGGCTCGTTACCTTGGCGCGCGTGGGAAAGGCCTCCTTGGGATCGATCCAGCGGTCGAAGTGGTCCTTGACGTCCTGGGCCGTCAGCGAGGCGCCGCAATGGAACTTGACGCTCTTCCGGAGATGGAACGTCCACGTCAGCCCGTCCGGCGAGACCTCCCAGCGCTCCGCCAGCGCGGGGCGGATCTTCATCTGGAAGTCGTGGAGCACGAGCCCGTCGTAGAGGAGCAGGTTGGTGGCAATGGCGGAGAGCCCCGTGGAGCGCCCGGGGTAGAGCGTGTCGGCGTCGTGATTGCGCCCGATGGTGAGCGTGCCGCCGCGCTTGGGCTTGTCCTGGGCCTCGGCCAACGGCGTGCCCGCGCCCAGAGCTGCCGCACCGATCACCCCGAGCTTCAGAAGGCTTCGCCGATCAAGCGCGCTGTCCATGGTTCCTCCGTGATATCGCGTGAATCTCCTGAGGAAAGCACGCCCTCGTGCGGTGAGAAACCGAGCCCGGCCATTGTCGCTACAACGGCAGCGCGGGTCAACTCAACAGGGGTCAGGTCTTACAATCCGACTCACGACCGGCGCGCCCACACGGCGTACAGGGGATCGACGTCCTCGCCGGGCGAGCGGTCCTCGTCCTTCGCGTCCGTCCAGCCGCCCGCGGCCTCGAAGTAGGCGCGCACGAGCGTGAGGTGCTGCTGGTCGGTGGCACTGAGCCAGACGGCGACGGCCTTGGTGGGGAAGCAGCGGTTGGAGAAGGACACCACGAAGGGCGCGCCCGGGCGCAGCACCCGGTGGACCTCGCGGAAGAGTCGCAGCGGGTGGAGCACGTACTGGACAGAGACCGCGCACATGGCGCCGTCGAACTCGCCGTCGCCGAAGGGCAGCCGAGGATCGTCGTTGACGTCTTGGACGATGAAGCGCGTGAGCTGCGGGTTGTCGGCCATCTCGTCGGCATTCAAGCCCAGCCCCACCACTTCGCCGGCGCGAAATCCCGCGGGGAGATGGCTACGCCAGCTGCTCATCAGATCGAGGAGCCGCCCGCCGCTGGGTAGCACGTCGTCATAGAGACCGCCGAGGGCGGCGATGGCGCCCTCGTCGATGTGGACAACTTTGCGGGGAGCGGCGTAGAAGGAGCCGTCCGAGGAATCGTCCTCTCGCGCGTAGGCGGCGGGCGGAAAGAGCCCGTCGCCTCGGACCAGCTCGGAGGTCATGCGTCGCGAGGGCTGCTCAGCGCGCGGCGGCCGCCTCGGGCAGCTTGTCGACCACAAGGGTCTCGTGCACCGCGGGCGAGTAGATCTCCAGGACCTCGAGATCGTCCGAGCACTCCAGCTCGTTGTGCACGATGTTGGGCGGCTGGAGTACGCAGTCGCCCGCGCGGAAGGTCTGCTCGCCCTGACCCTCGTACACGAACCGGATCCAGCCCTTGAGGACATAGAACATCTGGAAGTCGCACTGGTGCTGGTGCAAGCCGGTGGTGTGCATGTCATGAGCGCCGTCGGCATGGTCCTTGATCCGGATCACGTGGGCGCGGAATTTCCCGTGCGTCGCGTGCTCGATGCCGAGGTCGCGGTATTCCATGAAGCTGCGCAGGCCCGTCTTGTACACGGCGCCTTCGGCCCGGCTCACGCTGAAGCGCTGCTTGTCCTCGCTCATGATTGATTCTCCTTGATCTCAGCGGCCGAGGGGCTGCCCCGCCGCGATGACCTGGCCCGTCTCGATGTCGATCACGTCTCGCCGCGGACCCATGGTCTGCATGGCCTCGAAGCCGTCCTCGACCATGTCGCAGTAGAGCTCCACGCGGTTGCCGTCGGGGTCGGGGAAGTACACGCTGCGTGTGACGTTGTGCTCGATCGCCGACTCCACGGCCACCCCAAGCTCGCGCAGCTCGCGATGGGCAGCCTGCAGCTCCTCGAAGCTCCCCAGCTGCCACGCCGAGTGGTGCAGGCCCGGCTGGGCCGCCTCCGGCGTCTCGCCGGTGGCGAGCTGGAAGAGGGCGAGGTCGTGGTGCTGGCTGCCGAAGCTGAGGAAGACGGCGCCGTGCTCCCGGTCCTCGTAGGCGAGCTTGAGGCCGAGCACGCGCGTGTAGAACTCCTTGGATTTCTGGGCATCGCGAACCTTCAACACGATGTGGCCAAGCTTGCGGGCTCGAATCATCGCTGTGCTCCCGCGCTCAGGGGCGCCTGTTCGTGGTCAGGGGGTACCGCACCGTCGTCACCTGGGTCAGTATAGTCCATCGAGGAGGCAAGGTCATGGGGCTCGCGGACAGCGGCGCGTTGAAGGGGAAGGTGGCCATCATCACGGGCGCGGCCACCGGCATCGGCCGCGCGAGCGCCTTGCTCTTCGCGCGGGCGGGGGCGCGGGTGGCCCTGGCCGACCTGCGCGGGCC
>DASQAK010000217.1:0-18995 GCA_035635755.1 Candidatus Methylomirabilota bacterium | reverse complement strand
ACGAGGAGCACGCCCTTGGGGATCTTGCCCCCGAGCTTCTGGAACTTGGGCGGATCCTTGAGGAACTCGATGATCTCGCGCAGCTCCTCCTTGGCCTCCTCCACGCCCGCCACGTCCTGGAAGGTGACCTTGTTCTGCTTCTCCGAGATCAGTCGCGCGCGCGCCTTCCCGAAGGACAGGGCCTTGGCGCCCCCTCCCTGCATCTGGCGCATGAAGAAGATCCACACGCCGATGAAGAGCAGCATGGGCACCCACTGGAGCACGTAGGCGTACCAGGGGTTGTTGTCCTCGGGCTCCACGGCGATCTTGACGCCCTTGTCCTTGAGGGTCTTGATCAGATCGGGATAGTCGGCCGTGAAGGTGCGGAAGGAGTTGCCGTCCGCGAGCTTGCCGCTGACGGACTTGCCGCGAATGAGTACTTCCTTGACCTCGCCCGCCTCCACCTTCCTGAGAAAATCGGAGAAGACCATCTTGTCGCGCGAGGGCTGGCTGGCCTGGAAGACATTGAAAAGGACGATGACGATGAGCCCGATCACCATCCAGAGGGCGAGATTCTTGTAGAACGGCGAATTCATCGTGCCCCGAAGTATATCATAGCGATCAACGGTCTTCGGGAGCCGGTACTGGGGCAATTTGCTTCGCCAGCTCCATTCAGCCCTCGTCTCGCAGCTTCGCAACTCATCTCGAAAAGCCACGTTCTCGGTCGCCAGCGACGCTCAACGTACATACAGGTACGCCTCGCGTCGCTGGCTCCCTCGGGCGTGGCAGTTCGAGCTGAGGGCGCAGCCCGAGGCGAGGGCTGGGTGGATCTGGCTCACAACTTGCCCCAGTACCGTGCCCGATCTGACCGACTCCGGAACGCCGCTTATTCGTCCTCGAGAGCATAGATTTCGGGCAGGTTCCGATACAGGCCGTCGACGTCGAAGCCATAGCCGACCACGAAGCGGTCCGGAATGACGAAGCCCACGTAGTCGAGCGGGACGTCGACCTGGCGACGCTCGACCTTGTCGAGCAGAGTGCAGACCTGGAGGCTCCGTGGATCCCGCGTCTCGAGGTTCCGGCGAAGATAGTCGGCGGTCCGGCCCGAGTCGACCACGTCCTCGACGAGGATGACGTTGCGGCCCTCGATGGAGCTGGAGAGATCCGCGGTGAGGCGCACCACCCCCGACGACCGGGTCGCCGAGCCGTAGGAGGAGACCCCCACGAAATCGACGGCCACGGGAACGGGGATGGCCCGGATGAGATCGGCCATGAAGATGGCCGCGCCCTTGAGCACCCCCACGAGAAGGGGCGGGCGCTGGCCATGCTCACGCCCGATGGCCCGGCCGAGATCCACCACCCGGGCGGCGATCTCGCCGCGCGAGACAAGCACCCGGCCCGGGCGCGCCATGCGGCTACTTGGGCGCGACGAAGGCGGCCACCGAGCGCTCGGCGCGCATCCGGTCGGCCATGCGCTGGGCCTCGGCTTTGTTCTTGAACGTGCCCACGCGCACTCTGAAGCGGACCTGTCCGTCCTCGCCCGGGGCCTGCGTGACGTAGGCGTCGAACCCTGCCTGGCGGAGCTGCCTCTCCAGTCCATCGGCCTGCGCGTGAGTCTTGAAGGCGCCCGCCTGGACCGACCAGAGTCCCGAGGCCTCGGCCGTCGGCCGGGCCACGTCCGCTCCGGCCTTGCCCTCCGGCGAAGCGGGCTTCTCGATGAGGGTCTCGTCATGGCCCGTGGAGCGGCTCGGCGGAGGCGGCGATGCGACGGGCTCGGCTCTCGCGGTCGCGGGCTCCGCCGCGGGCCTGGTCTTGTCCTCGTTGCGCTGCGAGGCATCGGCGGCGCCCCGGCCCAGAGGCGCGGTCAGCGTCTGGTAGAACGTGAGCTTCTGATCGACGGAGGGCACGGGATCCACATCGGCGCTGGACAGCCCGCCGCGCTTGCCGGGCGGGATGGTCTTCCTCGCGCCTGCTTCCGCCCTCGCCGACATGGCGACGGGACGGCTCCACTGTCGGCCCACTAGCACGCCGAGGGCGAACGTCAGCCCCATGATGAGGGCGCTCGCGGTCAAGAGCGCGATCCACTGCGCCCGCCCCGGTCTGCCCCGCCCCCGCCCTCTCGCCGTGGGCCTCATGTCTCTCCCCAGCTCTCGCCTCGCCGGGCTCCTCGCATACGGGATCCATTGAGCCCTCGCCTCGCGACGGCCAGAGGCCGCCGCTCAGCTCGAACAACGGGCCCCGTCTCAGCTCGCACTGCTACATGCTCTCCGGCGCGGAGACGCCGAGCAGGTCGAGCCCGTTGCGCACCACCTGTCCCACCGCGGCCGCGAGGCCGAGACGTGCCAGGGTCAGCGCCCGGTCGTCCGTGATCACGCGGTGGGCCTTGTAGTACGGGTGATAGAGGCCAGCGAGCTCCGTGAGGTAGTACGCCACGCGGTGCGGCTCGCGGGCCTGCGCGGCTCCCGCGACGAGACTCGGGTACTGCATGAGCCGCTTGATGAGCCGCTGCTCTTCTGCGAGGCGGAGCGGCCGGAAGTCGACCTGATCCCAGGAAGGGATCGCGAGCTTCTGCTCGGCCGCGGTGCGGAAGAGGCTCGAGACGCGCGCGTGGGCGTACTGGACGTAGAAGACCGGATTGTCCGCCGACTGCCGGGTGGCCACGGCGAGATCGAAGTCGAGCGGGCTGTCCTGGCGGCGCGTGAGGAAGGTGAAGCGCGCGGCGTCCCGCCCCACCTCCTCGAGCAGCTCTTCCATCAAGACGAATTCGCCGCGGCGCTTGGACATGCGCACCGGCTCGCCGTCACGCAGGAGGGTGACGAGCTGGACGACGAGGACGTCGAAGCTCTCCGGCGGATGTCCGAGCGCCTTCATGGCCGCCTTGATCCGCGAGACGTAGCCGTGATGGTCGGGCCCGATCAAGTCCACCACGAGTTCGGACTGACCGAACTTGACGAAGTGATGGAATCCGACGTCGACGCCGAAGTACGTCAGCTCACCGTCGGACTTCCTCAGCACGCGGTCCTTGTCGTCGCCGAAGGCGGTGGAGCGGAACCAGAGGGCGCCGTCCTGCTCGTAGGTGTGGCCGGCGGCGGTGAGGGCGGCGATGGCCCGCTCGGGAAGACCGGCATCCCGCACGTGGCCCTGCTCGTGCGTCCAGCTCTCGAAGTGGGTGCCGTAGGATTCGAGCACCTCGCGCTGCCCCGCCACCATGCTGTCCACGGCCTTGCGCCCGAGGAGCTCGACGCGCTCGGCCTCGGGCCGCGTGGCCAGCGCGCGCATGGCCGCGGCGTCGGTGGCGAGCCACTCCTTGACGAGATCCACGAGGTATTCGCCCGGATAGGCGTTCTCGGGCAGCTCGGCCGTCTCGCCGAGGGCCTGGCGCAGCCGCACGTCCACGGAGCGGGCGAGGGCCTCGAACTGGTTGCCGGCGTCGTTGACGTAGAACTGGCACTCGACGGTCATGCCCTGCGAGCGCAGGATGCGCGCGAGGGCATCGCCCACCGCGGCCGCGCGGGCATTGACGATGACGAGAGGGCCAGTGGGATTGGCGGAGACGAACTCGAGGAGGACGCGACGGCGGGGCGCGCCCTCCGTCATGCCGTATCGCCCGCCCGCGGCCAGGATCTCCTTGAGGGCCTCCGCGCACCAGTCCGCGGCAAGCGACACGTTCAGGAATCCCGGGCCCGCTACCTCGAGCGTCGAGACCATCGGACTCACGGGGAAATTCCTTCTGATCGCCTCGGCGATCTCGCGCGGCGCCTTGCGGGCCGGGCGAGCCAGGGCAAGGGCGACATTGGTGGCATAGTCGCCGTGGCTTTCCTCCCGAGGCACTTCCCAGAGCATATCGTCAGGCACCGGCAGCCCCGCTTTGCCCAAGGCGTCTCTGAGCAGCGTCGACAAGAGTTCCGTGATTGAGTTCTGCATTCCGGGCCCGTTAAGATACGAATCGCCGCACATGGCGGCGCCGATTCATCGTACAACGCGGGTCCAGCCGGGCGGCCAGAAATTAGGCGGCGGAAAGCCTCACGAGACGCTGGAGAGCCCCAACAGGCGGTAGACCGCGCCGATGTCGAGGGCCTCCCGGAGGGTATGCGCCAGGCGATCGTACCCAGCCTCCCGCAGGACGCGGTGATCGCGCGCCGTCGCCGCCACGGCCGGAAGCGCACCTGCCCACTCGAGAACGCGACGCCGCACGACACCCGCCTCGAGGAGGCCGTGGAGATAGGTTCCGCGCACTCGCCCGTCGGCCGACACGGCTCCCTCCGGCGCGCCGGCCTCGCGAACGCAGAAGGGCGCGAGATCGCCCTCGACGCGCGTGGTGCCCGCGTGGATCTCGTAGGCTTCGAAGTCCGGCCCATCGGGGAGGAGGCGGGCGTTAACGCGCTGCGTGACCTTGGCCGGCTCGAGCGTCGTGTGAAGCGGCAGCAGCGCGAGCCCCGCCTCCGCGCCGCCGCTCTCCACGCCGTGAGGATCCTCCACCATCCGCCCCAGCATCTGATAGCCGCCGCAGATGCCGAGGAGCGCGCCGCCCCCCCGGACATGCGCGGCGAGCGCTTCGTCGAGGCGGCGCGACTTGAGCCAGCGCAGATCCGCGATGGTGTCCTTCGAGCCCGGCAGGACGACGAGGGCGGCGTCGGCGAGATCGCGGGAGCTCGAGGCGTAGACCACGCGCACACCTTCCTCGGACTCGAGCGGCGCGAAGTCGGTGAAGTTGGCGATGTGCGGCAGCTTGACGATGGCCACGGTGGGGACCGATGACGGCTCGGAGGCGAGCGAGGACGACGGCGCGTCCAGCGCGACGGAATCCTCTTCCGGCAGCGAGAGGTCATGGATATGCGGGACGACACCGAGGACAGGCCGGTGCGCACGCCGCTCGAGGTCGCGCAAGGCGGGAGCCAGGAGCCTGGCGTCGCCGCGGAACTTGTTGACGACGAAGCCGGCCACGCGACGACGATGGGGAGGCTGGAGGATGGCCATGGTGCCCACGAGGCTCGCGAAGACCCCGCCCCGATCGATATCGCCCACCAGGAGCACGGGCGCCTTCGCCATGGCCGCCACGCGCATGTTGGCAAGGTCGCGACGCATGAGATTGGGCTCGGCGGGGCTGCCCGCGCCCTCGATGACGACGAGGTCGACCTCGCGCGCGATCGTCGCATAGCTCGCGCGCACGGCGGGCCAGAGCCGCGCGGCGTGACGATAGTACTCCCGCGCGGGCATGTCTCTGATCACCTTGCCGAGCAGCACGACCTGGCTCACCGCGTCCGCGCGAGGCTTGAGGAGAATGGGGTTCATCTCGACCCGCGCGGGCACCCCGGCCGCCTCGGCCTGCATGGCCTGCGCCCAGCCCATCTCGCCGCCATCGGGAACGACGTAGGCATTGAGCGACATGTTCTGCGACTTGAAGGGCGCGACGCGAAAGCCGTCCTGGGCGAGGAGCCGGCACAGGCCGGCCACGAGCACCGTCTTGCCCACGTGCGAGCTCGTGCCCTGGAGCATGATGGCGCGGGCCGACCGGGTCATCTCAGGGTAGCCATCACAGCAGCAGGAGGCTCGCGCACAGGCACGCGCCGGCGGCGCCCGCGAAGACGCGGACCGCGCGGTCCATGGCCGCGACATCGGGAGGCGGGCCGTCGCCCAGCCGGTAATGCCCGCGCTTCTCGAGGGTGACGCCGAGGGCGCCCGCCATGGCGGCCATGGTCCTCCCTGCGTTGGGACTCGCGGTCAGGCCGCCATCTCGCCGCATCGTCCTCCACGCCCTCCTCGCGGACTCGTGGCCGAGCCAGGCGCCGAGGCAGAGCGCCAGCGCGCCGAGCCGCGCGGGAATCCAGTTGAGCATGTCATCGAGACGCGCGGAGGCGCCGCCCAGCTGCTCGAGCAGCCCCTCGCGATAGCCGATCATGGCATCGGCCGTGTTGACGGCGCGGTAGAGCCACGCCCCGGGCAATCCCGCCGCGAGGTAGAAGCAGAGCGGCGCCACCCAGCTGTCGGTGAGGTTCTCCGCGAGGGACTCGACGGCGGCGCCGGCCGTGGCGCCGGCATCGAGATCGTCGGTCCGACGGCTGACCAGGTGGACGCCCGCGGCCCTTCGGGCCGCGGCCAGCGCACCCTCGGCGAGCGCATCGCGAACCTGCCACACCGCGGACACCAGGCCACGGATGGAAAAGGCGCACTTGAGCAGCCACGCCTGGGCGCAAAGGGCGAGCGGCCACCAGAGGAGGCCCGCGAGCGCCTGGAGAATGAGTGCGCCCATGATCGCCACGACGCCGATGACGATGATGAGAAAGGCCCCGTACAGGGAAAGCATCTCGCGGGGCAGGTGCCACGCCCATGACCGCCCGACGGAGATCAGCCCGCCCATCCACGAGACGGGGTGTAGCCGGCTCGGCGGGTCGCCCAGGAGCAGATCCCACACCACGGCCAGGAGCAGGACGACGAGTGGATGGACGGAGAGCGGGCTCGTGAGCGAAGCGGTCATGTGATCGAAGCGGTCACTTGAGCTCGAAGATCACCGGTAGCCGGACGCGCAGGGTGCGTCTGGGCAAGTGATCGGGCATTGGCACCGACGGCACCCTGCGCACCGCCTCGATTGCCGCCTCGTCGAGAAGCCCATGGGCCGAGGAGGTGACGAGGGTCACGGCACGGACGCGCCCCCCGGGATCGAGGAGGACTTCCAGCTCGACGCGGCCGGACAGCCCCTGGCGACGCGCTGCCAGCGGATAGACGAGGTGCTCCTGGATGAGCCGGCGGAAGCGAGCGAGATAAGGCCCGAACTCACCGGGCGGATCGCCACGATCGGGTCCGGGCTGGGCCAGGGCCTGCGGGGTACCGCTCGCACCGCCGCCCGGCTGTCCCGCGCGCGCCGGCGCGCCGCTCGAGGCAGCCTCGCCCGGCATCGCACCTGCGCTTCCCGTCACGGCCCCGCCGGGCGTGGAGGCTTCCCCTGCGCTCGCGACCTTGACTTCGTCACCCGCGGCGGGGGCCGACAGCGCGCGAGGTGACGAGTCGACGGTCGCCCCATCCCGTGAGGGGAGCGGCTGCTCGGTCATCGCCCGCGTCTCGGGCTCGGGCGCGGCGATGGGCGCCCGGGGCGGCGTGATCAGCGATGGAGCGCGCGCGATGAGACGTCGCGCGCGCACTGGTGTGCCGGAAGCCGCCGCGGAGGCGCGCGGTCCGTCGCCGGAGCGCGCGCCATTGGACGACATAGCCTGCGCCTCGCCGCCCCGGGCCGCGCCGGTCAAGTCCCCGCCGGTCAAATCTATGAAGAGCGGCTGCGGCTCCCGGAGGCCCGCGGCGAGCACGAGCACAACGCTCGCGGCGACGGCGTGAAGCGCGGCGGAGCCCGCGAGTGTCGCGAGGTGGCGAAGCCTCACGGGTTGCGCTCCTGCCAGCTGCGAACTCCCGCGGTCAAGGCCTTGTACACGGCCTGGGCTATGCTCCAGCCGAGCTCGGAGGCAGGCCCGCCGAAGCGGATGCCCCCGCCCCGTCCGGTGGCCGCGATGACCACGGCGTCCGTCGAGGTGCCCGTGGCGGGCCTGCCCGCAGCATCGCGCAGGGCGGCCTCGTGGAGAGCCAGGGCCTTGACCTCGGTCGCCGTCATCACGGCATTGACGAGGGCGGGTGGATCGGGATTGGCATCAACGACCACGATGGTATTGATGGTGCCGGGCATCCAGACCTGGATCGGCCCGTGGGCGGCGGCCATGCGATTGCTCAGGCCGACGGTGGCCACGGCGAGCGTCGCGATCCCGGCCCCGCCTTCCTCTCCCGTCGTGGCGAGCTCGGTCCAGGCGCCCGTCAAGAGCCCGACGTAGGGCACGGGCACTGCGGCGCGCCGTGCGAAGGCTTCCAGCATCGCGGCTGGGTTGACGCAGGGATCGTGCTTGGCGACGTGAAGGTTGATGATGGCGCGGGCGCTCTGGAAGCCGCCGCCGTGCACGGCCGACGACAGGACCGTGAGGAGCCGCTGGCTCGTCACTACCACGGCCGTGTCATCCATCCGAAGGCCCAAGCCGTCGATCATGGGCGCCGTCTCAAAAGCCGACCCGGAGGCCGACGAGGAAGTTGGTTCCGAGGGCGGGGAACCCACGTACCTCGGCATAGCCTTCGTTCAGGAGATTCTGGACCCGCACGATGAGATCCAGCCCCTGCACCCAGTTGTACTTCTCGAGCACGCGATAGGTGCCGCCCATGTCCACGCGTGTGTAGCCGCTGTTGTAGACCTCGCCGAAGGTCTCCCACTGCTGAGTGACGATGTAGACCTGGGTGAACAGGGACAGGCGCCGGATGGGCTCCCAGGTGAGTCCGATGTTCCACCGGTGCTGGGGCTCGCGAGGCAGCCACCGTCCCGTCTGCAGGTTCTTGGTGTCGGTGTACGTGTAGTTGAGGGAGGCGACGAGATTCGGCAGGATGTCGGCCTCGCCCGTGAACTCGATGCCCGCCGATCGCGCCGAGCCGACATTGACGGGGCCGCCAAAGGGCGCCGTGGGAATCGACACGCAGCAGGTGATCAGGTTCGTGAAGTCGTTGTGGAAGTACGTGAGCCCGAGCCGGATCCGCCCCTGCCAGAGCTTCTGGTCCACCCCGGCGTCCCACGACATGCTGCGCTCGGGCTGGAGATCGGGGTTGCCGAAGTCGGGGAAGAAGAGGTCGTTGAAGGTCGGCGCCCGGAAGCCGGTGCCCGCGCTCCCGCGGATGCGCGTGCCCGTCTCCTTGATGACGAACGCCAACGATCCGTGTTCGGTGGTTGCACTGCCGAACACGCTGTCATCCTCTTTCCGGAAGCCGCCCGTGAGGAAGAGCCGGTCGAAGAAGCGGAACTGCTGCTCGAAGAACACGGACGGCACGTGACGGGCCGTGCGGAAGACGCCCTTGTTGTCGCCTTCCGCATGGCGGTATCCGACCCCGACCGTGCTGGTGCTCCACGGGCCGATGAAGAAGGAGTTGCGCCACTCGACCTCGCGCCGCTCGACGTTGATCTGGGCAAAGGTCGGAAAATCGAAGTCGACCCCGGGGTCCGCGGGATCCTGGAATCCGACATTGTTCTGGTAGCGTGAGACGCGCGCCGTGCTCTCCCACCACGCCACCGGCCGCGTCTTGGCCTCGAGGAGCATCACGGTCGTCTCGCTCTGCTGCTTGGCATTCGGGTTGATGATGGGATCGATGGGCTGGGGCCCCGGGAAAACGCCCTTGACGGGGACGCCCGTGTCGCTCTTGTTGTAGCGAATGATGAAGGAGAGAGAGGAGTCGAAGGGCAACGAGACTCCGAACCGGCCGTTGAGGGCGTTGATATTGGAGCCGTCGTTCTGGAACTGTCCGTTGCTCTCGAGGTGCGAGACGGAGAAGGAGTAGTCGAAGATCTTCCAGGCTCCGCTCGCCTGGACGCGGGACTGGAGCGTGCTGTAGTTGCCCGCCTCTTGCTGCACGGAGGCCTGGAAGGGCCCTTTGCCCTTCTTGGTGATGATGTTGACCACGCCCCCGATGGCGTCGGCCCCGTAGAGGGTGGACTGCGGCCCTCGGATGATCTCGATCCGGTCGATCAGGTCCGGTGAAAGGTCGGAGAGATCCACCTGGCCCAGCGTGGGACTTTTCACGCGGACTCCGTCCACCAGCACCTGGACCTGGTTGGAATTGGCCCCGCGAATGGAGATGCTCGAGGTCTTGCCAAGAGACCCCGAGCGCCGGATGTCCACTCCCGGCACGTTCCGCATCGCCTCGTCCACCGTCGCGTAGTGGTAGGTCTTGAAGTCGTCCTCCGTAATGACGCTGAGCGCGACGCCAAGCTGCTCGGCCTTCGTCGGCACCGTGGTCGCCGTCACCACCACCGGGTCCACGCTCTTCGTCTCCGCCTTCTTCTCCTCCGGTTTCGTCTCTTGGGCGGCTGCCGGCAGCGCCGCCAGAAGCCACGTCAGTACCAGGACCTTGCTCGCGATTCGCATGACCGCTCCTTTTCTCTCGAAAGGGTGTCTGCTTCCCTGTCGCGACCAGGTCTCCTGACTCGTGGCTCAACGCCGTCACCCAGCCTTCCCGGGACGCTTCCCAGTGGCTTCCATACAGGCAGGGGCTTGGCTCCCCACTCACAGTGGCGGGACCGCGCCGGTTTCTCACCGGCTTCCCTTTGATCGCGACTCCCTTGAACTATGCCCTGCTTTCCCTCCTGTCTTTTTTATCAGCGGGGGCCCAGACGGCCCCCGCACTCCCGTCTTCTTTGTCAGCGGGGGCCCAGATGGCCCCCGCACTCCCCCATCGTCGCCGGCGCGGCGCCGGCGACAGCTTCGCCTCTTCCGTCCGCCTAGCTCATCGACCTGCGGCCGCGCTCCCCCGGCGGCGCAGGCGACAGCTTCGCTCGTCTCATCGATCGGGCCAGGCGACGTTGACGGTGGGCCGGCGGGTGGCGGGGTGCTTGTCCACCACGACGCGACAGCCGTACACGCGCTCGAGCGTCGACTCCTGCAGCACCTCCTCGGGCGTGCCCATGGTCACGGCGGCTCCTCCGGACATGAGGAGCAGGCGATCCGATAGCTCGGCCGCCATGTTGAGATCGTGGGAGACGAGGAGAATGCCGAGCCCCTGCTCCCGATTGAGCCGCCGCAGAAGACCGACGCACTCGGCCTGGTAGCGCAGGTCCATGTGGGCGGTCGGCTCGTCGAGCAAGAGGAGCCGCGGCTCCTGGGCGAGGGCGCGCGCGAGGACCACGCGCTGGCGCTCCCCCCCCGATAGTCGGCCCAGCGTCTCGCCGGCGAGGGTTTCCACGCCGGTCAGCCGCATGGCTTCGCGCGCGACGCGCGCGTCCGCCGCGCTCTCGAAGAATCGGCCCGGGGCGTGAGCGAAGCGGCCCATGAGGACGAGCTCGCCCACCGTGTAGGGAAAGCCCGGCGCCACGTCCTGCGGCACCACGGCGACCCGGCGCGCCACCTCGGCGCGGCCGAGCGACCGGAGCGGCTCGCCCTCCACGAAGATCTCGCCCCGGGACGGCGTCAGGACCTTGGAGAGGAGATGGATGACCGTCGTCTTGCCCGCGGCATTCGGTCCGATCAGCCCGAGGACTTCCCCGGGCGCCACCGCAAAGGACAGATCCCGGATCTCGAAGCGGGTGCGTCCGGGCGCGGCGTTCGGATAGGCGAAGCCGACGCCGTCAAGCCGGACGAGGGGCGTCACGGCATGACCCGTCCCGCGCGCGAGCGCAGGAGGTAGATGAAGAACGGCGCCCCGCAGAAGGACGTGATGACGCCGACCGAGAGCTCGGCGGGGGCGACCACCGTCCGCGCCAGGGTATCGGCGGCAAGCAGGAAGACGCCGCCGCCCAGGACGGCCGCGGGGATGAGCACGCGGTTGTCGGGGCCGACGAGCATGCGCAGGGCGTGGGGCACGATGAGTCCCACGAAGCCGATGGGCCCGACGAAGGCGACCACGGCGCCCGTCAGGAGGGCCGAGCCCGCGAAGATGCGCCGCTTGAGCCGCTCGGCATCCACCCCGAGCTCCTGCGCGCCTTCCTCGCCGAGGGCGAGAAGATTCAGGGCGCGCGCCTTCCCGAGCACGAGCCAGACGCCGAGCGCCGTCACCGCCGCGAACACCCCGAGAGCGCCCGCGGGAATGGGGGCGAGATTCCCGAGCAGCCAGTGGATGACACCGCCCAGCCGGTTGGTGTCCACCAGCGAGATGAGCACGGTGATGGCGGCGGAGAAGAAGATGCCGACGATGACCCCGGCCAGGAGCAGTGTGTGAACGGGCAATCCGCGGCCCGTGGCGGCGATCACGTACACGGAAACGCCGGCCACGAGGGCTCCGGCAAAGGCAAAAGCCGTCAGCCCCAGCGCCTCGACGAGGCCCTGGCCGAGCCCGGAGATCTGAGCCAGGACCACCCCGAACGCCGCACCCGCAGAGACCCCGAGGATCGAGGGCTCGGCGAGCGGATTCCGGGTCAAGGCCTGGAAGCCGGCACCCGCCACCGCGAGCGCGCCCCCCGCGAGCGCCGCTGCGGCGATTCTCGGCAGGCGGATGCCGAGGATGACCACCCGCTCCGTGCCTTCCACGGGCCCGCGCCCCATCACGAGGTCGACGATGGCCCCGGGGGCCACGCGCGCGCTGCCGACCAGGAGAGAGAGGAGCGCCACGAGGCCGAGCACCAGCGCGAGTCCCGCGCATACCGCCAGGAGCTTCTTCGGTCCCGTCACTTGACGAAGGCCTCCGGGTGGATGAGTCTCGCCAGCGACTCGATGCCGTCGACGACCCGCGGGCCGTAGCGATGCATGACGCTGCCGTCGGCCGTGTACAGGCGCTTGCTCTTGACGGCGGGGAGGCTTTCCAGACGCTCCCACTTGTCGCGTCCCACGGGCGTGCCGCCGCCGTGGCTGGCGAGGATGATCACCTCGGGCGCCCGCGCCACGGCCGCCTCGAGGCTCATGCGTGGGTAGCCCGCGCCCTGGTCCGTCGTCACGGACTCGCCGCCGGCCCGGGCGATCAGCTCGGAGACCAGGGCGTCGCGACCCGGCACGATGAGCGGATCGGGCCAAAGGACGTAGAGCGTGCGCGGGCGCGGCCGTCCCGCCACGCGCTCTTCCACCGCCTTGATCCGCCGCTCGAGATCGCCGGTGACGGCGGCGGCCCCGTCCCGGTGGCCGGTCAGCTCGCCGAGGGCGGTCACGAGCCGCATCACGTCGTCCACCGAGATCGGGTCGACCAGATAGACGGGCAGGCGCAGCCGCTTGAGCTGGTCGAAGGTCTCCGCGCGATTCCCGGAGCGCGTGGCCACGACCAGATCAGGCTTGAGCGTCACCAGGGCTTCGAGGCTCGGATTGATCATGCCGCCCACGCTCGGCTTGCGCTTGGCCTCGGAGGGAAAGTCACAGAAGTCCGTCACACCCGCGAGCGCGTCCTGCGCGCCGATGGCGAAGAGGATCTCCGTCACGCTCGGCACGAGCGAGACGATGCGGCGCGGCGGCGCCAGAAGCGTCAGCGCGCGCCCGGTCTGGTCCACCACCTCCAATCCCCAGGCCGACCCGGGAAAGAGCAACAGGCAGAAGGCGAGCGCGCGCAGGCTCGTCGTCATGCGCGGCAGGCCTCGACGAAGCGGGTCGCGATGCCCGGACACGAAGCCCAGTGCAGGTGGACGTAGCTCATCAGGGTGCGCCCGACCATGTAGCCCTCGGCCCGCCCATCGTCGATTTGATACACGCGCTCGACGGAGGCGGGGGGCGGCTCGAGCGCCGAAGCGTGAAATTCGTGGCCGCGCGCGCGCGTTCCCGCGGGCCCGAGCAGGCTCCCGGACGACGTGACGATCTCGCGATAGCCGATATGGAGTCGTCCCCGCACCCAGCGCGTGCGCGCGGGCAGGAGCCCCACCATGGGCCACGTGACACCTTGAGCGTCCTGGAGGGACTCGGCCAGGTACATGAGGCCCCCGCACTCCGCGTAGACAGGACGGCCAGCCTCGGCGAATTTCCTCACCGCCTGGCGCAGGGCGACGTTGACACTCAGGCGCCCGGCGTGGATCTCCGGATAGCCGCCGCCGAGGAAGAGGCCGTCGACCTCCGGGAGGGTGGCGTCGTCCATCGGGCTCCAGAAGACGAGATCGGCGCCCGCCTCGCGGAGGAGGTCGAGATTCTCCGTGTAGTAGAACTGGAAGGCGCGATCCCGAGCCACGCCGACTCTCACCCGGCGGCTCGCGACAGCGGAGTCCAGCGACTGGTGCCTCCGCTCCACCGCGCTCGTCGCGAAACGCAGAAGGGCATCGAGATCGAGCGCGCCCTCGACCGAGGCCGCCAGCGCCTCGGCGAGCGCAAGCGTGTAGCCCCCCTCGGCGGCCGTCACGAGGCCGAGGTGCCGCTCCGGGAGCGCGAGGGCCGGCTCATGGGGCAGCCCTCCGAGGACACGCGCCCGGCAGACCCCCGTCACGGCTTGTCGAAGCCACTCGAGGTGGCGGGGGCCGCCCACGCGGTTGAACACCACACCCTCGACGCGCAGCTCCGGATCGAAGCGCTCGAAGCCCAGGACGATCGCGCCGGCGCTCCTCACGAGGGCGCCCGCGTCCACCACCAGCACCACGGGCGCACCCAGCCACTTCGCGATCTGCGCGGTCGATCCCTCGTCGCTGCCGCCGTCGCGCCCGTCGAAGCAGCCCATCATGCCCTCCACGAGGGCCACGTCGGCGTCGGCGGCGTACCTCCCCACCGCGGCCAGGACGGCGTCGCGGCCGCACATCCAGCCGTCGAGATTGACGGCCGGCCGATGGCTGGCCAGCCCGTGAAAAGCGGGGTCGATGAAGTCGGGCCCCACCTTGAAAGGCTGCACGGTGAGGCCTCGGCGTCGGAGCGCCTCGAGGAGGCCGAGCACCAGCGTGGTCTTGCCCACTCCGCTCGACACGCCGGCGATGACAACGCAGGGAATGCGCGGGGAGAGGCTCATGGCGAGCGCTCGGAGACGCCGGCAGACTTGAAGGTCGCCATCTCGCCCAGGATCTTCACGGCGGCCCTGGCCAGGCTGATGCAGAGCGCCGAGCCCGTCCCCTCCCCGAGCCTCATGTCGAGATCCAGAAAGGGCTTGAGGCCGAGGGCTTCCAGCACGTGAGCGGCGCCCGGCTCCGTCGAACGGTGCGAGGCCAGGAGATAGGCCTGGACCTCGGGCTTGAGCCTGACCGCGGCCAGGGCCGCTGCGCCCGCGATGAAGCCGTCGAGCACCACAGGAATGCGCGAGGCCGCGCCCGCCAGGATGACCCCGCAGAGCCCGGCGATCTCGAAGCCACCGACCTTGGCGAGCACGTCCACGCCATCGGCCGGATCGGGACGGTTGACGGCAAGCGCGCGCGTGATGGCGTCCACCTTTCGGGCGCGTCCCTCGGCGTCGATGCCGGTCCCCAGGCCCGTCACCGTCGCGGGGGGAAGGCCCGTGAGCGCGGCGACCACGGCGCTGGCCGCCGTGGTATTGCCGATGCCCATCTCGCCCGTGCCGATGAGATCGAGCCCGCGCCCGCCCTCGGCCAGGACGAGGCTCGCGCCCGCCTCGATGGCGCGAAGGGCCTCCTCGCGCGTCATGGCGGCGCCGTCACACATGTTGCGCGTGCCCCGCCCGATCGGCGCGCTCACGAGCGCGGGATGGGCGGGCAGCGGTCCCGCCACTCCCATGTCCACCACCACCACGGCCGCCCCCGCGTGGCGGGCCAGGACGTTGACGGCCGCCCCTCCGCGGAGAAAATTCTCGACCATCTGCGACGTCACGATCTGCGGATAGGCGCTCACGCCTTCGGCAACCACGCCATGGTCGGCGGCGAGCGTGAAGATGACGGGCCGGTCAAGCGTGGGCGGGAACCGTCCCGAGATCTCGGCGAGCCGGCGCGCCAGCTCCTCGAGCCGCCCGAGACTGCCCGGTGGCTTGGTCAGCCGATCGAGGGCTCGCTGGGCCTCGAGACCCGGCGCGGGGTCCGGGATCCCGATGCTGCTAAGGAGCTTCTGGAGGACGGGCATCCGCGGGGATCCGTGGCGCGCTGTCTTTGATGAGCATGGGAATGCCGGCAACCATGAGGGTGACGCGATCGGCCGCCACCGCGAGGCGCCGGTTGACGCCGCCGAGCGTGTCCTGGAAGCGTACCCCTATCTCGGTCGGCGGGTGGACGCCGGAGCCGACCTCGTTGGACACGATGACGATCGCGGCGCGTCGCTCGACCACGAGCTTCGCCAGCTCTTCCGTGGCCGCCAGCACGTCGTCCGGGAGGTCACCACGAAGCAAGAGGTTCGACACCCAGAGGGTGAGGCAATCGAGGACGATGAGATCGACGCGATCGGTCAGTCTCCGGCAGGCCTCGACGATCTCGTAGGGCTCCTCCACCGTGCACCAACCCTTGGGCCGGTCGGCCTGGTGCCGCGCGATGCGCCCGGCCATGTCGCGATCGTCGGCCCGCGCGGTGGCGAGAAAGCCCGTGCGCCGGCCCGAAGGGGAAGCGGTGGCGAGCAGGATGGCCTGGCGGCTCTTGCCGCTACGAACACCGCCGAGAATCAGGTCCGATCGATGAAGCTCGGGTTGACGGGACGTGCTCACCCAGGTCCTCCCGCGAAGACCGGTTGGAGGGTGAGCGCCTGGGCAGGTCTCCTGGCTTTCGGATCGTCCTACTCCCCGCGCCTTCCCGGCCCAGCGCCTCTCGGGCCAGTGGCTTCACGCGGGTTTCGTCCCCGATTACAGTGACGGGGTCGCGGCGGATTCGCACCGCCTTCCCTGGGGCTCGCACCTGGCGAGCCGCCCGGACGCCAATGACGCGGTGAACCGTAGCAGATGGACAATCACGATGCAAGCGGCGGCTAGCTCAACACGGAGGCGACGGCGATTCGGACACCGATGCCAGGAACGAGCGGGGGCGTCGAGCTGGACGGCTCCGTCAAGCCCGACCGCGGCGCCACGGCCAAGCTGAGTCCCGCGAAGAGAAGAGATGAGACGGCTGGCGGCCGAAAGCCCGGCGGGCACCGCCCCGCCGGGCCTCGACTTCGGTTTCGGCTTTCTCGCCTAACCGGCTTTCTCGCCTAACCCGTGTAGCCTCGCGAGCGCATGCAGCTCGCATACGCATTGCGATAGTGCTCGTCGTGCTTCTGGTTCTCGTTCAGCCCGTAAAGCGTGCCGCCGCCGGCGCCCACGAGGCCGCCGATGGCCGCGCCTTTGCCTGCTCCCGAGCCGCCGCCGGCGATGGCCCCACCTGCTGCACCGAGGGCCGCGCCGGCGACCGCGCCGATGGCGCCGTCCTTGATCGTGTCGACCGTCTTATCCCGGTGACCCGCCTGCGTGGCCGCCTGCTGGTTGCACGCGTTGATCGCCGTCTGGGTGGGGACAGCCGGCGCCGCCGGCGCCGGGGAGCTTGCCACGCGGGACGCCGGACCGCTCGAGCTCGTATCGGCCACCTTCCTGTCGCTGTCTTTGCCCGACCAGTTGGCCACGACGAGGCCCGTCGCCAGCGCCGTCACGATCACGAGGGCCATGCCGATAGCCGTGAGCTTCCACGGATTGTTCCAGCCGCCGTCCGCCATGCTCGCACTCCTTCCCGTTGACTGCCCAGATGTTTGCCAGCCGTGATGAAAACGCGGTAGTAAGAGATCGCAACCGGGATGCCAGGGCTGGAGATTGGCGCAAAGATTGGAAGGCCTTGAAATCTCACGCTTTGGATCAAGTTCGCCGCCGCGACTGGGACGTGAGGACGCGAAAGATTTACGGCCCCACGTAAGGCTTACCGTGGGGCGCCGTCAGAAACGATGCAGCCGCTCGATCAGACGCCGCTCGCGCTTGGTCGGGCGACCAAGGCCCTTGGCGCGGATGACGGGCGGCAAGACGCGCCCCTCACGCGGCGGAGGGGGCGGCGTCAGGTCCTCGTAGAGGAGAGCGGCCTGCGCGCCCGAGCCTCGCCGGTCCGACAGGGCGGCAACCTTGACGATCTTCTTGCCGCGCGGCAGGGTGATGCGCACGAAATCTCCCGGCCGAAGGGCGCGCGACGGCTTAACGGCCTCGTCATTCACGTCGACTTTGCCGCCGGCGCACGCGGCGGAGGCGAGCGTCCGGCTCTTGAAGAAGCGAGCGGCCCAGAGCCACTTGTCCACTCGGAGATCCGCCATGACGCGCTTACCGTAACATAGGCGGTGGGCTATACTCGCCGGGGCGCCTCATCCGTCGGCGCGCGGCACCCCATTCAACAGGAGGGCGCGGAGACACTATGCGACGAGGCACGATCCTGGCCGTGGTCCTGCTCGCCGCCGCGTCCGCCGTGTGGGGCCAGGGCGCTCAGCTCGTCGTGGAGGACTGGTCCAAGACGCCCGTGGGCCAGAAGGGCGTGCCCGCGGGGTGGAAGGCGCAGAACTGGGGCAGTCCCAGCTACGACTTCGAGATCGTGAGCGAGGACGCCACGCGCGTCCTGCAGATGAAGAGCAACGGCGACAGCTCGACGATCAACAAGGAAATCAAGGTCGACTGCAAGGACTACCAGATCCTGCAATGGAAGTGGAAGGTGATCGAGCTTCCCAAGGGCGCCGACGCCCGCAAGAAGGCCACCGACGACGAGGCCGCGCAGATCTACGTGACGTTCCCCCGCTTTCCCTCGGCCGTGCGGTCGCGCATCATCGGATACATCTGGGACACGACGGCGCCGGCGGGGAGCATCTTCAAGAGCCAGAAGACGGGGCTCGTGACCTACGTGGTCGTCCGCTCTGGGGAGGCGGACCTCAACAAGTGGCTGACCGAGTCCCGCAATGTCTGCCAGGACTACAAGAAGATCTACGGCGAGGAGCCCGAGGAGAAGATGGAGGCGATCTCCATCGGCATCGACTCCGACGATACGCGCTCGCGCGCCGAGGCGTACGTCGGCGAGATCCTCTTCCGAAAGTCCTGAACGCGGGTCGCGACGGGAGAGCCGAGGGTGGGCAGAGGCGGTCTGGAGGCATACGGCACCCTGGTGCTACGCATCTGTCTCGGCTTCATCTACCTCGGCCACGCCTACCTGGCCGTGTACAAGATCGGCTTTCCCTCGGGAGTCATCGCCTACCAGCGCAGCGTGGGCATACCGCTGCCCGAGCTGGGGGCCTGGTACCTGCTGCTCGCGCAGGGGCTGGGCGGGATCCTGCTGATCCTCGGCATCCTGGTCCGCTGGGCGGCTCTCGCCAACATCCCGGTCATGGCGGGGGCCATCTGGTTCGTGCACGCGGGTCAGGGCTTCTTCATCTTCGCGGGCAAGAATGGGTATGAGTACGCGCTCTTCCTCCTCGGCGCGACCGTGGCCCAGATCCTCCTGGGCCCGGGAGCCTTCACGCTCAAGAAGTAGCCAGCAATCGCATCCGAGCCGCCGGTGTGCCGGGCTCTGGGCAGCGGTCCGTCGTCAGGAGTTCACCATTCGGATCAGGCACCGGTTTCCGAGGCCGTGCGGCGCTCTGCCCGCCGCGAGAGGAGGGAGTACACGGCGGGAAGCACGAACAGGGTCAGCGGAGTCGACGACACGAGACCTCCGATCACGACCCGGGCGAGAGGCCTCTGTATCCCGGCGCCAATCCTGTGTGACAACG